>CACXXY010000285.1 GCA_902771655.1 uncultured Bacteroidota bacterium | reverse complement strand
CTCGTGCGCAATAACGTATGCGTAGGCAAAATCGCCATCAGCACCCAACTGTTTTTTCATATTCATAAAGAAGGACAAGTCCAAATAAACGCACTGGTCAGCCGAGCAATAGAACGGACCTGTAGCCGAGGTGGCGCCACCGCAGCCCGACTGCACGCTACCCGTGAACAGCACCAATTTCGGAGGAACGTAGGTCTTGCCCATCTTCTTGAACTCAGCCGTCCACACATCCTCAGTACCGGCCAGAATCTGCTTGGCAAACTTCGCCAATTCTTCTTCTTCAGCGGAAGGTTCGTATGCTTCGGTCTGGCCAGAAGAACTGCCCAAATTACTGTTTTGTATTACACTCAAAGGATTGCCGCCCATAATCCAGACAATCAATCCCATAACAATCATACCACCGATACCCATACCACCGATGGCTTTGCCGCTCAAGCGACGACGGTCGTCCACATTCGAACTTTCTCTTCTTCCTTTTAAATCCATAATAGTAGTTTTAAAATTTCTGCAAACTTACAATTTTTTTCGATACGAAGACATAAAATCTTATTCCTGCCTAAGCTGAGGATTTATTACCTTTCGATAGTTTTTGATATATTGCTTTATATGGACACGTAATTTGCACGAAGCATCACATACAATGTATCTACTTGTTGACGTATATCCGCATAAAAATGAACCTCTACAATGTATATTTGGCAATGGACTGGACGTCAAGATTACCTTTCTGAACAAAGCTGCCTTAGTTCCTCCTCAGGTATGCCTGTGATTCTTGCCATGTCCACTATGGAGATTCCCATCTCCAGCATGTTGGCTATCATCTCTTGCCTGGCTTGTTTTTTGCCTTCCTCACGTCCTTCCTTCATCCCCTTTTCCATACCTTTCTCCATACCTTTCTCCATACCTTCAGCGAATCCCATCCTGTGGTGATATTCCATCGCGTCTTTTACGTCCTCGTACTCCAATACGCTTTTCTCATACTCTTGTTTTTCCATGGCGTTCAGTTTTGATATTTTGCAGTTCTCGAACAGCTCGCGGAAAATGGTCTCTTCCTTGGGAACTCCACATGTTCTTGATGACATAGCACCATTTCTGGCTTTCTTCCCTTAACTGCTCGAAACTTATTTCGGCTGCAAATTTAGTCAAATCTATCAAAAGAAACGACATTTTGTCGGAAAAAATTTTGTTTTCGTCATCTTTTAGCATGACATGCTGAATAAACTTGTCCGACCCTCTCAGCTCCGGAATCTCGAAATCCACCAGCACGATGGTGATGACCTTTGGGAAGCTGTACTTGCGGTCACCGATTTCCAACGACTCGCTGATGTGCCGCGAGGAGTAGGCGATGACCCTGTCCTTGAAGAACTCCTGGCTCGCCTTCTGCATCTCCACGATGATGTGGTCGTTTATCGGGTTGGCGCAGAGCACGTCGAAGACCAGTCGTTTGTTGGTGTCGCTTGTCCCGAGCTGCTCCGTGGGCAGATAGGTCAGGTCCTGCACGGGTCCGATATACGGTGGCAGGACAGCGTTGAGGAAGTGGATGAGATTGTTCTTGTAGGGTTCTGTGCCGAAGAACCGCTTGAAAGCGAAGTCGGTCATGAGGTTGATGTTCTGATTTTCTCTTTTCATAGTTCAATTTGGATTGATTTAATATTAATATATATATGCAAAATAATTTGCAAATATACAAATAAATTTTAAAAATACATTCACAAAATGCCACAACCTTTCCACCACGGTGATCAACCCCGATAACGCGCCGACCGGTGGCATCTATTCCTATTGAACGGAATCCGCAAAAATAAAAGTAGAGACACGACAAATCGCGTCTCTACCCTGTCATTGCACTCTCATCGTAAAAAGAAACGATGAATTACATATATCTTAGTATCCCAAAATCTTCAGCATTGACTTGTAACTCTGCTCTTTGGCAAAAAGCTTGGTACACAACTCACCATCCTCATCCCTATATATAATAATATGTTTGGGAGCAGGAAGCATACAATGCTGA
>CACXXY010000284.1 GCA_902771655.1 uncultured Bacteroidota bacterium | reverse complement strand
GGGCATCCCTGTGAACTTTCCTCCCGAAGGAAAGACGTTCTTATACAACACACCCTTCGAGTATACTATGGAAATCAGCGACGTAAGAGACAATATTGAGCAAGGAGTAATTCTGATTGTCGCCCTCAAAAAATCATACCCATTCATGGAAACCGTGACGTATGAGAATGTCATCAATTGGCTGTCGAAAATCAAAAAGAGCGAGAAACGGGTGCTTTGGCAGGGAGTGAACATAGTTGACAATTGACAATTGATAATTGACAATTGACAATTAATCATCAAATTTTTTTTGCAAAATGTTGATTTTTAAGTGGATAAAATATTTGTTTCAAAAAAAGAAAAATATTTGATAGATTCGGGTGGGGTTGTTGCTATATAGGAATGAAAACAGCGATTGAACAAAGTTGTAATCAATAATAATCATTAAAATCAATCAAAAATGAAAAACGCAATCAAATTATTCAGCATGGTCGTTTTGGCCGTATGTATTATGGTGGCAAGTCCTGTTTCAGCCCAGAACAGCAAAGCTCAAAAGAAAGAAAACAAGGAATTGAAGAAGGACCAGAAAGAACTCCACGCCGCTGTATATCAGAAAACAGAGAAAATGGCACAAAAAGAAGCAAAAAAACTGGAAAAAGAGGGCTGGAAAACCATGGGACTGCCCATTGCCAAACAGTTGGATGAAACCTGGCTGAAAATGTACGATAGAGAAGCATCCGGCTATCCTCGCTATATCTGGGCACAGGAAATGGCAACTGCCAACTCATTTGCCGCAGCGCAATCACAAGCCGACAACGTTGCCAAACTGCGTATAGCTGCGCAAGTCAGCAGTAGTGTAGCCGCTTTGACCGATGTGGCTTTGGCTAACCAGGAAATCTCCGCCAAAGAAGCCGCTTCTATTACCAAAACCGTGGAGAACGCCAAAGTGATTGTCTCACAGAAACTTGGTCGCACGCCATTGCCCGCGAGGTGATTTTGGACGAACTGAAGAAAGATTCTGATATCAATAAGGCACAACTGGAGAAACTGTTAGGTATGGACAAGTTGACAGAGCAAGTGGCGAAGGATATGCCGAAGTATGATGAGGTGGCAGAATAACAGCCTGCAATTAAAAGTTAACAATTAATAATTAATAGTTGAGAGTGCGGATCCTTTGGAAATTAGGGAGTCCGCACTTTCAAAATTAGAAATTGTAATATGAAAAAATTCATTGGGTTATTCATTGTTTGTTTGTGGTGTATGACTTCGGTGCAGGCACAGAATTTCGAAGAGGAGTTTAATGCGTTTGTGAATCAGAGTCAACAGCAATTCAATAATTTTGTCGATAGCATCAACAAGCAGTTTGCGGAGGCAATGGCAGCCAATATGAAGGCTTTTACCGGTGAGCAACCGATGGTGAGAGACCCCAAACCGAAACCGGACAAACTGCCTGAAATCAAAAAAGACGAAGTTCCCGAACTGCCAGTGGTAAAGCCACAGTTGCCCCCGCAAGAGTCTCCTGATAAACCAGTGGAAAACGAGCCCTCAAGCTTTCCTGCAGAACAGTTAAATTTCCTTGATTTCAATCTTTTTGGAGAAAATATTCATCTAATCAAAAAGCCGTTTCCAAGTGGATTGAAAGGGATTACCGTTGATGACGTCTCCGATTTCTGGGTACAACTTTCGGAATGCGATTATGAAGAGATGCTGCAACGCTGCCGTATTGCTCGCCAACAGCAAGCTTTCAACGACTGGGCTGTTTACCAGTTGGTGCTTCGTATGACCCAACAAACCTACGACCACCAATACAACGAACAAGTTGTGATGACGGTTTTTCTACTCAACCAACTCGGAATGGAAGCCAAAGTAGGCTTTGCCCAGACACACCTGTTCTGCCTGATAGCAGTGGAACAACAATTGTATGGCATTTCATTTGTGGATATTGCTGGCAAACGCTATTACATTTTTGAACTTGATCCATATTACAATCACATCAAAGGCTCTATGGCGTTCAGAACTTATGATATTCCATTTCCCGAAAGCACTCACGGTTTGGATATGAATTTACCACAACCCTTGAAAAGTATAGAAACCGCAAACGCTGAAGAAGAAATTCATATCAACCTGAGCATGATAGAGTTGTTCAAGACTTATCCGCAGGTGGACATGAGTGTGTATGCCAATGC
>CACXXY010000283.1 GCA_902771655.1 uncultured Bacteroidota bacterium | reverse complement strand
AGATACTCTCCGCCATGGGTGTGGAAATCACACCGATAACAGCAGATACCTACAAGTTCCAAGCCAAGGATATCAGCCTGGATTTTCTGAGATCTCCTGAATTTATCAAGCTGTCGGGAGCTATCCGTGCCTCTATCATGATTTTGGGACCGCTGTTGGGGCGTTTTGGCAAGGCTTATTCTGCTAAACCCGGTGGCGATAAAATCGGCCGTCGCCCCTTGACCACTCACTTTGAGGGTTTCGCGAATCTGGGTGCCAAGGTCACCTTGACAGATGGTAATGTATATGAGTTGGATGCTAATCCTCTTAAAGGAACCTACATGTTGCTGAATGAGGCATCCGTGACAGGTACCGCCAATATCGTGATGGCTGCGGTGAAAGCCAAAGGTACCACCACCATCTTTAATGCCGCTTGTGAACCGTATCTGTATCAGTTGTGTACTATGCTGAATAAAATGGGCGCTAAAATCAGTGGTATTGGCTCTAACTTGTTGACGATTGAAGGTGTTGACGAACTGCACGGCTGTGAGCATCGTATCTTGCCCGACATGATTGAGGTGGGCAGCTTCATGGGTATGGCGGCAATTACCGGCTCAACCATAACCATTAAGGATTGCGCCGTAAAACACTTGGGCATAATTCCTTACACCTTTGCCAAATTAGGAGTTCAGTTCAGGATAGATGGCGACAATATTCATATTCCTCAGCAGAAAGAGTATGAAATAGAAACCAATATGGACGGTTCTATCCTGACCATTGCGGATGCGCCGTGGCCTGGCTTTACTCCCGACTTGATCAGTATCGCGCTCGTGACTGCCATTCAGGCAAAAGGCAGTGTGCTGATTCATCAGAAAATGTTCGAAAGCCGTCTGTTTTTTGTGGATAAGCTGCAAGAAATGGGAGCGCAAATTATCCTTTGCGATCCGCATCGTGCCACAGTTATCGGCTTGAACCATAAGTATCGCCTACGTGCCACCACAATGGCCTCTCCGGATATCCGTGCCGGTGTGGCTTTGCTGATTGCGGCACTCTCCGCCGAAGGTACCAGCATCATCCAGAATGTGGAGCAGATTGACCGTGGTTACTACCAGAATATCGTGGAACGACTGAACAGTTTGGGCGCGGTTATCGTGAGAGAATCATAAGCTAATTCAACCATTATGATTAGAAAATTTATTGAGACTTTTGGAGAGTATTTCATGTTCCTGGGAAAGGTCTTCACCAAACCGGGAAAATGGAATGTCTTTTCCCGAAAGCTTATCTATGAGATGGACGCAATGGGAATAGGTTCCCTGCTTATTGTATGTATTGTTTCCATCACACTTGGTAGCGTTATCACCATGCAGACCGCCATGCAGATTGAAAGCAACTGGATTCCGAAATGGTGCGTGGGCTATATCGTGAAAACCACCGCGGTCATGGAGCTTTGCCCTACTATCATCAGTTTGCTGCTGGTGGGTAATCTCGGTTCACGTATCACCGCTGAAATCGGTAGTATGCGTGTTACAGAACAGATTGATGCTCTGGAAGTTATGGGTATTAACCCCGCTTCCTATTTAGTGCTGCCAAAAATAGTAGCGGCTGTCATCATGATTCCTTTGCTGATTATTGTCAGTATTTTCTTCGCTCTTTTGGGTGGCTATGTGACTGTTGTATTGACAGGTTCTGTTTCCACCTACGATTTCGTGGATGGTATGACCTCCTTCTTCCGTATGTATGATATTTTCTATGCTTTGACGAAAACTTTTATTTTCGCTTTTATAATATCCTCTGTATCTGCATTCTATGGTTATAGAATCGATGGCGGCGCTTTGGAATTGGGACAGGCGAGTACCATGGGAATTGTGGTGGCCAGTTTCGTGATTCTGATTCTCAATATGGTGGTTACACAGATTATGCTTTAATATTCAAACTGAAAGAAGATGATAGAAGTTAAAAATGTTTCTAAATATTTTGGCGAGAAGCAGGTGCTGAAAAATATCACCACGCAGTTTGAGGAAGGCAAGGTCAACCTGATTATCGGTCGCTCCGGCTCTGGCAAAACTGTGATGATGAAATGTCTGGTAGGTTTGCATACGCCCGACGAAGGAGAGATTGTATATAATGACCGTGTTTTCAGAAAATTGTCTGAAAAGGAGAAACGGGAATTGCGTGCCGATATGGGCATGGTGTTTCAAGGCTCCGCGCTGTTCGACTCCATGACCATCGAGGAGAACGTCCGTTTTCCGCTGGATATGCTGAAAGATATGGAATACGGGGAGAAAATGGAACGGGTGAATTTCTGCCTGAAACGTGTGGATTTGGAGAATACCAACAAACTGTATCCCGATGAGCTGAGTGGTGGTATGAA
>CACXXY010000282.1 GCA_902771655.1 uncultured Bacteroidota bacterium | reverse complement strand
TCGAAGACACTCCGCCCCAATATGTAGCACATCTCCTGTAAAGAGGATGCCGGGTAGATGTCCACAAAGAAGGATGTGTACCGTTCCTGAATTGTTTCTTGGCGAAACAGGTGGTGTATCAAGCCTGTTTTACCCATTCTGCGGGGTGAAACAATCACGGTATTTCGTCCGTTGTCTATTTGCTTGATGAGAAAGGTTGTTTCTTCCTCGCGGTCACAAAAAAATGCTTCTGGAATGTCC
The DNA here is from genome assembly GCA_902771655.1 of uncultured Bacteroidota bacterium. Taxonomy (GTDB): domain Bacteria; phylum Bacteroidota; class Bacteroidia; order Bacteroidales; family WCHB1-69; genus RUG11690. The sequence continues at coordinate 1,771 of CACXXY010000282.1, read as the reverse complement.
TTTGAAATGATAAATGGGTTTGTTATATTATTGTATTTCATTATGGTAAGCTTTATTTAATTTATGATTATTACTTTTTAAATAATTGCAAATATAATAAAATTTCTTGGTTTGGAAACTTTTTGTTTCATGGTAGGAGGTGGAGGTGCATGGGAAAGCGGATAGGGGTGGATTGAGGATGGCGCATTTATTTTACAATCAATGGCAGAAAAAGGCTGCTGATTGGTAAAAAATGTGTACTTTTGCAGACTGTAAATTCGTTCTGTTATGCTGAAATATATTGCAGATAAGGAGCATTATAATGAGGTGCTGTTACGTTGCGAGGGCGTGAAACATGACCTTTGGATTGGGACGGCGGACGTGGTGTGGAGGTACGATTGCTGCATGCCAAGGAGCCTGGGGAGAATTTCAGAGAGGATTTTGACCGATTCCCTGGACTGTGGACGAAGTTAGAGCGAAGGCTTTGCTCGCGTGTGCACTTTAAACTAATGGTTTTTGATTGTGCGGCGGCATATATAGGGTCGGCGAATCTGACGGGTGCAGGCATGGGGATGAAGAGCGAAAACGGACGGAATTTTGAGGCAGGAATATTGACCGACGACCCTGCGTTGGTGGATGCCGCTGCCGACCATTTGGAAGGGGTGTGGCAGGGACGCCGTTGCGCTGGGTGTAGACACAAGCATTTTTGTGGCGACCGCATTGACAGCTGAAATTAGCAATGGGTCCCGTTGTCAGGTAGGCGTTTGGTATTATTTGTTTGTCGGGGGTGTTTGTATATCGAGGAATTTGTGTATATTTGCATTTGGAAAGTAATGAATCATGGGCAACCATGTACGTATAATTCACTAATTTAAACAAGAAATGAATCGTAACAAAGTTATTTGGGGATCGGCGCTGGTGCTTTTCGGCATTGCGTGGATTGTGTGTATTATTCTTCATGTCAATATTCTGTTTGAAGGCTGGTGGACGATGTTTATCATCATACCTTCGATATGCGGGCTGCTGGGAAATAGAGACAAGACAGGCCCTGCCATTGGACTGGGCGTGGGTGTGCTGTTACTGCTTGCAGAACGGGATGTCATTGAATGGGATATGTTTTGGAAGATAGGCCTGGCTGTACTTGTCATTGCGTTGGGTCTGGGTATGATGTTTGGCAATACGGTATCAAAGATAACGTCAAAAAAGAGGGAGGAGGACAATGTCTCACCTTTCGAGATACTTAACCGCGATGGGAAAAACATCCGCGTGGTGAATGCATCGTTTGGAGAACAGAATCTGAGTTTCAGCGGGGAGATTTTTGAGGGTGCAGACGTGACAGCTTCGTTTGCCTCGGTTCATCTTGACTTGCGCGGAGCAACAATCAGTGAGGATGTGGAAATGAAGGTGAACTGCAAGTTTGCCGGACTGGTTATCTATGCGCCAAACGACTTGTTGGTCAAAGTGACAGCAGATTCGACTTTCGGCGGGGTTGACGACAAGCGGAGGATAATCCTCTCTAACCAGACACGTACGTTGTATATTTCAGGTTCGTGTGTGTTCTCAGGTATTGAGATTAAATAGGTTGTAGCACCTTATAGTAGTTGGCATTGTAAAATGGCATAGACATGCTGTTGTATGGCACGTGCTATAAAGGTTCCCTATAAATAGAAAGTGAAACATGCAGGATTTTGCAGCCATAGATTTCGAGACCGCCAATGGCGAGCGAAGCAGTGTGTGCAGTGTCGGGGTGGTAGTGGTTCGCAACGGCGAGGTACGCGATTCGTTCTATAGT
>CACXXY010000281.1 GCA_902771655.1 uncultured Bacteroidota bacterium | reverse complement strand
CCGTGACGGTGCGCAAAGTTGGCGCGCAGCACGTTGAAACTGGAGTACATCCAGCAGCGCCCGCTCTGTCGCTGGTTATGGATCGACTGCTTGGGCGTCTCGATGCTGAAATGAGTGTCCGTAATCTTGTTGTTGCGGTAATTCCGGGCAAGATCGTCGATGGCATTTGTCGCCATGGCATTGCTGATGGCCTTGTTTTGGTTAGCTGCCGAATTGGCGACGATTTGGCGCATCATGTCGGGGCTGATGCCGCCCTGGGAACGGTCTTGTGCTGAGCCGGCAAAGGCGAGGCCTATTGCCAGAGCAAGTGTGATAAATCTGTTCATATCAAGTAGTAGTGCAAAATTCCGATTAAGCGAGAACAATGAAAACTTGTTTTTATTGTCGAGCGTGAGGAATTTATCCAACCCGAGCGCAATAGCAAGAAAAAACATATTTTTCTTGCATTGCCAAGGCGCGTTCTTAGGCGAGATGTAGAGCAATTAACGGAGGAGACGGAATAAACAAAAGGTGTCACGGTAATGTCTTTGCTAGAGAAAATGATTGTAAGAACATCACTTTTAAGGAAAAACATTATCTTTGCAAAAAGATTTCATTGGATGATGCTCGCAAAAGGCCGGTTTGAAAAAGGTATCGTGGAAGAGTGTGCTTCAAAGCACCGCCGAGGTGTGGGGAATGGGCAACCGTTCGTTGCTGTACTCGCTGTGGCAGCTGATTTGGCGTCCCGGATATTTCATCAGCGATTACATCAACGGCAAGCGGCAAGTGTCGTTCCCGCCAGTAAAAATGCTGGTTGTCATGGGAGTGCTCAGTGTCCTTATTGATAAATTGTTCGGTTCCAATGAAGTCAAGGCATTTCAAGGCAACACGTCATTGAGCGCTCAGTTCTTTGCCTGGCTTGAGAGCAGTCCGGGATGGGGATGGTTGGTCATGACATGCTTCTTCATTATTCCCACATGGTGTCTATTCCATTATGCGCCACGCAACACCAAGCACACGCTACCGCAAGTTTTTTTCATCACGGTGTTCATGGCCATTCAGGTTCTGATTGTGGATGACCTTGCCGACTTTTTCGGTGACTATTTCTATATTATGCTTCCTTTGTTCTTTTTTTATGCCTACAAGCAGTTGTTTGGCTATGACTACTGGGGGAACTTCTGGAGAGTGGCTGTTACATTGGTAAGCGGTTTCTTGTTAGCTGCTCTGGCACTGGCAATAGTCGATCTGCTGACTATAACACCCAAATCTTATGCTGATGAATTCAAAGCAATACTAGATCTGACATTTTGTTCGGTGGTACCTGTTCTTGTCGGAATGTTTATCAGCAAAAAAACATATGAGCTAAGGGAGAAAAAGAAACAAAGTGTATTCCAATTCTTGAAAATGAAATTTCAAGCGTTCAAACAGAGGAAGAAACAAAATAATCATGAAGAATAGGCTATTTCAGATTGTCTTATTAGCCATTATCGCTTGCTCGTGCGCTCTCATGTCGAGTGCCCACAGTAAACTCACCCCTAGCGCACAACTGTCTTTACTGCAAAAACGGGCAGCAAAATATGACTCAAACGGCAAGAAACTTCAAGCACTTGATGCGGACCCGAGCATCAGGCTTGTGGTGGAGGTTGATTCCCAAGATGCGGCGAGCACGTTTGCCAAAATCCGTGAGGCAGGTGCTACCTTGTTGTCAAAACTCGGACATTAGGCTGTTATCAGCATTTCTGCCGACAAGGTTGATGCCCTCGTTGCCATCGAGAGCGATGAGCCAGCCGTTGACAGCAACCTGTGGTTTGACATCATTGGCCGTTCTTACAACTCCAAGCCCACGGCACCTGGAATCTACATCCACTCAGGCAAGAAATACATCATCAAGTAAGAATTGACCCGCAAACAGCACTGTTTCACAAATTGTTTGACAAGGACAGTCCTACGCTGAAAATCAGGTTCACGTTGGACAATGTACCACTAACATCCCAATCCTCACGATACTCGTCAGACGGTTTGTGATACCACACCGGCATGGGATATTTATTGGGCTTGCTCACATCCACAGGCTTAAGGCCGTTC
>CACXXY010000280.1 GCA_902771655.1 uncultured Bacteroidota bacterium | reverse complement strand
CCCGACCGCGCCGATGGTACTGCCTTAAATGGTGGAAGAGTAGGTCGTTGCCTCATCCTCTAGCGGCTCGCAGATCTCTGCGGGCCGCTTTTTTTATGCGGCGGTTGCGGCTTTGCCGCAAAGCATCCACGGGCATATCCTTGAATTCTGAATTTTGAATTCCTTTTTTCCTTACGCACCTTCGCCGTAAACTCCCCTCGAATGCAGTGAGACTCCCCTCATGCGAAGCATGACTCCCCTCGAGCGAAGCGAGACTCCCCCTAAAGTAAATCCACAGGCGTCACCATCCCTTGCAACAGGCCATCAGAACGGCCGTTGTCCGTAATAAAAAGCACATCTAAACGGACTCTTCTTTTTTTGGAACGCTGGAACATCTCACTTACATCCTCCACCGTTGCGTTGGAATTGATAAAACCATAGTGGGCATTCGGCTCATCCATGATATTGGTGATGTTCGCTATGTCCTTGAAAGTCAGTTGTTCACTAAAATTAATGGTGCTGTTTTCTGCTACCAGTCGCATGATATTTTTGGTGCTGAATACCCCAACAATCCTATGGTTTTCCACAATGGGAATGTAAGAATAGTCGTTGCGTTGCATGATTTTTACAGCGGAAAGCACTGAATCAGCTGGTGATGGAGCGAAAATTTCTCCGGCTCGAACCGCAAGTCGCATCAAGGTCAAGGGGTTTATGGCATAGTAGATTTTGTTAACTTGCCGTACAGCCTGGTCGGTGACGATAATCATGTCGTTGTCCGCTTTGGACCAATCGTAGTGGGACAATAGGTTGCGTAGCATACGGCAGAATGCCAAATTGCTGCGAATGCTTTTGTACTGTGGCATTTGCTCCAAATCTTTCATATCCGCGACTTTGAGATTGTTGAGTACCCATTCTTCTGTCTCACGATATCTTTCCAAAAATTGACCAGCTTTGTTTTCCATATTACAGCAGATTTTTTTATGATGCTTGATGCCTTGTTTGCTTTGCAAAAATACTAAAAAATACTCTTCTCATCTGTAGTCCAACTCCCCTTTGGACGAAGTCCACTCCCCTCGAACGCAGTGAGACTCCCCTCGAACGCACGCGGTACGTCCCTACATTTAATCACACACTCTAACCAGATAATCCATCATCCTGTAATCCTGTAATCAATTAATCTCCCCTCGAGCGTAGCCCAACTCCCCTTTGGACGAAGTCCACTCCCCTCGAATGCGTAGCATGAGACTCCCCTTTCATGCGAAGCATGACTCCCCTCGAGCACGAAGTGCAAGACTCCCCCTATTGTACCTTCACCTCGTCAATCATCAGCCACGCCTTCTCTCCCGCTGCTGGATGCCAGCTGGGTAGCTGTTCCACAGGTTCAGCAACAATACGGATGTACTTGATATTTTTGTTTGGGATCTTATGGCGCAGGATGTAAACTTTAGGCTTGCTGTTTTCTCCCAGCATTGGATTAAAGGGCAGTGCAACATCCTCAGGTTGACTGTACTTTTTGCCGTTCTTGGAATACGACACCGTCACCTTCTGTGGCAGGAAGACCCACTGCGACGGATGGTGGGCGAAACTGAGCGTGACTGTCAGCGAGTCTTCTTGATTTTTATCAAACTTTGATTGTAATAGCTTGTATTGTAATAGCCCTTCATGAAAATTGGCGGGGTTGCCGATTTGTCCATCAGTGAGAATGCCTATATCATTGTTATAGGGAGATGTTGGATTATTTATTGCACTTGATAAAAGAATAAATCTTTTTCCTCGAACAGATGTTATACTACCATCAAATGATTCACAATAGCCATTACACAATTTCTCATTATTAAATTTTTTTTCAGAAGGTATTTGATCTCCTATTTGCAATTGTAACTCGAATTTAATGTTTTTAGCCTTCAATAAATCTTTGTCTGATATATCAGGTCCGCAGGTGGCAGTACCCAAGCCAGCTTGCGCATAATCTATGTTGAGAGTATAATACTTTGTCCGTACCAACTTGTTAGTATGTTTTGACTGTTCAATATTCTTATCATCGTATGGATATATGCTAAATTGACAGGTTTGGTTTTCTAATTGCGCAGATAGCATTCTTTGGTGTTCTTTATTGAACAAAGATATGTATCGAATTCCCATGCGGTTGCCTGCCGCCTGCGGACGCACGTAATGATGGAACAGGTCATCTGTTGGAGCTTCGTAATGGCCTATGAAGCCACATGCCTGACGGTCTTTGTAGGTTTCCTGCGCGTAACCTACCCATTCGGTAGTAACCAACTCGTCTGACACTTTCATCTGAACACCCATTTTGGGGAGAGAAGGAACCCAAGAAGCGGGTTGCACCAAATAACTTACTACGATATCGCCCGTACATGCAATTAAATACCACTCTGTCACATCAAATACTATCTCACCATTCTCATTATACGCAGTCTTTTTGACGATAATGTGTTGAATTTTTTTCCTCTCATCCAATTTTTCAACTTTGATATCGTTCACTTTCCACGTGAGGTTGTCCAGTCCAATTCTGCGCCAGAGCAACTCGCCGTGACCGTCCACATGGTCGTTGTCGGTGGGAGGTCGCCATAAGCAAAGTTGCGGACCATCCACTACCACGGGCTTGCCGTCTTTCTTGATGCTGGTGATGAGTCCGGTTTTGGAGTCAAACATTATATCTACCTTGCCTACATTGACATTGAGCATAGTGCCTTCCCAA
>CACXXY010000279.1 GCA_902771655.1 uncultured Bacteroidota bacterium | reverse complement strand
GCGAAGGCTTCAGATTATCTTTGCTATGCTCAAAATTGATATCATGGATAACCGTCAATGTGGGTACCTTGGTTCCAAGAGACATATATCCGTCGGGAGAAACAAAAAGGTCTATCTTATAGCGTTTCAACGCTCGCTTCACGCTATGCTCAAAAAACAAATACCACAATATAGGATGCCGCGCTGGCGGGAAGAGAACAACCGTGTGGACATTTTCTCCAAAAACAAAACACGGGTCATAATGCCTGTCAAAGAAAAAATAAAACTCATGCTCAGGATGGGAGCGGACAATCCTCTTCATGGTTTCGGTCGTAAACCAACCTATACCATCCATCTTGCCAGTCAACAATAGCCTGGTATTAACCCCTATTCTCATTTCAGCACAGTCTTTTCAATCACAACGGGGAAATATTCCTGCTCCAACAAATGAATCTTATCGGCCAATGTATCAGGCGTATCAGCATCAGTTAAAGAACATTTCGCTTGAAAAAGAGTCAATCCCCTGTCATATTGGTCATCCACTATATGAATCGTTATACCGCTCTCTTTCTCTTTGTTAGCAATAACTGCCTCATGCACATGGTGACCATACATGCCCTTCCCGCCGTACTTAGGCAACAATGCCGGATGAATATTGATAATCCTGTTCGGGAAAGCTTTCAGCATGTCCTCAGGAACCAACCAGAGAAAACCGGCCAAAATAACCCAATCTATCTCTCTTTCTTGCAGGTAACGCAACACATTTCCATTGGAATAAAAATCCGCCCGGCCAAAATAGTGGGAAGTCACACCCAATTTCTTTGCACGCTCTGCCACATAGGCATCACGTTTGTTATAAATTATGCATTCGACTGAAACCTGCTTGTTTCCAGCGAAGTATTCGCTTATTCTTTGAGCATTGGTACCGTTTCCAGATGCTAATATTGCTAATTTTACCATATTTTGTCAGTATTTGTCCTAATAACGCTAAACCTCTCAAATTGTTGTCCTTCCACAAAATTTAACATACTTCTTCTCTCAAAATACACAAAATTTAACAAATTTAGACATAATTTGAGACAAAAAACGACACTTTTCCACAAAAAAAGCCGCTGAATCACACGTTAAAAAATCAAGACAAACCACTAATAAACAACATTTTGACCAAAAGACTCAAAAGAAAAAAAGTTAAAAATAGTGATTATATGGATTTTTTTTGAAAAAGATGTTACGCTGGAAGCCAGCTTCACTAATGATCTCGGCGCTGACTCTTTAGACACTGTTGAATTGATTATGGAACTTGAGAAGGAATTTGACATCCAGATTCCCGATGAAGAAGCTGAAAAAATCGTTACCGTCGGTGACGCAGTATCTTTCATTGAAAACGCTCAGAAATAATTAATTTCACTCGCTTCAGCGCAATGAATCTGAAACGTGTTGTAGTCACTGGTCTCGGCACACTTACTCCTATTGGTAATAACGTATCACAATTGTGGGATTCTTTATTAAAAGGAGTAAGTGGAGCCGGCCTGATTACACATTTCGACTCCTCCAACCTCAAATGCCACATTGCCGCAGAGGTGAAGGGGTTTGACGGTACCCAGTACTTCGACCGTAAGGAGATTAGAACGCTTGACCTCTTTACCCAATACGGGCTTGTTGCAGTCGACGAGGCTCTGAAAGATTCAGGTCTCGATATTGAGAAAACTGACCGCGATAGGGTTGGAGTTATTTTCGGTACCGGCATGGGCGGTGCAGAGACTTTCCAGAACGAACTTCTGTCGTACGCCGTAAGCCAAAATACACCACGTTTCAGCCCATTTTTCATCACCAAAACCATTGGTGACATCTGTGCGGGTCAAATCTCTATCCGCTACGGTTTCCACGGACCAAACTATTCCACCACCGCCGCATGTGCCTCCTCGGCCATGTCTATTGCCGATGCATTCATGATGCTTCAATTAGGCAAGGTAGACGTAATGATTACCGGTGGTAGCGAAGCAGCCATCATCCCCGTGGGCATAGGTGGCTTCTCCTCTATGAAAGCCCTCTCTCTCCGTAACGACGACCCCGCCACAGCCTCCCGTCCCTTCGACAAAGACCGCGACGGTTTCGTCCTCGGCGAAGGCGCCGGCACCCTCATCCTTGAAGAGCTGGAACACGCCAAAGCCCGCGGAGCCAAAATCTATGCCGAAATCACTGGCTGCGGACTCACGGCCGATGCCTACCACATCGCCGCATCACATCCAGAGGGAAAAGGAGCCATGCTCGCCATGCGCCAAGCCATTGCCGAATCCGGCATGCAGCCAACCGATGTCGACCACATCAACACCCACGGCACATCTACCCCCATCGGCGACATCTCCGAACCCCGTGCCGTCGTCTCCCTTTTCGGCGACCACGCCAGCCACATCACGCTGAACTCCACCAAATCCATGACTGGCCACCTTCTCGGAGCCGCTGGTGCCGTAGAAGCTATAGCCACCATCCTGGCCGTCAAAAACGACATTATCCCACCCACCATCAACCATTTCACCGACGACCCCGACATCCCTTCGCTTGATTTCTCTTTTAACAAGCCCACCCACCGTCGTGTAGACTTTGCCCTCAGCAACACCTTCGGCTTTGGCGGACACAACGCCTGTCTGGCATTCCGTAAATATTAAAATGCTGAACTTTTTCCGTTTCAAGGGCGAGCACCGGGAATTTTACCTTTTTTTCAAAAACACGCTCGGTTTTACTCCGCGCAACACAAAACTTTACCAAATCGCCTTCATCCACAAATCCAAATCATTGGACATGGGGCAAGGGCGCAAAGTCAATAACGAACGTCTCGAATACCTCGGCGACGCCGTACTAAGTGCCATCGTGGCCGAATTCCTCTACAAAAAATATCCCAACCAAGGTGAAGGCTTCCTCACCGAAATGCGCTCGAAAATCGTCAGCCGTGCCAACCTCAACAAACTGGCCCAGAAAATAGGCCTATCCCAACTGGTTCAGTACAACCGCGTG
>CACXXY010000278.1:917-2826 GCA_902771655.1 uncultured Bacteroidota bacterium | reverse complement strand
GAGTTTTATCATTTGTTTTTCGTCTTGTTGTTCCTCGGATGCAACATTTGGCTCTGTTCATTACTTTATCACCAAGAATCTCGAATTTGTACTCACATTGCATCTGCAATTATCTGTATTGTTCTCGTTATATCAATCATATTGGTTATTGATAAATATTATCGTGTTTCTGGAATGCCTTTTGGCGTGTTTTATCTAACTGGAGCAGTATATAGAGATCTTTATCTAGAATGTTTATTGGTACCACTCCTATATATTAATTCAAGGCGTTTAATAGAAGAAAAAACCGAATGGGGAAAGATGGGCTTGATTGACAGTTCCATTCTGATCATCGCCTTTGCTGTCGTGGTGTTTATCGTCTCGCAGCTTTGGTAAGTCACATCAAGTCAAAGCAACAAAACACACAAAACACACAACACAAAACAGGGGAACACAGGGGACGGTTCTGTGTGTTGTTTGTGACAGCTTAATTCCCCCGTCCGGGAGGGCGTTTGCCATCCCGGAGCGGTGCCTTTTGCATGGCTCTTGACGCTCAAAAAACCGGCTCAAATTGCCCTCAAAGGTAATCCGCAGTTGCAGAGACGGGCTTCTACTACCTGCAGAGCAGATATTACGATCCCGCCCTCGGCCGCTTCCTCAACGCCGACAGGTACGCCAGCACCGGCCAGGGATTCCTCGGGTACAATATGTTTGCGTATTGTATCAATGCACCGATAATGGCGTCTGATTTCACCGGAGCCAATGCGATTGTCTTAAACCGCAATCTGATGCTCACTGACTCTGGTGCTGAATGTGGTGGAGGAGGTGGTGTGCTATCAATTGTGTTCCTGTTTATCTGGCTTTTTTCTGGAGATGATAAACCATCAGGTAACTCACAAGAAAACACAAGCACACAAACTGTACCGCATTCGAGCGAAATTGATTGGAGTGGAGATAAAGGTCATATACTAAATGGTTCTAAGAATCATCCTTCACATAAACCTGGATGGCAAAAGTTTGGCATTGATCCTAATGGCAACGACGCATGGCCGATTCTTTTGAAATTGTTTCAAGATGCTGTAGACAATAGTGACAGGATTATCAGAGAACAATTGCCAAGCGGAGACTGGTTAGCATATTACTATAAAATGTATGAAGATAAAGGTGTAGAATTAGTTGTCAAGATATGGGAAAAAGCAGACGGTACGATTGAAAAACTATCTGATGCTTGGGCACAAATAATAGGAGAATAATCAAATGATACTTCATTATCCGATCGAATCGATTCAAATGGAACAGCGTCAGCAGTGGGACAAGGCCGCAAATTATTTGTATGATTTGTGGAAAAAGAACCCATTCGACAAAAATAATCTCCTGACAGCCGGCCTTGAGCAATGGTATTATATGACGATTTACGAGCCCATCGTGCCATCCATGGAGATCTTGGAGTTTGATTTGTGTATGAATCGACTTGCTGAGATCATGCGCTTCTGGACCGAAAACGAGCCATTGGAAGCAGCATATCTGTCGTTGTTTGGCTATTGTATGAAGGTCCAACCGTTTTGGTTTTGCCTGGATTCGCAGAAAGACGATATCTATGCGATCCAAGCCGCAGGAATGGAGATGATCGCAAAAGCCCACGATCTGGCCCCCGACGATGCTGTCATATCCGCCATCGCAGATGACAGCTCTGCGGATCGTTCATACTGCATAAATGAGCTGAAGCTATGGGACGATTGTGCGATGCGGGATTATTTCATATCGGTCCTTGCCAATCCGATCCTGTGATCAGGCGGAGCCGTGATCGACATCTCTGCAATCAACGGCCGTTTCTCTGATTGACAATACGTTGCACAAAACCGCTTTTTGCTATCCAACCGGGAGGATTTTTTCTCCCCGGAGCAGCGCTTTTTGCATGGCTCTTGACGAT
>CACXXY010000278.1:0-867 GCA_902771655.1 uncultured Bacteroidota bacterium | reverse complement strand
CCGTAGCTAAGGAGACGGGCTTCTATTACCTCCAGTCCCGCTACTACAACCCGGTAGTCAAGAGATTTATCAACTCCGACAGTTACGCCTCCACCGGGCAGGGCTTCCTGGGATACAATATGTATGCATATTGTTTATGCAATCCTGTTTCATCACTTGATAGCAACGGTACGACCGCTTTAGCTTTGAACCGTAATCTTCTGGTAGATGATTCCGGGGGGAGTTTCGGTGGCGGTGGTGTTGTTTCTTTTTGGCTATTTTACTTGATTGTAGATGCGATAACAGATTTGTTTTCCCCATCGTCAACTACAGCAACCACAAATCCCCCAGCGGCTTCTTCTTCCGGAAATACGTCAACAGATAATACATTTACCAAAGATCAGAACGGAAGTAGGAATGCGGGAGGAAACACAGCAGGAACAAAATCAATAGTTGGATCAACGCCTGCTACGCCTCCTGATCCAAATGGAAGCAATGGGCGAAAATTTAATGTAAATAAAAGTGAAAGCCCTCAGTGGAGAAGCTTTGAAAACGTCAAAAACTCTAAATTAAAAACTACTGGGCATGGGGCAAGTCAAAGGTTTTATGACTGGGATTATACTCATAATGACATAGAAGTGTATAACTGTAGGGGGGAGCATTTAGGCTCCATGGACCCAATCACAGGGGAAATATATAAACCAGCTGTGCCAGGAAGAATAATTAAAGTACCTTAAGATGGAGTGGAAATATGAGAAACATGTGTTGCGAACAAATGCGATACTATACTTCTAATCATTGCGCAATTCATCATTCACCGTTTGAATGTCCAGATTGGCTAATATTATTTGATGAAGACAGTGATAACTATGGTATTATTATTCACGA
>CACXXY010000277.1:683-3972 GCA_902771655.1 uncultured Bacteroidota bacterium | reverse complement strand
GTGAAGAAGTAATGGTCGCTGTTGGCCGCATTGCTGCGTTGGGCAATCTTGGGTAAGAGTTGCTCTCCCTCGTTGATCTCCATCAGGCGCTTATATAATTCCAAGCCTTTGCCTTCGGTGCTGTTTACCAACATGATGCCTTCGTCACCGCCACCTAACAAGTCGAAGTTGATGACATATTTGATGTTCTCCATGGGAATCAGAGGGTTTTCGGTGAAGTATTTGGAGCCTAACAGGCCGCTTTCCTCTCCGGCGAAAAATAAGAATACCACAGAGTTTTTGCAGGGATGTTGCGCAAAATACTGGGCCATGTTGAGCACAAAGGCACAGCCACTGGCATTGTCGTGTGCCCCAGGAAAATATACGTCCTCACCCATAGCGCCCAAATGGTCGTAATGGCAAGTCAGTACTATATACTCATCGGGCTGCTCCGTGCCTTTCACAATGCCACATACATTGTAGTGCACAAATTCGGTGAGTTTGTTGGAATAGTAGAATTCTATGGCTTTGTCCTTGTCGCTGATTTTGCCGGATTTCATGTAGATAAAGGCCAAGTCGCGTTCGAAGTTGGTGTTCGACAAGCCCCATGACGGCATCTTGTCCATGCCAACAATGATGCCATCGGTTTTAAAGGGATTTTTGAATGTTGATTTGGCAAGCGCTTGGTCATACGCTTCTTTGTCTTTCTTCTTCTTGAATTGGGCTTTGGTACCGTCAATATATATCAAATACCGGTCGCCATTTTCGACACATTTTTTGTTGATGGCCTTGATTTTTTTGTTGTTGGTAAGGTCGCTGGGGTTGATGTGTATGAGCTTGTATTTTCCGTCAAGGGGTTTTGAGAAAGGGAGAATACGGTAATCGTCACCAGGCTCAAAAGTTTTCTTGCCTATATTGCATTTTACCTCGCCTTCCATGGAAAAGGCAGGATATTTGTATTTCTGGATATATGCTTCAGATAATTGCTCCACGCCAAATTCCTGAAGATTCTTTATAAGGTAATCCGAGGCCATGTGTTCACCATTGTATGCAGCCCCTCTTCCGTGTAATTCTTTGGAACTTAAATATTTGATGTGTCCTCTGGCAGTGGTGCTATCCTGTGCCTGAGCGTTGAGGAACAAACTGCCAATACATACAATGCTTAGAAATAATTTTTTCATGTTTTTTTTCTTCTGTAATTTATCGGACGCAATGTTTCGCCATACTCAGCAATAATCGCATCCCTACAATAAAATTTGTGTGTTTGTGTGTATGATTTTAGGTGAATTTACCAGTCTTTTTCCTGATGAGTTTTATTGCCGCCTTGCATTTGCTGTTTGTTGACTTTCTGCTGGGTATTGCGCTCGTTCTGCTGCAAGGCGTCTAACTGGCGCTTGTTGTCCTGCTGTCTTTGCCGGTCGGCGGCACTTTGCTGCTGTTGCTGCTTGTCTTTCTGCTCTTGCTTGTCCTGACCTTGCTGTTGTCCTTGGTTTTGCTTGTCTTTATCCTGATTTTGGTCCTGATTTTGCTGTCCCTGGCCGTTTTGCTGCTGGTCTTTATTCTGGTCCTGCTGTCCTTGACCTCCTTGCTGTTGCTGCTGGTTCTGGTCTTGGTTTTGGTCCTGATTTTGATTTTGCTGCTGTTGTTGCATCTGCTGCATCATCTTTTTGCGGGCATATTCCAGATTGTATTTGGTGTCCATGTCCTTGGGATTCAGCTTCAGGGCTTCTTTGTATGCATCTATGCTCTCCTTGTATTTTTCCTGCTTCAGCAGCGAATTGCCGTAGTTGTGATAGGCTCGTTCGCGCAGGTCCTTGCTGCTGCTTTTGTTGTTGGCCACCGATTCGAAGGCCTTGCCAGCTTCTTCGTAGCGTTCCTGGCGGTACAGGCTGTTGCCAAGGTTATAGTTGGCTTTGTCGTAATTATGCGTGGTTTCCATCGCCTTGCGGTAGTTGATTTCGGCTTGCTGGTAGTTTTCCTCGGCAGTCTTGAATTGCTCGTTGCCCTTTCGGATGGCCGATAATTCGGCTTTGGTCTGGGCTTGCATGGCCGGCACAATCATCAGTAGGACGATGCATAATAAGGCGGTCTTTCCCTTGAACTGTTGTTGCATCTTGCTGAGAAGTTGTTTGATTTTTGATGGGGTGGTGAACAGTAAGATTTCAATCATGAAAAATAATAAGCTGAGTATCAAGGGAATTTGGAATTTGCTGTCGTAGCGGGTAAAGGTAACTTCTTGTATATCAGTTTTATTCATGGCGTTGATTTTGTTCATGATGGTCTCAAAGCCCATGTTGGCATTGGAGGCGTGCACGTAGGTGCCCCCGCCGGCGCGGGCGATGTCTTGCAGTACTTCCTCGTTGAGCCGCGTCATGACGGTGTTGCCGTCACGGTCTTTTTTGTAAGTGGGGTTGCCGTATTTGTCACGCATGGGGATAGGCTCGCCCAAGGTGTTGCCAATGCCGATGGTGTGGATGGTGATGCCTAATTTGTGCACTTCCTGCGCCATTTCGATGGATTCGGGAAAGTGATCCTCACCGTCAGATACCACTAGGATGACTTTGGAGGTGAGGTCTGACAGCTGTTTTTGTTGTGTCTTCCCTTCTTCTGGCAACATGGAGACGGTTGCCAAGTCGAGGGCGGCGGCGATGTCGGTGCCTTGCTCACCGATGAGCGAGGGCTTAACGATGTTGATGAACATCTTGGCGGCGGCATAGTCGCTGGTGATGGGCAGTTGCACGAAAGCCTTGCCTGCGAAAACCACCAGTCCGATGCGGTCGCCCTGCAGCTTGTCGATGAAGCGGGACAGGGCCATTTTCGAAGCTTCCAGACGGTTGGGCTGGATGTCCTCGGCCAGCATACTGTTGGAGATGTCCATGCATATCATGATGTCAACGCCTTTGCGGGTGCCTTTCTCCAGCGAACTGCCCACTTGTGGGTTGGCCAAAGCGAAGATAAGGCATGTCAGCCCCAAAAGGAAAATGGAAAACTTGATATGGTGCATGGCGGGAGCGTCTTCCGCACTGAGTCTGCGAGTCAGTTCCCCTGCGCCATAGGCTTCCATCTTTTTCTTTCTGTTATATTGAAGATAGATATAAATCCCTACCAGAATAGGTATGACGATAAGGGCATATAAAACGTATTCGTATTCAAATCGGAACATGATGTCGCTTTTTGTTTGTTTTGCAGGTGCTGAATCTGTTTTTTGTCGTGAGTTTGATTTTTGTAGAGACGCAGCGTGCTGCGTCTCTGGATGATTACCAGTTTTTATAGATTGTGAATCTGAATAATATTTCCAAAGCAATGAATA
>CACXXY010000277.1:0-674 GCA_902771655.1 uncultured Bacteroidota bacterium | reverse complement strand
TCTTCCAGCTTTTTGGCGTTGTTGGCACGGAAATACTGGCCTCCGGTTGTAGTGGCGATGTTTTTTAGCAGGGTCTCATCAATTTCGGTATCGACATAGACGGTGCCGTAGGGGCCAGGGTAGGGGGCTTTGCCCAAACTGCCACAGCCGATGGTATAGACTTTGATGTTGAAATCCTTGGCAATCTCGGCGGCGGAAATGGGATCCATATATCCGCTGTTGTTGACACCGTCGGACAGCAGGATGATGATTTTGCTTTTGGCGTCAGTCTCGCGCAAACGGTTGATGGCTGTGCCTAAGCCATCGCCGATGGCAGTGCCGTCTTCCATAAGGTCGAATTTTACTTTCTCCAATAGACCTAAAAGGGTTTCATGGTCGGTGGTGGCGGGGCATTGGGTGAAGGCTTCACCGGCATAGACCACCAGCCCGATACGGTCGGTGGGACGGCCTTCGATGAACTCGGCAGCCACTTTCTTGCAGGCTCCCAGACGGTTGGGCCTGAAGTCCATACATTTCATACTGCCCGACACGTCCAGAGCCATGACGATGTCAACCCCTTCCACTTTTATGTTTTGTTGGCGGAAGGCTGACTGTGGGCGGGCCAAGGCGATGACGATAAAGATAACCGCCAGGGCTCTGCACAGCAAGGGCAGGAAACTGAAGCGCTGTTTCCA
>CACXXY010000276.1 GCA_902771655.1 uncultured Bacteroidota bacterium | reverse complement strand
ATCGGTAGACGCGTTGGTCTCAAACACCAATGGGGTAACACCCGTGCCGGTTCGACCCCGGCTCTGGGTACGAGTTTGACTCGAAAATAATCGCTAAAGCCTTGAAACTAAAGACTTTAGCGATTTTCTATTTTCTAGTTTTCCCCACATTTTCCCCACATCTGCAAAGTTTCTTGAAAAAATTTTCTTTTCCCCACACATTTCCTCCCCATTTCTCACTTTTCCCACCCAAGACCACTTCAAACACCTCAACTACTTCAACTTCATTCAATCCATTTCAACAACTTTCAATGTTTGTCAAATTAGCAAATCATTCTCTATCCTTTATGCGGAGAGTAAAAAGTCCATTGTTTCCTGCGCCCCGACGTAGAGACCCTCATCGAGGTTGTAGAGGATGATGACAACGGGCAGAACGTCTTCACCACCAGAGCCGAGGCCGAAGGCGGCGACGAGGAATAATCCCCACACAATCAACACGATGGCGGCCGCCCTTTCACGAGTGGCCACCATCGTTTTACACACAATAAACCGCACCCTGATTCCGTTTATACTCTTGAAGGCCTTCCTTTAGCTGATTTCATGAAACGACTCTTCCATATCACCGTCGTGGCAGCACTCGTGGCACTAGTCACGGGCTGTGGTGGTGTGCACCGCTATGACGCACGGCTCGTGGCGGCCGATAGCCTGATGTGGATAGCCCCCGACAGCGCTCTGGCCACACTCACCGCCATCGACAGCCTCACGGGCGAAGGTGACCGAGCCTACTATGCCCTTCTTATGACCCAGGCGCGCTACAAGTGCTATGCCGACATAGGCGCGCTACAAGTGCTATGCCGACATCACGGCCAGCGACGACAGCGCCATCACCCGCGCCATCGACTACTACCGCGCCCACAGCAGCCAGCGTGAGAAATTGACCCGCGCCTACCTCTACAAGGGCGCCGTCATGGAAGAACTTGACCGCATCGACAGCGCCATGTACTACTACAAGACCGCGGAGGCCACCGCCGACCCCAAAGACTATTCTAACCTCGGACAAATCAACACCCGAATTGCAGACCTTTACCGACTATATTACGCCGACCGGCAGATTTGCTATGACAAGTTCGAGCAAGCATTACAGTATTATAAACTGACAGGCAACAAGCGCTTGCAATTTGATTGCCTTTTAAACATGGGAGCATGTAGCGGAATCACACGTATTGGAGAACCCGAAAAGCTATTGGAACAAGCCAGTCAGCTTGCCATTGAACTAAACGACAGCGCCAAATACTACAAAAGCCAGGAAATGCTATGCCGACAGTTGTATTATCAAGGCGATTCGTTATCAGTGGCTAAAAGAATCGCATTCCATTGCTTGAATGATTATCGTCGGTATATCACAGAGGACCTTTTACTGGATTTCGCTGACATCTATGCCAAGAGTGGAATGCCCGACTCGGCCAGATCTTATCTGAAATATGTGAATGAAAATGCTAACATCAATAACCAAGGGCTAATACGCACTAGAAAATACTTGACTCTTTCTAGAATTTACCGAATTGAAGGGGATACAGCCCAAAGCAATCATTATGACAAGCTTGCACATCAACTGACAGATTCCCTATTAAACAACAAACAAAAGTATCTTATCCAACAGATTGAGAATACTGGTAACTTTACACAAGTTGAACGACGCATACATACCATCAATGGCCTACATGGATTAGTTGCCAGCTTAATCGCTTTTGCAATCATAACATTCGGTGCATTTGCTTTTTTCTATTACCGCCGTTTACAGCGTGTCAAAGCCATCATTAATGAACTGCAACATACAAACATTAGCACGCATGAGGAATTGTTAGAACAAATAAAACCTCAAAATGGTGCAATTAGCCTGTTTATTGAAAAGATAGTTTCTTTTATGCAGACGACAATCGATTCAAGCGAGCATGATTCTCCTTCGGTTATCAGAAAACGCGTAAAAGAGGGAATCGGTAATATGGCTGCCAGTGAAGACTTCTGGCAAGCATTAAGGTCTCACCTTGATCAGAATTATCACGGAATCATCTCTCAATTGGCTCAAAATCCCAAAATTTCTGATGCCGACCTTAAATTTATACAACTGTGTTGCTGTGGTTTCAACTATATAGAAATTGCTATTGTCTTAGGTTACACACCCAAGTATATTAGTCAAAAGAGAAATGATATTGCCGCAAAACTGCGACTAAGGGTACCCCTGCAAGATTATCTAGAGAATGCCATGAAAAAGCCATCAAAGTCGAAAAACACCCTGTAAAAAGAGCTCCATTTATACAGAACTATTGTTTTCGGCAGCCACATCAGCTACCGAATAACCTTGTGTCTATCAGACAACTAGCTGCACACTAATGGAATAGCCCTGGCCATCAGCTCCTTGTCTTTTGAATATAGCAGCTTGGTAATCAGTAAATTAATATCTGTAAAATTTTTTTGAAGTTTTTTATGTCTTCTTTTGCTGTGGTGTATTCACTCAATAACTTTGCATAGCATTGTTTAATTTTCAATTATTCTTACCACAATGAAAAAGATTCTGTTTTTGCTTTTTGCCTCACTGTGTTTGTTTTGTTATGCTGATCCAGATGAAATTGTTTTAACCAATGGCGGATCCGGAGACAACAGGAGCAATGTCTCACTTAGGGTATTTTATGACAATGAAACACAAGAGATTATTATTCAAGGAGATAACCTTGTGAGTTACTATGAAGTGGAGATTACTTCCGCTATCAATGGGTATTACGAACTCTACACCCTTGTCAACGGAACATATGACACCTTTGATGTGTCTTC
>CACXXY010000275.1 GCA_902771655.1 uncultured Bacteroidota bacterium | reverse complement strand
TGCCATAGCTTCAAATTTATTTCTACCAATCCCCTTTTCTTTAAGATAGGCGATAAGTCTTTGCTTTACAGTATTTTCCATACCTTTTCTTATTTGTAAGTAATTTAAATAAGCAATATTAGTGAATATGATTATCCGCATTTATCCGCAAAAAAATTTGGCGGTATCGCTTAAAATCATTACCTTTGTATCAAATTCCTAAAGATATGAAACTGATTGAATTTGGCAAGCGATTCAGCGACGAAACATCTTGCGAGCAATATTTGCGCGACCTCCGTGAAAAGGAGGGTTTGGTTTGCTCCAAATGTGGCTGCAAGGAACATTACTGGGACAGCCACAACAAGCGTTGGCGTTGCAAGAAATGCGGTTATGAGACCACGCTGACATCGGGCACGGTGATGCACGGGAGCAAACTCCCCCTGATGTATTGGTTCACGGCCATTCACCTTCTGACCTCTACCCGCAAAACATTCTCGGCCTCCGAGATGCAGCGTCAGCTGGGGCACAAACGTTACCAACCCATATGGGAAATGATGCACAAGCTCCGCAGTGTTATGGGTTTGCGTGATGGGAAGTACAAGCTGTGTGACAGCATAGAACTTGACGAGGGCTACTTCTCCAGCGACAACGGCTTGGAGGCGGACGAGGCGGTCAAGCGCGGCGTAGGAAGCCAAAAGAAGACGAAAGTGCTTGTGATGGCCGAGAGCGAGGAATGTGTTCCCGAGAAGAAAGGCCAGAAGAGCAGGAAAGTGGGCCACATCAAGATGCAGGTCATCGAGGATCTCCGTGCCTCAACGATAAACGCCAAGGTGGAAGACGGGGTGGACAATGGCGCATCCGTCATAGCCGACAACGCCGGGGGGCACAAGAAACTTGCGAACGTGGTCAAGGAAACGGACATTCGGACTGTACCGGGTAAGGAAGCGCCGAAAGTCCTGCCTTGGGTGCATGTGGCCATAGCCAACGCAAAGAAACTCATTGATGACATGTACCATGGTGTGAAGGGCAAGTTCCTACAACAATATCTCAATGAGTTCTGCTACAAGTTCAATAGAAAATACTTTGGAGACCGCTTGTTTGAAAGGCTTATGATTTGCTCCGTTAGCTACAAACCCACATTTGAGCATCAGCTCTATGGCTCAAAGCCTAAGGCGGATTATACGGATAGATGCGGATAATCATTTTGTTTTATAGTGTTTTTTATCTTAGATAAAGCTGGTTATTGCCATTAAGTGAAATTCGCTTACAAGAAACGTGCTATTGGAAACAGCCCAACACTTTCATAAGAAATAAACTCCATTGTCTTATCAACGGCACAACCTCCCTTGGTTATCATTTTAGGAGACTTACGTTCTTTTAATTTAATCTTTCGTAACACAATATTATCACGGTTGAATGATTCATCTCTAAAATCTTTGTGCAATCTTTCTGCAGAACTATAAAGGTATTCAACAAAACATTCAGAGGCATTCAGTTGCTTTTCCGCTTCTTCTGCTGCACCTCGCTTCATTTCTATTAGCATCACATATGGTTTGTTACTCACTTCTGCCAATAGTATATAATCACAGAATTTCCTTAATCCTTCGGGTGATTCATTCGTTCTGTTAAAAAAAGGCAGAAATTCTTTTTCTTCTAAATCAAAACGATACAATGTCCAAGAAATATTTGATCTCCCTTTCACATCTATTTCAACTTTCTGAGGTTTATGAATGAGAAGGAGGAAGTAAGTTGATACTAAATGAGACACATTTAATGCTACACTGATAGTGTCTAATAGTGTATAACATCTTTAGACCTCCAAGCATAAGCCTGCACATCAGTGCGGGCTTTATTCATTGGAGGAGGTTGACATGAGATCGATACCGGAACAGTTCTACAAGACAAAGACCTGGCAAGCCTGCCGTGATAATTACATGCGGTACTGCGGAGGTTTGTGTGAACGATGTAAGGCAGAAGGCAAGATTGTCCCTGCCGAGAAAGTCCTGAAAAAGTTCGGTTGGAAGCCCATCACCTTGCAGTCGA
>CACXXY010000274.1 GCA_902771655.1 uncultured Bacteroidota bacterium | reverse complement strand
AAAACCATGGCGTTGTAAAAGCTTTTATGGAAGAAAACAAGATACCCTACGTTATGGGCAAAACCTGGACTACGGACGCCTTCTACAGAGAGACCGTCAATAACTTCGAAAAGCACAAGGCTGACGGCTGCATTTCCGTGGAGATGGAGGGATCTGCTGTCCAAGCCGTTTGTGATTTCCGTGGATTGGAAGCATTCATGTTTTTCACGAGCGGAGACTTGCTAGATGCGCCGGAATGGACCAACAGAAAAGAAAAGGGTCAAATCGAACACACGCAGCATGATCCGGGGCATTTCGATATCGCGCTTGCACTTGCTGAATATGTAGTGGATCGGTAGCGTCAAATACCAGTTTGTCGGCGCACCCCGACTGTTCAAAATGCACCCCTGCACTAGTCAACAAAAATTGGACACAAAAGGGGTGAAAACCTGAAAGGGCAATCACTCCTTTGCTGTTATCTATGACAGCAACAGTGTTTTAAAGCGAAGTGAAGCGCTCACGGTACTGGAGCGGAGTGAGGTAATTCAATGAATATGCTGGTCGCTGCTCATTGAAAAAGACAATATACTCATCCACTTCTTGCGAGACATCACGATCACCAGTAACATGGAAATCGGTAAACAGTTCTGCCTTTATCCACCCGTTGATGGCCTCCATGGCCGCATTGTCTGTCGGTGTGCCGGCCCGAGACATAGAGCGGATCACATTATACATCGGCAAAAGCTCGTTGTATTTCTTCGAAGAGTAGACCGCGCCTTGATCAGAATGAAGGATCATTTCGTGCTCCGGGAAACGCTGCTTAAGAGCCAGCAGGCTCTCCAGACCACTGATATAGGTCATACGATCGCCGCGTCTGGAGGACAGTGCGTGACTGACGATTTCGTTGTTCCATAGATCCATATATAACGTCAGTTCGTAATAGACCCCTTTCACATAGAAGGCTGTCATATCGCTGACGATACACTGCAGCGGTCCGTCCACGTTGATTTCAGAGAGCAGCAGATTGGGAAAGATCCGATCCGGTACTCCAGGTCTCCTATAATTGTAATGCTTCGCTTTGCTCTTGATTCCGGCTGCTTTACAGCACTTGTGTGCATAAGGGTCGGAGAGCACGAGTCCAGTATCCAGGCGAATTTTGGCGTTCAACCATCGGTAACCATGTGATGGATACTTGAGATGGTATGAGCGAAACAGGCTTATATTCTCAACGAGCTGCAATGTCCGATTAGCTGGCTGTGACAGGCTTTTCTTCCAATTGTAAAAGCTACTTCGAGGAATCTCCATCAGGCAACACAGCAGTTCTACCGGGAAATGGCCTGACAGTTCCAGGATTATTTGATATTCTTGCTGACGTACTTGATATATTTTTTCTCCGCACCCACTCCTTTCACCTCGTAGCCTTTTTTTGCCCGTTCTTCATTAATCTTTGACAGCACCAGTTCCCTGATTAATTCCTCCCGCGACATGTTCTCATATTCCGTTATATCTCCTGAAAGTTCGGATGCCGCTGCGCTTGTAATCTTCAGCCCCTTTGGGCGCCCGGTCTTGGGAGGCAATCCCTTCGTGTCCCGATACATCCACAGATACCTCTTTGCCGTATGCTTGTGAATGCCAAAAACTTCTGCTGCCGCCTGACATGTCATTTCTCGTTCGTATATCCTGCGTCCAATGTCCATCCGTTCTTCCGGTGTGTACTTCATTTATTTCGCTCCTGTCCACGTTAGATATAAATCTGTCCATGATTATACATGGCAATGTCCAATAATGCACCCTTTCGTGTCCAGTTTTATCTTACCACTGCACCCCCTTTGCCGTTTGCACCCCCCTAAATAGAAATGCACCCCCCTGAACAGGCGGTGCACCCCCCTAAGCGTTTTTCTATCAAAACGCGATACCTTTTCCATATTAGGTAGGTTATTTTGATAGAATAACCTACCTAAACTTTTTGTCCAGAAATGCGAAGAAATAGCCGAAATTCAGCTATTTCCTCGCATTTTTCGCTTTGTAATTCAAATCGCTCTCGGT
>CACXXY010000273.1 GCA_902771655.1 uncultured Bacteroidota bacterium | reverse complement strand
TGTTCCACCATTTCTTTCAGGAAAAAGAAATTCAAATCGCTGTAAACGTATTTCTTGGCTCCTAATTTGCAATGGGCAATTTTGTAGCGGACACTGTCCTGATAGTCGTTGCGCAAGAAACAGCTGTCGGCAATCTGCACGGAGAACTGGTCGGAGGGGCAGGGAACAATGTAGCGGCAGTTGTTGCAAATCTTCTTGTAGAAAGGAATGAAAGCCGGCATACCGGAGGTATGAGTCAGTAATTCGATAAGTGGAATTCGGCTTTTGTCGGTTCTTCGCAGGTAGGGCAGATAAGTTCCAATGGTGTCGTAGAGTTTGATTTTCCCTTCGTCGTACAGCTTCATTACGGCTAATGTTGTGGCTGCCGCTTTGGTCACGGAGGCCATGTCGTACATTGTAGTGTCGGTAATAGGCAGAAGTTTGTCGTAGGTCTGGTAGCCGTAGCATTTGTCGAAGACGACTTCGCCTTTATGGAGTACCACAACTTGGCAACCGGGGAAAACCTCCGTCCGAATGCCTCTATTGACCAGTGAATCAATTGTTTTAACCGCTTTTTGTGGCAGTTTATAAAGATTATTATCGGTGTTGGCCATAACCAGCACCGATAATAATACTAATCCGATAAGGAATATTTTTTTCAAGACAAATGCTTATTTTCTGATATCCATTTCATTCAGCAGGTAGCCTGCACCGCCGAATTTGTCGATGACGAACAAAACATAACGGGAGTCAACGTTGATACAACGTTGCAGTTCGGTGTTGAACACGATGTCGCTGCTCAGGGCTTCCCAGTTGCCGTCGAAGGCCAGACCGATAAGCTCGCCGTTTCCGTTCATGATGGGACTGCCGGAGTTGCCTCCAGTGATATCGTTGTTAGACAAGAAGCAAACGTGCAGAGAGCCGTCTTTGTCGGCATATTGACCGAAGTCTTTGGCCAGAATCAGCTGTTTCAACTTGGCGGGCACATCGAATTCGAAGTCACCAGGGATTTCCTTCTCCAAGATACCTTGGGTAGTGGTGAAGTAGTTGTAGTGAACACCGTCAGCGGGATAGTAGTCACAGACAGTACCGTAGGTGGTACGCATGGTGCTGTTGGCATCGGGATAAACGGGAGTGTCGGCTTTCATTTCCTTGATGGCGGCAATGAATTGGCGGCGTGGCACGGCCAATTTTTCATTGTCAGCCAATGCGCTCTGGTTGGAAAGAATGACTGTGAATATGCTGTTCAGATACTGGTAAACAGGGTCTTTTTCCAATACCTTAGCAGAAGGTTTGCGCATGTATTTTTCAAGGTTTTCTTTGGAAACGAAAATAGAGTTGGCAATAGCGGCCTCGAAAGCGGCACGGTTGCCTTTATAATATTTGTTGACAATTCCCTGAATGTCAGGTTGTTTGTTGGCGGGCAGTCTTTCCCAGGTTTTCAGAGTGGCCAGAATAACCTTCACTTCGGTATTAACATCTTTATCGTTGACACCTTTTTCATATTGTTCCAGCACTTTAGCGATTTTTTCTTCGCTAAAGCTCTTCTGTTTTTCTTCCAGTTTCACGGAATTTCTTAAATTCCATGCTGTCATAAGGGTAGGGGACGCGTATAGGCAGATATTGGCATTCATAAAAGTTTTGGTGGCATCGGCATCGATACCCTTGCAGATTTTCTCGATTTTGTCCAAGCATTTGCCATATTTTTCCTGACGCTCACTATTGGCATTGATCCAAGTGCGGAGTTCCTGCTCTTGAGCGGCTTTCTTTTCAGCTACATGCAGGGCTTTCAGACTGTTGACCTCACCATGTTTGTTTTTCCAGGTGTTGGCCAGACTAGCGTGGTCGTCGGCATATTTCAGTTCAACGGCTTTATCAGCTTCCATAGCTTCTTTCATTACTGGAAGAATAATATCAAGAGGTTCATACAGAGCCGGGTCATCAATATTGATGGTGTTTTCCACTTCGTAGGAGGTCATGAAACGTTTTCCACTTCGTAGGAGGTCATGAAACGCTCGGTAGTGCCAGGATAACCCCAAATCATAGTGTAATCACCAGGTTGATAGCCTTTTAAGCTGATGGGCAAAAAATGTTTTGGATGGAAGGGTACATTTTCTTTGGCATATTCTGCGGGAGAACCATCAGGAGCGGTGTAGATGCGGAACACGGTAAAGTCGCCGGTATGGCGGGGCCACATCCAGTTGTCGGTGTCGCCACCGAATTTGCCGATGCTGGCGGGAGGTGCCACTACTAAACGAACATCCTTATAGGTGGTATAAACGAACATATAGTATTCATTGCCTTCATAGAAAGATTTCACCACTACTTTGTGCTTGCCATTGTCGGAGTTTTCGTCCTGCAGTTTTTTGATGGCGGCTTTTATCAGTTCACTTCTTTTGGACTCTTTGGTGTCGCTGGTCACTTCTGCCAACACAACTTTGGTCACATCTTCCATACGTTCGAGGAAGTTAACGCTGAAATTAGCCGGCAATTCCTCTTCTTTGCTCATGG
>CACXXY010000272.1 GCA_902771655.1 uncultured Bacteroidota bacterium | reverse complement strand
GGTTATCGGCATTACTGGGAGAACGGACAGGAACTGATGGAACAATGCGAATGCTTCAATCAAATCCAGTTCAGCCGGAACATGAAGAAATCAGGTGCGAACCCAAACATGACATTTGATACATTCTTCATGGATCATGACTACCAAAAAGAAATGTCGATGAAAGCAACGGAATATTACCTTGGCGGTTATCTGTCCGGGCAATGGTTCTTTGTAGGTGGTCAGGTTGGGTGTGGCAAGACCCACATCTGCACAGCAATCCTGCATGAACTGATAAAGGTGAACCTTGGATGCAAATACATGGCATGGAGAGATGAAGCGGTTCAAATCAAGGCATTGGCGAATCAGCAAGAAGAAAGACACCAAAGAGTGATGGAATTGTGCAAATCACCAGTGTTGTACATCGATGATTTTTGGAAGACACAACAAGGAACGAACCCCACACCTGCGGATGTGCATCTTGCCTTTGAAATTATCAATTATCGTTATCAGGACAAAAAGTATGTGACAATCATATCGTGCGAGCGCACACTGAAAGAATTGATGCAGATTGATGAAGCGGTTGGAAGCAGGATATTTGAACGGAGCAAAGGTTACAAATTGGAAATAGAAAAGGATTCGGCAAAGAATTTCCGCTTGCGTGATAACTAATACCAACCCACTGATAATAATGCAGTGGTGACAATTTTGGTGCGAAATAGGGGGATGTATGAAAAATGGAAGGCACACAAAAAATCAAATGTGAATTGTACAACGATAATTTTCAAAATTTCAAAAGGTACAACATACCAAAAGCACAGTTGGTAATTGCTGATATTCCGTATAACCTTGGGAATAATGCGTATGGTAGCAATCCAATGTGGTATGTGGGGGGGGATAACAAGAATGGTGAAAGCAAACTGGCAGGAAAAGGTTTTTTCAACACCGATTTCAATTTCAACATTGCGGAATACTTTCATTTCTGCAATAGGCTACTGAAAAAAGAGCCAAAGAAAGGTGGCGAACGTGGAAAGTCAAGCGGAGCACCTTGCATGATTGTTTTCTGCTCCTTTCAACAGCAACAGACGGTAATCAAGTATGCAGAGAAGCACGGATTCATGCACTATATACCGCTTGTATTCATCAAGAACTATTCCGCACAAGTTCTGAAAGCAAATATGCGTATCGTAGGAGCTACAGAGCACGCTCTTGTCTTGTATCGTGATAAACTTCCGAAGTTTAACAATGAGGGAAGAATGGTATTTGACTGGTTCAACTGGACAAGGGACGATAAGCACATATACCCTAAGATTCATCCAACACAAAAGCCTGTAGGACTTTTGAAAACGCTTATCGAGATTTTCACGGATGAGGGTGACGTTGTTATAGATCCGTGTGCAGGTAGTGGGACAACGCTTAGAGCGTGTGCGGAGATCAGACGCAGCTGTTATGGCTTTGAGATTGACAAGAGGTTTTACAAGGCGGCTCAGGAGCAGATGCTAAGTGATATTCAGATGACTTTGTGAGGGGAGAACATGGATAAATATCAGGAAAAAGCAAGACAACGTGTGTATTATTTACTCAGGAAAAAACCGACAGAAAAAAGGTGTCAGAATTGCGGTATACTTCTACCGCACGGCAGACAAACGTATTGCTTAGACTGCCTGCTCCGTGCATACATCCGCACGAAAGGAGACAGTGGAAACGAACGGAAGAAAATTCGGCATAGACTGTATAATCGAGGTCTGGATTCAAAGGAAATCGAATACGAAATCAACAACGCCGTGGATGGTGGTGTGCTGACAGCCGGCACCGAATCCGATTGGCTTACCCTGGGCGAAGTTGGTGCAACGGTTCCTTTCACCTGCTCAGTGAACGAAGCTGGTTCTGAACGCACTGCCACGGTCACCCTCACTTACACCTATAACCGCGCAACCGTCACTAAGGATGTGACCGTCAGCGACGAGGAAGTGACCGCTTCCCTGAATGAAAAGGCCGAGAGCGCTAAAGCCCAGTACGAGACCAGCCCGGATGCTTACGGCGTCAGCGCCAACAACGGCAGCCT
>CACXXY010000271.1 GCA_902771655.1 uncultured Bacteroidota bacterium | reverse complement strand
TTGAAATCCACGCTGAAAGTCCAGTTCCCGGCCGTTTTGTAGGTGACATCTACTCCGATGTTGAGGTTCGATTTGAAAGTCTCCTTCAAAGTGCCGAATGGGAATTGCCACGCAAAGTTCGCATTCCCGGCAGGGGGCATGCCATACTGCCAACGGACATCATCCTTCAGTTTATCAGCTCCCCAGTCAGAGAGATTAAAAGGCGGATTTGCCATGATAAAGTCCGCTCTCATAGTTGGATGGCGGTCATCAAGGAAAGTATCGGCTGCATATGCCCCCAAATCCGGTTCAATCCCCCGGATTGCTAAATTCATCTGTGCCATTTTCCAAGTTGTAGGATTAGAGTCTTGGCCATAAATTGCGATATTGTTTATATTTCCACTATGGCTCTCTACAAATTTTGCAGACTGAACAAACATGCCGCCACTCCCACAGCAAGGATCGTATACTCGGCCTTTATAAGGCTGAAGCACCTCAACAAGTGTGCGTACAACACAGGAGGGAGTAAAGAACTCACCGCCACGCTTACCTTCTTGTTCTGCAAACATCGAAAGGCAATACTCATAGGTCCTGCCAAGAATGTCTTTCTCGTCACCATGTTCAATCATCTTGACATTGGTAAACAAATCCACAACATCACCAAGACGGCGCTTATCCAGTTCCGGACGAGCAAAGTTTTTAGGAAGTATATCCTTCAGACGCTTGTTTTCTTTCTCAATGGCCCTCATAGCATCATCGATCACAACACCAATCTCAGGAGTATGTGCTTTCGCTGCTATCTCGCTCCATCTGGCACCGGCGGGCACAAAGAAGATACCTTCGGAAATATACTCATCGATATCTTCCTCGAAGCCATCCCCTTCCTCAAGCAGTTCTTGATACTTTGCCTCAAATCGATCTGATATGTATTTCAAGAAAATAAGCCCAAGGACAACATTCTTATACTCCGAAGCATCCATATTGCCGCGGAGCACACATGCAGCATTCCATATTTGTTTTTCAAATCCGATATCAGCTGTAACTTTATCTGCCATTATTCACGCCTCCATTTAGAGCATCTATATGTAAGTATCGGTACTGATTATTCCCGCGATAGTTATTACCTCAACATTTGTCCTTTGATCATTTTCAAAACATTATCACGTGCTTCCGAAAAGCTGTCACAAGCGATCAAATCAACATCATAAGAATTAATCTTACTACTGAGTATAATCGGATACCAAAAAGGCGAATGCAAAACGCTCTCTGTCTCCTTCTCATTTTTGACATAGTAGATGAAAACTCTTTTTTGAAGCGACGCGGCATAAACCATTTCTGCAATGGTTCCCGGACATGCTGAATTATCCAGGAGGAATACTGCAACAGTACATCTCTCAATCTGGCGCTTTTCCATCTCGACGATATCCTGGTCCAGCATTCCGTCCGTTTCAAAATAGTAAGGGCCAATGTATGCCAGGCGGCTCGATAATACAACAACATCTGAATTATTTAGCAGTTTGTTGACATCGTTTAGCAGTATCGCCCGATAGTCCTTTGCCACTTTTTTCTCAAAAGCGGCATCATTATAATCAAAATCAAACCTGCCTCCGCAGTATAAATATTCCATGGCCGCTCTGCCCGATCTTCTCTTTTCTTACTGGTTTTCCACGCTTTCCATCATAGTACCAATAGAATTATTATACGCTTTAAAAAACTATAAATCACTAATGTAATAGTACTACCCCAGAGGTCGAGGTCCTCATAACAGAAAATTAATAATCCGTTCGATTGAAACATATGTTCGATTGTTGTAGTATAAAAACTACTGATTGAACGTTTGGATGCAAAATAGAGATATATCCGGGGGATACGTTTATGGATCTCAATTATAAAATCATCGCTGTAGATTTTGATGGAACGCTCTGTTACAGCAATTGGCCCGAGCTTGGAGCGCCCAATACAATGCTTATAGATTATCTGCTGCAGGAGAAAGCCGCCGGCAACAAACTTATTCTCTGGACGTGCCGCGCAGGAAAAGCTCTCACTGACGCCACCGAATGGTGCTGC
>CACXXY010000270.1 GCA_902771655.1 uncultured Bacteroidota bacterium | reverse complement strand
CCGAACAGCAGCAACTCGCCTTCGAGGCGCCCGATCCCGAGGATGACATGCCGTTTTAAAGGTAAAAAGGTAAAAAAGTAAAAGGTAAAAAATGGAAGAAATGATGCAATGTACGCGATGCGGGCAGTGGCTGCCCCGGTCGAAATTAGAACGCATGAAGACGGGCACGTACCGTCGCGTGTGCAACCACTGCAAGTGGCTCTACTACGTGAAGCCCTCCCGCGACCGCCGCATCCTCCGCGAACTGGAACAGCGACGGAAAATGCTGTAAAACGTAACGTTTCGTCAGATGATTCGTTATCAGTTGCTAAACGTGGAACTAGAAACCACCATGTGAAGCGATATGAATCGCAGTCCGAAACATTACCAAATGTTGAACTTTTAGCGTATTTCAAAAATGAAACGAAAAACCTATCGTATTGAAGAAGAATATCCCTCACCTGGCGACCTGTTTCAGACAAAGGTTGGTTCCAGACTGCGCATCCTGCAATTCTATCGCATGGAAGGCAATACCGTCTTGCTCAGTGACGGCAAACGGCTCTATAGACGTAAATCTGAATTGGTGCAGGCAGTCCGCATCAATGAGAAACTGCTCCTTAACTTGGGGTTCATAAATGGGACACCAAACAGAATTTCAAAGGAAGAGCGTCTGGTGCATAATTGTAACGGTTTCCACTTCGAGGCTTATAATCGTGCTGATGTGATGCATATCGAGATCACACCTGAAGGCACCAGTCAGAAGACCCTGGTGTGCTGTGATTTTCTTCACGAACTTCAGCACCTCAAACGCCTCCAAATCGCCGGTATCGATTTGCCAATCATGAAAATATGCATTTTTTCTCCAAAAAATTTGGTGGAATGAAAAATAGTTCTTACCTTTGCACTCAACAAGCTCACCCCGCTTCTCGTCAGATCAGCGCGCTCAGGGTGAGCCTTTTTTTAAATCTTTTATTATGAACAAAGTAATTTATTCAAAACAGATTCAGTCGTTTGCCAATCAGATTGGCATCTTGAAAAAGCGTGGAATGACTTTTGCCAATGAAAGCCAAGCAGAAGAGTGGTTGAAACGAGTAAGCTATTATCGTATGAGTGGCTACTGGTATCCTTTGCTGGCTGACCGCGAGAATCATATTTTCAAACCCGGTTCTACTTTTGAACAGGCATGCCTTCTATATAGCTTTGACAGTCAACTCCGTCGACTCATCCTTTCATATATTGAAAAGATTGAGGTGGCTTTACGCACCCAGATAGCTTATGTGCTGTCGATGTCAAAGGGGGGAAACTGGTTTGAGGATGCGTCCCTCTTTTCTAATCAGATACAATATGCCAAAAGTATGCAAAGCATCCATGATGAATTTAATCGCAGCGATGAACAGTTTGTTCGTGCTTTCAAACGCAAATATTCCAATCCGTTGCCACCATCCTGGATAACGCTTGAAATAACTTCTTTTGGTACAATGTCTATCATCTATCAGAATCTAAAACCAGGTATACCTAAGCGTCAGGTTGCAACAGCCTTTGGTTTGAGCGACACAGTGTTTGTCTCGTGGTTACACACACTGGTATATATTCGTAACATCTGCGCTCATCATTCACGGTTATGGAATCGCACTCTCGGCGTACGTCCGTTAATGCCACGCAGGACAAATAATACTTTCATTTTGCAACCTGCTTGTGGTACTCAACGGATTTATTTTGTATTAGCAATTATTCGCTATTGGCTTAACATCATTGATCATCATAATACTCTTACCCAAGATATAACCCAGCTGTTGGATGCTTATCCTTCTGTCAGTCCATCAGCAATGGGTTTTCCAATAGGTTGGCAACAGGAATCTCTGTGGCAGTAGGTGTACAATGTTAACATCGTTATAAAATCACGCTGACGAAAAGTAACTAAACGCCCCTCGAAAAGTAATGAATTACCTCGTGAAAAGTTACTTTTCGCAAAAGGATAGCAATGAAATTCCTTAAAAAACTTGTAAGGAATCAAATTAATTTGTATTTTTGCAGCAGATAATAAGAAGCAATAGATATGAGCAAGTACGAAATCCCATTCCTGACAGCATGT
>CACXXY010000269.1 GCA_902771655.1 uncultured Bacteroidota bacterium | reverse complement strand
TTCATGAAACCAGAGACTACGCTTACACGGTTTGTTCGATAGTTTTGCATCGCAAAATGAAGAAAAAGATATGGTCTTTGACCAATACAATCGTGCAGATCCCCAAAGAACCCTGTATGCCGTTGTTTATCACTTATTATGTCGAACTATCTGCAGACAATGAGTATTATAGCTTAGCAACGGATAATTGTCTTTATTGTTATGAAGTTAAAGAAACCAGACAACAGGAAAAATGGCGGTACAAGCACCAAAACAAATATCTTATTCAGTTAAAGAAAACACTTCTCAAAATACGCTCGAAGTGCAAATGTAGATAACCACAAAAAGTTTACCACTTGATCATCAATATCAACAATAAACCTTCCGCTATGAATGATTTTAGAAATTATGTATTCTATGCACTCCTGCTGGTGTTGTCTTTTTCCGTCTCCTGCACACACGAGAGAGAGCGCAATGATCTGGTGCTGCGTAATGCGGTGAAGGACGTGGACGGCAACAAGTACGATGCCGTCAAAATTGGCAAACAGGTGTGGATGAAGAGCAACCTGCGCACCACACATTTCCGGGACAAAAGCCCCGTTCCTCAAGGGGATATTTTTTATCAAAATAAAACAGACCCTCGCTTCTTCAAACCCAACACGCAGACGTTCCCTATATATAACGAAGAAAGGGACGGACTGTACTACAACTGGCCGGCGGTGGTTGACGAACGCGGTCTTTGCCCCAAAGGCTGGCACGTGCCCGATGACGATGATTGGCTGGAATTGAGAGAATATGTAGGGAAAAAACCGGAGCTTGTCTGTGGCACCGATTATCGGAATATAGCCAAGGCTTTGGCTTCCCAGGCAGGGTGGGAAGAGTCCGATGTGGAGGGCTCGCCGGGGTGCCATCCCGAGGAAAACAATGCCACCAATCTATCCCTTACTCCTACCGGTTACTTGGCTTGGGAAGACGATCCTTCCAATTATGGGTCTGAGGCCGCATACTGGACCGCCACAGAATCTCCTGTTACTCAGAATGTTAATGGGCAAATTTGCAATGACTGGGGGTATGTCAATAATATATATTCCGTTTTACCACGGATTAGGACAAGTAACTCTGCTAAATATGCAGGACATCCTGTCCGTTGTATCAAGGATTAGTCAGTCAATGACAATAACACTAACAACAACACGAAAAGCAATGAAAAAATCACTATTATATTCAGCAATCCTTATGTTATTGGGTTTGTCTTTTACGAAGTGCACACCTGAAGAAAACGAAGACCTTCCCGTTCACAACAGCCAGATCATCCACAACGCCGTCACCGATGTGGACGGCAACCAGTACGATGCCGTAATATTGGGCGAGCAGGTGTGGATGAAGAGCAACCTGCGCACCACACACTTCCGGGATGGGAGTCCAATCCTCAATGGTGGAACCGACACCTTCAGTCTTGAACTGCCTTGTTATTTTCAGTCCACCTCCACCCTGTCGGTTTCCAACGGCTTGCACTACAATTGGGTTTCAGTGAAAGACCCGCGTGCCCTTTGCCCGGAAGGGTGGCACGTGCCTACAGATGAAGAGTGGACTGAAATGGAGCAATATGTCGGTAGTCAACAACAATATGTGTATGGTTACGAATCCGCCAATATTGCGAAAGCCCTTGCTTCCCAAGAGGGTTGGAAAGCATATTCTGAAGTGGGGATTCCTGGGCACCATCCCGAGGCCAACAATGCCACAGAGTTCACAGCCGTCCCCGCTTCTTGGTGTGTCCCTTCTAATTCCGGTACCTATGGCCAGTCGGCTATGTTCTGGGCTGTTTCAGAAAACAACGCAGACGAGGCCTATTTCCATTGTATCGATTATAACTCCCCTATAGTGCAAAGAGGTCGAGCAGATAAGGAATTCAGTATCTCCGTCCGCTGCATTCAAGATTGACGAGATGTTTTTTTGGAGAAAACAGACTAAAGACTTTAGACGTTAGACTTTCTGTCAATGCCTAAATAAGGTTGACCGTTCGTCTCTTATTTTTCATTGCATATTTGTTAATTTTTTCATTCATCTCTTTTCCTCCTTTGGGGGTATCAGA
>CACXXY010000268.1 GCA_902771655.1 uncultured Bacteroidota bacterium | reverse complement strand
TCCTTTGTCGTCAATAGAAATCAGGACTTTGTTGCCTTTTTGACAGAGGATGTTGCCGGCAGTTCCATTCAGCACATCGCTGGTTACGTCGAACCATCCATGTTGCTGGCCGGTAACCGTGCCGTGGGCCTCAAAGGTAGGCCTACCTCCAAAGTAGTCGGTATCAATGGACATCTCCGACAGGCCGGCCTTTAGCGGTATTTCCTTGGTAAAACGGTTTTGTAGGATAGAAGCTCCACCTCCTTCACCACCTTCCTTAACGGTTAGTGAAATGTTGAAGCCACATAGTCCACCATCCAGATTGAGCATCTCGATATGCATCTCCCAGTAGGTAGTTTTGCCGGTCTTTGTGCCGATTTCTTCGTCGTGGTCGGAGCTTTTGGCACTCTGTATGTTTTGAGTGTTGGATTCTCCCAACGTAGTGAAATTACAAGGCTCGATACCACTTGACAACTTGCCGTTAGTATCTATGTTATTCATATACTGGTAATCCTCGGAAGCCTGTTTGATGGCTTGCGCAGTGAGTCTGTGCCCTGAGGGAATCAGCTCGTAGATAGGTAGCAGTCCATTGCGGGCAAAGTCACAAAAAACAAAATTTGTCCTATTGCTTTTTACCCACTCCTCATAATATTTCGAATTATTCGTGTCGCTAATCAGTTGGGACAAATAAGCATCGCCGCCTATGCAAAGGCACTTTGATGAAGTCGACTTATCCTCTTGGAGCAACGACCATGACTCGTCTTTTCCATAAGAACCCCCAATTTCCACATTGATGTTTCCTTGGCCGCCCCCACCACCATTTGAGGGCTTTTCTTGTTTTGCACCTTTGGTAACCTCCAGGTACTTACACCAAGCATTCAACTCTGCTGGAGTGAGTTGACCATCTTTCATAATGGCCTCAAATATCTTCTCTGCCTCGGACTTGCCTACTGGCTTTTCCGGAGCCTTCACTTCGCCATTTTCCTTATATCCTATACTGGCAGAATCCTGGAAAGAATATGCCTCCGATTGCTTTCTAGTACTTTCTTGGTACCGCATGCTATAGGTGAATCGAGTGCCTAATGCCATTCCCACTATGACATGAGTTCCATATTGGCGAATGAACTCGCCTGCGGTTAGCACGTCAAGAGAATGAAGGAATTCGTCGTCGAGGAATCCCATCAATTGGTTGGGGGTGTAGAAGAACACTACATATTCCGAGTCTTTAAATCCCGACCGAAATGAAGCATATTTGTACCCGCATTTTTCTGCTTTCTCCACGTTGAACGACCTTTTTGTCTCTGCTTTAAGAAATCCGCCATAAGCTGCTATCGAAGCCGATGCAGTAATCCTTGAGGCAATTTTCTCAGAATAGTCCTCCAACCCTTCACCATAATTACTTTCGTGATAGCCATCATAGACAGGGACCTTATTGAGACGTTTGTATTTGTTCAGTTTTTCAATGTTCAAAACCTTAGTTTCTTTGTGAACTGAGTCGAAGTCGGCATAATGTCCACAGATGTCATAACCGCGACCCAGCACAGAAAAAACGGTGTCGGGAATCGAGTCGAGTATTTTCTCGCTGCCGAATGTTGGCTCAATAATGGTTGACGTTTGTATGGGTTTCTCCTCTTTTACCATAGTGGTCACGTCGATGTTGTCTATACGTTTGACTCTGAATTTCACCGTTCCGGAGACCCCAATATTACCCGACCCCGTTGCGTCATTGCCTTTGTCGTCAACCTTCATCTTGATATCATAAATCCATGGTTGGGGAACACTAATATACTGATTAAAAAGCTCGCTAACTTTGCGCCCAGCCGCTCTCATCAGCATTAATTGTGTGGCGTACACACTCTCAACTTTGGCTTGATTCCACGGATCGGGAGTCATATAGTCATGGTGCTGCCCACTAAATTGTGTATAGATATAGGCCTGCGGGTATGTACCAACTAATTGCAGCGTGGATGTGCACTTTTTCTTTACATTATCATTACACTCCCTTTGGGCTTTTTGAATGCCTTTGTTAAAGAAATTACCGATAGGGTAATCTTGCGTAGCATCGAAATAGAGGGTGGTTTGGTCACCCGAAAACTCTTCTACTACGTAATGTACACGAAGCCTTACTAAATGCTCATTAGGAATGAACTGAAGGTTGGCGGTTAGTTTC
>CACXXY010000267.1 GCA_902771655.1 uncultured Bacteroidota bacterium | reverse complement strand
CATCACCGTTGCCGGAATTCCCATCCGCCAAATCGAGGTCTATGACAATCAGGGCCGCCTTGTCAAGCAGATTACCACTCCCGCGCACCCTGATTCTTTCTCACTCGACCTCTCAGCCCTCCCTGCCGGCACCTACTTGTTGCGCCTTGTCCTTCAACCCGCCAACGGTGACGCATTCGTCACCCTGCAACGCGTTATCAAACGCTGAAGCACTGTTCCTTGACTCATTGCCAAAGGAAACCATTGCAACAATAACCATTACTTTGCTGCAAGCAAACGGATGCAACCTTTTGCCACAGCAAGGTGATGGCTTTATGCCTACGACCTTATGATGACATTATTCCGACAAAGGCTAATACTCGGTCTATAGGTCATTTTGCAGGATAAAAACTTTCAGAACGCTTGATTTTACTGGCGATTTTGTCAATCAAGGTGCTTGGTGGACATTTTAACAAATAAAAAGCGTCAATAGGTCAATTTGCAGGATAAAATCTTCCGAAAGGAAGAGATACATTACCTTTGCATGTGTTCAAGACACACTAAAAAGGTAGCAAATGTACAAGTTGAAATGTCCTGCGTGTGGGGATACACACACGGTAAAAAACGGGAAACGGAAAGGAATCCAGACATATGTCTGCAGAGAATGCGGATACCAGTTTCGAAACAATGAAAGGTTCTCGCAAGACGGCATATGGAGAAGTTACCAGAATGGGAAACAGACAGTGTCTGAATTGGCAGCCTCCTATGGGGTAAGCGACTCGACAATCAAGCGACGGCTGCGAGGGGTGGCGATGAAGTGGGTGCAGCCGCAACTTTCAGGAGGAGGTTTCGTTCATATTGATGCCACCTACTGGGGACACAACTGGGGAGTGATGCTTGCCCTGGACGAGGAATCAGGCAAGCCATTATACCTGGAATTCATTGCACACGAGAAGGTACAGGACTTTGTGGATGCCGTACGCAGCATAGAGGGGCGCAACTATGTCATAAAGGGAATCGTGATAGACGGGATGAAAAGCCTGTTCAACGAGTTCGGGAATTACAAGATCCAGATGTGTCAGTACCACATGATACAGATAGTAAGACGATACCTTACCCTGCACCCTAGACTGATTGCGGCCAGAGAACTGAATGACTTGGTCGGTGGCATAACGACCAAACGGGGTGCGGACTTTAAGAAAGAATACAGGGAATGGAAGTCCAAGTGGAACGAGATGTTAAACAGGCGCTCTACATTGAAGTCCGGGAAGAAGCAGTTCACCCACAAACGGCTGCGCTCGGCCATGCACAGCGTCGACTTCTACCTGCCATACCTGTTTACCTATCAGCAGCCCGGATGCGAGGGAATGCCCAACACCAACAACAAAATAGAGGGCACATTTACAGACCTGAAAAAGAACCTCAACAACCATAGTGGGATGTCAAAGGAGAACCGCAAGCGGTTCATCAGTGGGTTTTTCTTGGCATTGTGTGAAATCTAACATGTCATAACACAGGAACGGCCACCTCCTCGGGCAGCCGCTCCACATATGACTTGTCGTCATTCACAGCAGTTCTATTCCTCACGGAGTTGCTCCCCAGCAGAGCTCCGCTATGCTTCAAACTGCACGGCAAAAGTACTAAACTTTTTTGAAATGGCCATCCTGCAATTTGACCTATTGACAACAAGTACAAAAAATCATCCTGCAAAATGACCTATACGCCTAATACTCAGTGTAGTGGACAAATTTTGGTCCCCCAAGTGGGTGTTTGTGTGGAGTCATCCCTTGCTTGGTGATTATTGCTTGGATTGTATATGATTGATAGATAGTGTTGTATGTTGGTGAATTTTTTTTAGTTTTTAACTTGCAATATATGGGGCTTAAAACGAAAAGTACATTTTAGAAAATATATTTTGCCGATTTTCAGTTGGTTATATGAATTGCCGAAAAAACGGAATGTGCATTTTGCTTTAATTTGATTGAATTATTCTTTAATTTTTGGCGGGTTTTTGGGCCCGCCGTTTTAGTTTTGGTTGAATAATGGTTTAATAGGGCTTTAATAGGGCTTTAATCGACAAAGGGAAGGGCGCAGAAGCGTGGTTTTACGCGGTTCTGCGCCCTTTTTCCGTCGGATGGGGTTAGTGGGCTTAATGGGCTTGATGGGAGCCTCAG
>CACXXY010000266.1:2172-2992 GCA_902771655.1 uncultured Bacteroidota bacterium | reverse complement strand
TGGGCGACTTCACCGCCATCGCAGGAGGATTGCAGCCTACCACCACCTACTATGTGCGGGCTTACGTCACCAACGGTGTCGGCACGGCATACGGCGAGCAGCAAATGTTTACCACCCTCAGCGGGCTACCCAGCGTGCAGACCGCCGCTGAGGTTACCCTCATGGGCAGCGGTACGGCGCAATGTGGTGGCACCGTCACTGGCGACGGGGGCTTCTCCGTCACCGCCCGTGGCGTGTGCTGGAGTGTGTCGCCCGAGCCTACGGTGAGCAACCTGCATACTGTTGACGGCAGTGGTACGGGCACTTTCGTGAGCACTATCACAGGGCTGCACTCCTCAACCACCTACTATGTACGTGCCTACGCCACCAATGCCAACGGCACCGTCTATGGTGAGCAGCGCACCGTCACCACGCCCAGCGGGCTCCCGACGGTTGTCACGTCATCTGCCACCGCTGTCACCGCCACAAGTGCGGTATGTGGCGGCAATGTCACCGCTGATGGGGGCTATACCGTCAT
Source organism: uncultured Bacteroidota bacterium (assembly GCA_902771655.1). Lineage (GTDB taxonomy): Bacteria > Bacteroidota > Bacteroidia > Bacteroidales > WCHB1-69 > RUG11690. The sequence continues at coordinate 2,475 of CACXXY010000266.1, read as the reverse complement.
CCAACGGGGAGTCTGCTACAGCACCACGCCAAGCCCCACCACCGCCAGCCCACATACAACAGACGGCAGCGGCACGGGCAGCTTCGTCAGCAACCTCACCAATCTCACCCCCAACACCACCTACCACTACCGCGCCTACGCCACCAATGCCACAGGCACGGTGTATGGTGAGGAGCGGAGCTTTGTGACAACCAATTGAATTCTTGAATGTGTGAACGTGTTAATGCTTGAATTATTGCTTGATTGTTTGATTGTGTAAATGCTTGAGTTATTGCTTGAATGCTTAATTGTGTAAATGCTTGA
>CACXXY010000266.1:0-2155 GCA_902771655.1 uncultured Bacteroidota bacterium | reverse complement strand
TGAATGTGTGAACGTGTTAATGCTTGAATTATTGCTTGATTGTTTGATTGTGTAAATGCTTGAGTTATTGCTTGAATGCTTAATTGTGTAAATGCTTGAGTGAAAAATACTCAAACAATCAAGCAATCAGACAATCAAGCAATCAGACAATCAAGCAATCAGACTGTTGCACCATGAAAAGTAGACACGGAAGGGCGGAAAAAGTAATGTTTTGGCAAAAATAATGTTGGAAAATCGGGTATTTTTTGTATATTTGCAATTGGAAAATCGGACAAGATTATGCTTAAAAGGAAGATTGATAGCTATTTAAGTAGATTTTACAAAAGTACCAATAAGTCATTGCTTCTTACTGGAGCCAGGCAAACGGGAAAGTCCTACTCGATTCGTCAGTTTGGAAAGACCCATTTCGAGCATTTTGTGGAGATTAATTTTATCAACCAGCCAGAAGCTACAGATGCATTAAAAGGGGCTAAAAACAGTCAGGACATCATTGTCAGACTGTCTCTGCTGACCGATACTCCTCTTGTGAAAGGGAAGACCCTTATCTTTTTCGACGAGGTGCAAGAGTGTCCCGAGATAGTGACGGCCATAAAATTTCTTGTGGAAGAAGGTAGCTATCGGTATGTGATGAGTGGGTCACTGCTTGGTGTAGAGTTGAACGACTTGCGTTCAGAACCGGTGGGATATATGGATGTGAAAGAGATGTTCCCGCTTGACCTTGAAGAATTCTTTATGGCTATGGGGGTGTCGGAACAGGTAATGGAGAGTTTAAGGTTGTCTTATAACAATAAGCAGCCAGTTGACGGTTTTGTTCATTCCAAGATGATGGAATTATTCAGGCTTTACCTTATAGTGGGGGGTATGCCCGCTGCCGTACAGAAATATGTCGACACACACAACCTGCGTGAGGTGATGGCCGAGCAGCAAGCCATAATCCGTCTGTACAAACGCGACATAGCAAAGTATGACAGAAACCACAAACTGTACCTGGAGGAAATATTCGATTTGATACCGTCAGAGCTGAATGCCAAAAACAAACGATTCATACTGAAGGACCTGAATGAAAATATGAAGTTTACTCGATATGAGAATAGCTTTCTCTGGCTAAAGAACGCAGGTGTGGCTCTGCCAACTTACAATGTGGAAGAGCCAGTGGCTCCATTGAAACTGTCTCGCAGCAGGAATCTATTCAAATTGTTCCAAAATGACATAGGCTTGTTGGCAAGCCAATATGCAGAAGGCATCCAGCTGCGCATAATAAACGACGAAAAGAGCATCAACTATGGAGCCATCTTCGAGAATGTGGTGGCACAGGAGCTACACGCCCATGGCTATGACCTGTATTATTTCAACAGCAAAAAGCAGGGAGAATTGGACTTTGTCATTGAGTGCCACGGGCGCGTTATGCCTATCGAGGTAAAATCAGGCAAAGACTACCAGCGCCACAATGCATTATCGAATGTGATGGCAAATACCGAATATGCCATACCACAGGCATTTGTCTTTTGTCATGACAATGTAAAGGATGATGGCAATGTATGTTACTATCCAATATATATGGTTTCTTTTCTTGTAAAAGAAACCATAGGTGATATTCTGTACTCGGTTGATATGAGCGGAATCGAGTAGTTGATTGCTCTGAATGTTGAACCTTGAAAAGTAGACACTTAATTCGTAAATCGACTAACGCATTGACACGTTATCACATTAACACATTCAATTTTCAACTATCATCTTTTTTAATGGCCGATGATAGATTTGGGGTGGCAAAACCCTATATGGTTATGAGAAGAAAAGGAGGCGGCACCGCCCACGCCACAGAGAAAGAGAAAACATGAAAACAGATAAATGATGAAATGAACAGAAGAGAAAAACAGTTGACAGGAAGAATGGCCAAAGAAGGATTGAAGAACCCAGAAAGAAGGACTGATTAACAATTAATGATGAATTGATATATGAACAAGACCAGCATTATTGAAATGACCGGCGAGGAAGCAAAAAGATTCTTCTTACGTTCAAAAAACTATTGTGATATAGATTTGCCTGTCTATTTCGATTTCCAACCGATACTTGATGAAATATCGAATGAATTAAAGAAAGGATGGTCACTAAATGAGAAATGTAGTAATATTTCAAAAGGGAAAATAAACCTAAT
>CACXXY010000265.1 GCA_902771655.1 uncultured Bacteroidota bacterium | reverse complement strand
CTACTGGTACCACCCCGACCATTTGGGCAGTTCCTCTTGGATCACCGACTCGGCGGGCACCGCCGTGCAGCACCTGCACTACCTGCCGTGGGGCGAGGACTTCGTGGACCAGAGGACGAGTTCGTTCAGCTCGATTTACACGTTCTCCGCCAAAGAGAAGGATGTTGAAACCGGCTTAAGCTACTTTGGCTCACGGTATTACAGCTCGGATTTGAGTGTGTGGCTGAGCGTGGACCCGATGAGTGACAAATATCCTTCGCTTTCGCCTTTTGTTTACTGTGCGAATAACCCGGTGAGGTGCGTGGACCCGAATGGGGAGGAGATAGGGGATATATATAACATCTTTGGTGTTCACATCGGTTTCGACGGTAAGTTAGACGGAAAAGTATATTTATATAATACATGGAGTTCCAAACAACTTTCTTTAACAGAATCTGCGACATTAACATCATCTCCGAGAGCCGATGTTGTCAATGTCACTGAAAAATATGGACTATACAATTACGAGTTGAATCTGCGAGCAACATTGTCAATGCTTAAAAAGGCTGAGGCGGGTTCTACGAATACCCCCTTAGCATATAACAGTTGGAATTCTGGAGATGTTTTCACCACTCACTCATATACCGCTTCCCCTAAAGATTATCAAGGACATCCTGGAATAAATCCGAATTCGAAAAGTTCAGCTGCTGGTGCTTACCAGTTTTTGTGGCGTTTTTATACGATGCCTGATTTTAGTCCAACCAACCAAGATAAAGCAGCATTAAGACTAATGACAACAAAAGGATACAATGCTGCAATTTTGGGAAATGTTAGATCCTTTGTAGAAGAATGTCAAGAACGTTGGACATCTTTAAAAGAATGGAGTATTGAAGATTTGCAGTCAACATTTAACGCATATAGAGCTATGGAGTTGCATGGTTTTTCAAATATAGCAACTCCTATTGGACATTTATGCAGATGAGACACACTATGCGAATTCGAACACAAATGAAGAACAAATTATTAGTGTTGCTATTCTTATGTCTTTCTTGTGGAGACAATCACGTCACAGACAAGAATGTTTCGCTTACTCTGACACAAGGAGAATACACTGTGACCTTGCGAACCACCATAGACAAGAATGATCCTAATATAAAATGGGAAGAATATGGTTTTTCATATCCTTACATTCTTTCTCAAGAATTGCTCTTCTACTATAAAGGCGATTGTCTGAAAAGACATGTGATACCTATACCGAAACGTCAATTTGCGATTAAAGGAAGAACAATCAAATATCAAGAAATCCCAATATTTGATATTGAACTTTTACAAGGTTCGAATGGCGTTTTAGTGCATTTGTATGGGGCTGATTATTGTTGTGGTACAAATTGCCCAGAATTCAATGGCCTTTATATGTTCGATGGAACAATCCTTTCAGAATGCATATCGGTTTTGAATCAGCCGCTTAACGGAAAGAACCTTAACTTAATAGAAGTTGATCTTAATAATCCCATAAAACGAGAGACCATGTATCCCTCATTCAAGCCACTGTAGGTGTTGACGTTGTCTTGTGCTATTTTTCGCACAACAATCTGACACCAAAAATTCGAATCTTCGCCCCGTCAAAAACCACCAATGACCTCAAACCGAAAATATCGCCCCGCCCGCCACACCTGCGCACCACATCTGTGTGACGCCGTCGGCACCATGCCCCCGCACACCTATGGCGTGCGCCCTCGGTCGTACCCTGCCATCTCCACCGGGCCCTGCAGACCTACGGCCTGCGCGGGAGAGCACCCGAACCCCTCCGCCTACACCACAACTGCTCACTACCCACTGCTAACTGCTAACTCGTCTTACACGTTCTCCGCCAAAGAAAAGGACTCCGAAACCGGCCTAAGCTACTTTGGTTCACGCTATTACAGCAGCGATTTGAGCGTGTGGCTGAGCGTGGACCCGATGGCTTCAAAATATCCGTCGTTATCGCCTTATACGTATTGCGCGGACAACCCGGTGAAGTTGGTGGACCCGAACGGGGAGGATTATGAAGTCCTCATTGACAATTCTAATAAAACAATAACTATCAAAGCCACATATTATGTGACAAAAGATACAAAAGAGGGCATGGAAATGGGATTCCGATACTTTACTTTGCAACAACAAAATCTTTCCTATACTATGGAAGATG
>CACXXY010000264.1 GCA_902771655.1 uncultured Bacteroidota bacterium | reverse complement strand
ATTGCTTATGGGATCGGTAGTGGTAGTGGGGTTGCTGGTGGAATTCTTTGACAGTCCTACTGCTGAATACCATGAGTACAGACGACCGAATTTGGCCACATTGCTTTCATCGTTCTGGTATGCATAGCTTGTGTCAGATACAGTAGTGGTCTTCAGGTTGGTTTTGGTCCAGCATTCGCACCCCACGCGAATAGTCTCGTATTCGTTGCCGTCCACATCAGTAACGGTCATGGTACCACCACAGGGAGGATAAACGACGACATATTTCTTGGGGTATTCAATATATGAACCGCTTGGACTGGCGAGGCGCCATACGATAGTGTATTCACCACCAGTGATACGACCCAAGAGAGCACCTTCGTTAGCGCTGCTCTTGTCGTTAGACAAGCTTAGATCGCTTACGTTGTATGGGCTTGAACCTGTCGTTGAATAAGTGGGAATGTGCACATAATACAAGGTGTCACAAACACCATAATATAATTTGATGGTATCGTTTGAATCATCGAAATCTACGTCTGCAGCGGAAAAGGGAGGAAGAACGGCAGGAGCTTTTACATCGATAGAAATATTATAAGTGGTACCACATACTGTTTTGTAATTTGTTACCACTGTAACAGTGGTGTTAGGGGCAATCTCTGTTCCGGCGGTGTCAATCTGAGCATAAGTGGATGCGATGATAAGGTTGCAAGTGGTATGGAAGCAGGCTTCGAGGGTGTCTTTCAAATTTGGGACCATATACGTGCTATTAACAGGATTGATTTGGGCACTAACCTCGGTAACGGGATTCCAATTTGATTCATCGGGGGTTGTGAATTTACCTTTTACAGTATTGCTGGGACATCCATGTTCATCTTTTACTGTCAGCTTGTAATTGAAAGTTTGATCGCAAGGATAAGGTGAAGCAGGGATGGTATCTATACTATGAGTAGTTCCTTGTACTGAACCATCCCAGAAATAAGTATAGGTGCCGTTGCTAGGGGTGATGTCGGCGGAGATGTAGTACTCAGCAAGCCCTGGACAGGAATCAGCCACAATAAGGGAATTGATGACAGGACTGGCATATACAGTAACGGTGACTGTGAAATTGGAAGTGACACTAGGGGAGTAATACGCTGTGACATTATATACCACATCGATATTGTGATTGCTTGTGTTGGTAAGTGTTCCGTTAACGGTACTTGCATCGCTTCCGCTTGTCGCCCCGCTAATGCCTGATACGGAAGGTGCTGACCAGCTATAGGTCGTTCCCGTCGGAATGGTTCCGGTAGGAGTGAGATCAAAGGAACTGCCTGAGCAAACTTTGACGGTCATGTCGTTCACAATTAAATCTGGGTCTGTTTGCGCAGTAGTTGTTCCGCAAAGAAAACATAGTAATGCGGCAACAATGAAGATTTTCGGAAAAATTGTCTCTTTTGAATTCATATTTTTTGTGTTTTATGTTGTTGTTTTATGGAATTATGTTCAGTTTTCATTGTGTCTCACATTCTTATATATAAAATGCAAGAATAACAAAAAAAATGATATAATTGTAGTTGTTGTGAAAAAAATGTGTAAGTTTGCATTATTATAAAAATTGAATGTAAATTAGTGGAAAATATTGATACAGAGAAATATATATAATTAAGTTTTTTTAACATATTTAACTTTTTAAGCTTATGAAAGACATTTTTGAAAGAATTAAAGCGACTCCGGGTCCTCTTGGACAGTATCAGGCTAATGCTGACGGCTATTTCATGTTCCCTCGTTTGGAAGGTGAAATCGGTCCCGAAATGGTGTTTAACGGCAAGAAAGTGTTGAACTGGAGTTTGAATAATTACTTGGGTTTGGCCAACATGCCCGAAGTTCGCGAGGCCGACACAGAAGGTGCCCGCCAATTCGGTATGGCTGCTCCTATGGGTGCCCGTATGATGTCGGGCGATACCAAGTATCATAAGCAATTGGAACAAGACTTGGCTCATTTCGTGGGCAAGCCATACGGCTATTTGGTCAATTTCGGTTATCAGGCTATGGTTTCCATCATTGATGTGTTGACCAGCCGCCGCGATGTGATTGTATATGACTCTGAATCACATGCTTGCATCATGGATGGTTTGCGTCTGAGCTTTGCCAAGAGATATGTGTATCAGCATAACGATATGGAGAGCTTGCGCAAACAGTTGGCTCAGGCATGCAAATTGGCCGACGAGCA
>CACXXY010000263.1 GCA_902771655.1 uncultured Bacteroidota bacterium | reverse complement strand
CGGTCAATTATACCATATTTTTGCTCTTTTGAATATCTTTTTCATGCGGTCGCCCTGTGAAAAGCAGAATTTTTTGTTGACTCAACCATTTCAACATGTTACAATATAATCGATATTTTAATCTTATCAAGTGTATAGTGCTTCTCCTATGAAATCGACGACAGTAGACTATTCGCAGTGGTCTTTACCAATTAATATGTCGTTCTATTCCATTCAGCGAAAAATAGTTGGTGATAACAGAGGGTCAGCCCAGTGCTTCTTTGAGTTGTTTGATTTATAGTTTTGTGCGTTACTGAGTGTGTTTCAATGCTGTTTTGATGGATATTCAGTGCAACTGAAAAAATGCGCATAATTGGCTAAAAATGGGCATTTGATGGGTAATAGGATGTAATAGAGATGATTCTCTTCTAATTTTCAAATCCTGTCATCTCGACCAATTATATCCACCCCAAAATGTCCGGTCTCCGACGTTTTGGGGTTATTTCTTTATTCAGCAGAAGATTTTCTTCATTGCCGTGTTCATCACGGCTTTTTTCGTGTTCATTATCAGTCGATTTCTCAACAAAAATGCCCCCTATATTTCTGACAATGATTTTGTTGTTTCATTGTCTTCTATATAGAGGGCATATATTATTGGACTTTAAACCTCACCGGACTTACGCCGCGTCATTGCCTTTTTGCGTAGCAGCAGCAGGAATGCTCCTGCGGAGAGCAGCAGCAAAGCTCCCGCGCTGACGCATCCAACCGTAACACCTGTTGGAACCGTGCCGTCGCGTGTGTTGAGGAAAGAAACGGTATTGTCATTTACCTCACCGCTGGCATTACCGGTAATGGTTGATGTATACCCATTAACGGGAGTTTCTGTCACAGAATATGTCGTTCCAAGCGTGAGATCAGGGATAACGAGCGTTTCTCCGTGTCGGAGTTTCACAGTCGCACTTCCGTCCGTAAAAGCTACTGTAATATTGTTCTCAGGTGCGCCGACTTTATCAGATTTAATCACACAAGGAACATTACCGTTCAGCTTATTTTCACCGCTGCCAAGTGTGATTGTGAATTCGAAGTACTTAAAATGGCTGGCAAAAGAACCTGAAACGTGCTTGCTCACTTGCAGCGACACAGTGGGAAGGGTGTTGGTAATCAGACCATTGTTGGATGCAAAACCATTCAGAGGAGCGCGGTTTTTATTGGCATATTCGGTCGAGACATCCGTCACACTATAAACGCTGTCATCTCTCACATTAACCACTTGTTCGACGTAATACTCCCATTCCACCAGATTTCCGTTCTCATCCGTAAAGAATTTATCGAGATCTTCCACCGCAAGCTGATACTTGATAGGACTACGTTTCTTATATTTGACGGGGTAGGTATCAGCCGCACCCTGCACATCATTCCCCTGCTGAAATTCTTGATCCGTCCCGTTTCCTGGCAGGGAAAGGGGCAGCCGGAAATTCGGATCGGTTCCCGTTGTTCCTTTTGGACGACGTAAAAGCCGCAGGTTCAGTGTGATGCCATTTGGCCATTCGTTGCCAGAAATGTTATCCCACTGCACCGTGACGCCGAAATTCGTCTTGGCGGGCTTGTTGGTTATAGTTCCGTTATTTCCGGAATAATTATCGTTTCCTGTGTAGTAGGCTTCATATCCTGGCGTACAATTTATTTCCTTGGCGATGTAATTGAGAGGAACATCCTGGTCATTGACCATCGGAAGATCTTCAAAGACTGCCGTCCATTGTTCTTCCTCAGTAGAACCAGTAGTATTTGGCAGTTCCATATCTTCCACCATCCTTGCCTTGGAAATGTCTGTTCCCGTATAGGAGAAAAGTCGGAATGTGGCGCTGGCGTTTGCCGGTTTTTCGGGAAGCCAATTCTTTTTGACACTGAATGAAGTGGCTTTCTTGACGTTTTTAAAGGTAAGATTCTCTTTCGACTGACTGGTTGACGTATCATAGAACGCCATGACAGGGTTATTGTTTTCAGGCTGATAGCCTTTAAAGTGAGTGACTTCCTTAACGGCGTAAATCTGATCCACCAGTACCGGTCCTTCGTTTGTGTTTACTTCCTTATTTTTGGGAAGATTGAGGAAGGTTGCCTGCCCTGGAACAAATTCTCCGTTCTGGTCCGCCACTCCATCGAGCGTAAGAGCCTGTTTAGATTCTCGGAGCATGCGTCATGCGCCGTAAGATTTTTCGCCAGATGCAGCCAAAACCGCAGGCAATACTTTGTGTATTAACGAGG
>CACXXY010000262.1 GCA_902771655.1 uncultured Bacteroidota bacterium | reverse complement strand
TCTTCCCAACACGACGAAATGTATAACTTCTATGAAACGCAACTGCCGGAAATGGTGGTTGTGTTTCTTTTTGTCTTTTTTTCGGGTTAGTTTATTGTGTTTTTTGTATTTTTGTGGGTGATTCCGGTTCGTTCTATTTGATGTGTAATCTGTCAATGAACCTGTTGTTATTCACATAGTTAACATTTAAACTCCATTAATTATGAAGAAATTATTATCTCTTTTCTTTGTCGCTGCACTGGCAATGACGGCCCACGCCCAGTTCGAAGGTTGGATCGAGGTGGGAGACTTTTACAACCCTACCGAGACTTACAACGGCTCCTACTTTGACATGGCTCCGACCAACTTCTATCTGGCTCACACTGGTGCACAGATGATTTACACGCCCGACCTGCTGACCAAGATGGAAGGCAAGGATGGCATTCAGATCAAATATCTGAATTTCAGGTTTCACTGTGAATCTTTTGAGGAGATAGTCCGTGATGCTAAGGTTTATCTTCAGGAAATCGATGCCACCGAGTTTGCCGTCAATGAAGATGGTGTAAAACAGTTCTTCACTCTGGGCGAACTTGTCGCTGAAGGTCGATATGACATAGAACTTCTTGAATGCTATGGCGAAGACCAGTCTCTTGTTATGGAAATACAAGAACCCTTCAACTTCACGTATGGCAAGAGCTTGCTCGTGACAATCATCTTTGATGCCGAGGACGATGACAACTGCACCATGGGCAGTGACTATGCTCCCTTCTACACCTCGGGCATTCGTGGCAAGGCGATGACCTACACCGACAACTGGACCAGTTTTGTTGACTACGCTATGGGAGACCACTTCCCCGATGCCACCGCCATGCTGGGTTGTGGCACCAACGTCGAACTGCCCGTTACCGAGATAGGTTACACCTATGGGAGGATGCTCGGCGATGTCAACGGTGATGAGAATGTGAGTATCATGGATGTGAATGCCTTGATTAACTACCTGTTGAGCGGAGATCCTACTGATCTGTGCTTGGTGAACGCCGATGTTTATGAAGACGGAAAAGTCAGCATTGCCGATGTCACATCGCTCATCAACTTGCTGTTAAACCAAAACTAACGTAAAAAAGGGACGGTTCTTTTGATGTAATTTTTGGGTGTCAATCAGTGAACGAAAAGGCAGTCGGTGTTGGACTGCCACGTTTCACGGTTGCCAATGTAAAAAAGGGACGGTTCTTTTGATGTAATTTTTGGGTGTCAATCGGTGAACGAAAAGGCAGTCGGTGTTGGACTGCCGCGTTTCACCGGTTGCCAATGATTGCGTTTGAGGCTTTTTATTCACTTTTTTTATCTTCACTGGCTGATAAATCGGGAAATATATGTAAATTTGCCCTGTCGTCAGAGTTTTTGCTTAATTTTGATTTGTTTGCAGCACTTAATTAGGTGAAATCTCTGACTTGGCAACCTCTGTACAACTTATTGTTGCACAGTGTGTTGTGTTTCGCTAATTCACTCAAGTGCTGCTTAACTTATGAAATAAAAAAGAATTACCGTTTGCCTCCCGATGGGAGATAAAATGACTCTAAAAACAATAACCATTAAACCAGTTATCATGTATAAGATAGAAAATCATCCTATTCTTGACCTTCCCAAAGAAGACTATGTAGAATTCCAGTTTGAGGGGAGAACCGTTCGCGGTCAGAAAGGCAAAACCATTGCTGCCGCCCTTCATCAGGCAGGACTGATTGTGCACAGCCACAGTACCACAGGCCGCAATCGCAGCCTGGAGTGCGGTATCGGCAAGTGCGGTGCCTGCGAAATGCTCGTTGACGGCCAGGTACGCCGCATCTGCATCACCAGCGTTGACGGTGTGAAAGAGGTGCGCGAGATTCCCAAGGACTACATGCCTGAGGGTAAGGCCCGTTCAGCTAGTGAAACCAAGATTTACAAGACCACGGTTGCCATCATCGGCGGCGGCCCTGCCGGACTGGCATGCCGCGAGCAGCTCACCGCACTGGGAATCCCCAACATTGTGGTGGACAACAACGCTACCGAGGGTGGCCAGTTCAATATGCAGACCCACCAGTTCTTCTTCTTTGAGAAGGAGCAGAAGTTCGGTGGTATGCGTGGTTTTGACATAGCCAAAACACTCGCCGGCGACAACCACGATGGCATCCTGCTCAATAATACCGTGTGGGATCTGCTCGAAGGTCGCCGTATCGCCTTGAAGAACATCGTCACCCAGGAGGTAAGCGATATCGACGCCGACCATCTGGTAGTGGC
>CACXXY010000261.1 GCA_902771655.1 uncultured Bacteroidota bacterium | reverse complement strand
TCGTTCCGAAGAGGAATTGCCTGCCCGTGTGGAGGAAGTTCACCATGCCAAAGAGGAAGGCGTACAATTCCAGTTGCTGACCAATCCGTTAGAGATTATCGGGGATGAGAATGGCTGGGTGAAAGCTGCAAAATGTATTCGTATGGAGCTGGGTGAGCCAGATGCGTCTGGTCGTAGAAGCCCTATCCCAGTTGAAGGCTCTGAATTTATGATAGAGTCTGATATGGTGATTATGGCATTAGGTACTTCACCCAATCCTATGATTTGCAACTGTTATCTTGGCTATGGGAGCGGGTAAAAATGCCGCCAAGGCCATAGATGAATATCTTTCGAATTTATAATGATAAAAAAGTAGAGACGTGCCATGGCACGTCTCTACAAGTAAAATAAAAGGCTGCCTATAATTGCAGCCTTTTTGTTTTATAAGGTGAAATGTCCGTCTTTATCGAATTGTACTTGGCGGAGAATTTTCTCGTCACCCTGTGTTGTTCTTTTCAGAGTATATACCATATAGTCGTTATCATGGAAGAAGGGTTTCCAAGAACTGGCTTTCAATGCAAGTGCGGCAACGGATGCCTCGAATTTTGTATGTGCTTCTGCATCAGTTGTATTGGTGTTGAGGAGGGTGAGCTCGATTTCGCTTGTCCAAACAGAACTCCAGCTGTTAATAAGTGTTTCAACCGATTGCTGGTCGCTGGCATTTGCGAAATGATATTCAAAGTATGCTTTATAAGTGTTGCTTACAAAATCTTCTTTTTTGCAACCTGTACATAAAATCAGGCAGCATGCCAGCATGGCGATTAATGTCTTTTTCATGATTCTTTCAATTTAATTTATAGGGGTTTTTAACTCAGTGATAATCTATTTTTTCTTGTTCTTGATGCTTTCTTTGCCGAACGAATAGGTGATGCCGATGAGGGCGTTGATGCCGAAGTTGTTGAAATCGTAGTATTTAGCATAGTATTGGCAACCGATGTTGTTGATGGTAGCAAACGCGGAGAAGTTTTTGTTGATGAGATATTCGAAGCCGATGCCGAAATCTAAAACAGGTTTCATTTTGGTAGGTGCATAGCATACATTGCCGAGGTCGTCATAGCGGATGTTGCCTTTCTCATCACGCGGAGCCAAGGCCCAGCGCATGAATTCAAGTTTGAAGTTCAGGTCAAAGATATACTTTCCTTTCAAAGTATATTTGCCGTCGAAGCCGAAATCCAAGGCGGGTTTGTACCAAGCGTATTGCAGTTCGCTGTCTTTTTTGAAATAATAGCCGTTATAATTGGCTTCAAAGTTCAGAGACAAGTGGTCAATGACTTCCCATGCCATATTCAAGCAGACATTCAGGTAATTCACATCATTATAGATCACCATGAATTTGTTTCGTAGCAGGTAGGTTGGGTCCAACTGGAAGAATGCCATATCCTGCACGAACGCATAGCGGGCGGAAATGTGGTAGTTCAATTTTTTGATCAGGTTTCCCTTGATACCGCCATAGATGTTGATGCGGGTGCGAGTGAAATTAGGAATGTCAAAACCTGTGAAAGTGGGGGAATAATACGGGTTCTCATACAGCAATTCTTTCATGTTGTTATATTGAGCTTTGCCATCAACACCTGCGTATATGCTTAAAATTCCGGGCACAATGCCTAACTGAACTTCGGCCACTGGATAAACTGGGCAGCGTGTGATTTCATTTGAACGCAATACGGGTATTCCAACACCAATTTTGATATGGTATTCCTTGATATTGAATTGCATGTTGGGGACGATTTCAAATTTGAAAGCATTGGCATTGTGGTATCCGGGATTGTTTCCTTCGAGTGTTCTGGTGTAGTATTGGAGACGGTCATTAAAATAATCGAAATTGAAATCAATGCGGTAGTTCTGGCTGCCGGAAATTTTCATAAAACGGCTGTCGTAAGCGAAAAATGAAGTGATGCCCACATGGTTCTCCATGCTCTTGTTATGGCAATACAGGAAGTTGTAATTCAGGCGTACATCTTGTTTGAGTTTCTTGACACCAGGCAGATGGTTGGAGCGAATGCCAATTTCCGCCTTCACATGGTGAAAATCGTTGCGAATTTCATCGTAATAGTCTTTGGCGTAATAGTCTTCGAGATAATAGTTTCTTGCTTGTAAGACATCTTTCCCGTAGCCATAGAAATGTGCCAATTCATGGTTGTAGCCTACGGATGAATAAAGGGTTTGATCCTTGAAAAAACGGGTCAAAAACAGATGTACGCGGGTGTCGCTGGTAGGAGCGTATGCGTATTGCTGCTGTTTTTTGCCCACGGGACCTGCCCATGAGGAAAAATGGTGCAGGTTAATACCATACGAATATTTGGTATTATTGGCATTATGGGCGGCAAACTCCAACAGAGGAGTCAGTGGATAGCCGAATCCCACCTTGATGAAATTGCGGGCGATGCTCTCAGTGACTTCCGGGGCCAACTTGCTGGCTTTGATGGGGGTAGGGGAGAAGGTCACATCCATCTGTGCCGGTGTGATGTAATAGTCGAATTTGACGTTCTCCTTTACCGTG
>CACXXY010000260.1 GCA_902771655.1 uncultured Bacteroidota bacterium | reverse complement strand
TGATTTCGTTGCTGATTTCCCGTTCATGAATATTTAAAATGATTGCACAGTTAGGACTCCATTCTTCAAGTGTACTCGACCAATAGCTACCAAAAGAGTAATTGAAATTGAGACCCTCTTGTTGAAGTCGGGCAGCAGGCAAAAAAAGTGTGTTGCCATTAGGCCCTGCAAAAAGCTTTCCATAAACGCCGTTTTGGGTCGTCCATATTCTTGTCGTATTTTCGCGAAGCTCTACCCAATCCTCCAGTGTAGGCATTCGCCAGTCTCTGCCCCAGTTGGCCGTGGCCGCATCGTCACCAGGCTGCAAAAGGGTCAAGTTGTCCTCGAAACCATTATTGCCATAAGAATCATCGGTGCAGTATTTGGTCAGTAATGGGTATTCATCAAAACATCCTTTGGCGTATTTGTATTTCTCCCAATTGTAAACGGATTTCGCTTTAGTCTCACCCCATGCGAAATAGTCGCCATAACCTTCGGGCGCGGTCGCGCCTATGTTACAGGTTGCCCATAAGGTTCCGCTTGGCAAGCCTAAATCAACGTACTCATGTTCAACATCTGGTTTTGTGCAACCCACCGCAAAAACCATCATCACCATTAGGACTGCCATTGCCTTCAAAGTTCTGTTCATATCGGTTTCATTTTAGTTGTTTGACATTGCAAAGAAACAAAAAAAGCGTGATTTGGCAAGGTTGAAATGCGTATTTGCGGAAAATGATTATTTTTGCAGGTGAAAAAAGAAAGAAAATGGCTACTGTAACATTACAATATGACGGAAGAAGCGCTGCGATGAAGAAACTCATCGAACTCTTCGTCACCCTCGGTGGAATCGTGACCGAACAAAAAGAAACAAAACCGAAAAAAGGATCTATTGACGAGGCTATTGCAGAATATCGCTCGGGAAAGACCTACAAGGCAAAGGACGCTCACGACCTCATTGAACAATGCTTGAAATGATGTATGAAATTGAATACACTGGCTTGTTCAAAAGAAAGGTCAAACTGCTGAAAAAGCGAGGTTATGACCTGACCTTGCTTGAAAAAGTCATCGCCGAATTACGAGAGACCGGCACTTTATCCCAACAATACAACCCGCACAAACTGACAGGAAATTATGCCGGTTTTTGGGAATGTCACATCAAACCTGATTGGCTTTTGGTTTGGGCAAAAGAGGATAATCGACTTGTGTTAGTAATGATCGATACAGGAACTCATTCTGACATTTTTGGATAACACAGATTCGCTTTGCTTTCGAAGAACTTGCTGAAGGGCAAGGATTTGAGCGAGTTTGTCAAGAGGAATATGGAGAAGCTGTAATTCGACAATGACTTGTGACTATGACCATGACCGCTTTGACGATTGTTGAAGCGGTCATGGTCTTTATCAGAAAACAGAAATCCCCGCAACGCCATTCGGTGCTGCGGGGATTATGTTTTTATAACGCATATAGAATTATTCTGCTGAATGAACCGGACGGACAGACATGCCTATACTACGAGTTGTCCATCCTCCAGTACTATATACGACAGGAGAACTGATGAAATTCGCCATGTGATCGTAGCACCCTACCATTTGATTATTAAAAGCGTAACATCTGTCATTGACCCAATAATAGCCGTGGCCACCCACTTGCAAAGACTCGGGGGAAGGGCCAACGAAGTCCCCTTTCGCACCTCCCGAAGGAAGAAAGATCGTGTTGCCATTTGTTCCAATAATGCGCAATCCTGGTACGCCATTAACCGTGTCTCTTTTAAGTTCGCATTGGCTCAGCAATTCTTCGCCTTCACTGGCGCTCGGCATGCGCCAACCCTCGCCCCAATTCACTGTAGCCGCGTCATCCGAAGGTTGTAAATCATACAAATCATCGGTATAACCATCATAGCCATAACTAGCCTCTTGGCAGTACTTGGTCAATTGGTCGAAATCCCCATTGCAATACTTGTAGGTAGTCCAATCATAAACTGTTTTCGGTCCCGTCTCGCCCCAAGCGAAGTAATCGCCATAACCTTCGGGCGTAGTCGCGCCAATGTTACAGGTTGCCCACAACGTACCACTCGGCAGACCAAGGTCAACATAATCGTGGCCATTGTAGTTTCCACTGACATTATTCGGTTCATCTGGTTTTGTACAACCCACCGCAAAAACCATCATCAGCATTAGGACTGCCATTGCCTTCAAAGTTCTGTTCATATCGGTTTCATTTTAGTTGTTTGACATCGCAAAAAAACAAAAAAAATCCTATTGTTTGTCATTCCGTAGAAAAATAACACAAACATTCAATGATTATTAAATTTA
>CACXXY010000259.1 GCA_902771655.1 uncultured Bacteroidota bacterium | reverse complement strand
GGTAGTGTTGATATAATTGTCAAAGATATAGTTAATCTGACCATTGAGGTGGGTGGGAGCCCAGGTGTCGTCGTTGCCGGCAATCAACACAGCCTTGCCTAAATATGACGGATCTGGCATGGTATATTGCTCGTACATCAAAGTCTTCTCTATCTGAGGAAGCAGTTGGTTGATGTTCTGGGCCGAGAAACGGCCGTAGTAGCAGTCTGGCAGATGGTCGCCGCTGGTCCAGGTGGCATAGTGCAAGTCCGTCTTGTGGTTCTGAGTGCCCGTGAAAACGGGTATCTGTTCCACATCGCCGATGAGCAGGACAAAGGTGGGTGCCGGATTCGCAGCCGTGGCATTGGTGTACTCGGACAGGATATAGTTCCTGATGGCCGTGGTCGTGGTGCCGGTGGCGCTCGTGTATGCGACTTCCACGAGGTAGCCGATACGCTTTTTCCAGTTGACGAAAGCCATCAGTTGCTCCATCGGGTTGATGACGGCCTCCTTGGCGGCGTGGAACAACGGGCTGTAGTATTTGTCCTTCATCTCCAAGGTGGCCGGGATGTTGGCATTCCCGTAGGTGATCTCCACCTCGATGCGGCTATAGACCCGGATCTTGTCCGTGACGGGGTTGTAGGCCACGGGACTCACCACCACACTGGCCATATTTACGTCTCGCATGGTGCCGATCTTGTGGGCAGTGACCACCTCCGGCTGCGAAGTATAGAACGCATCGGTGCGATAGACAGCTTCGTTCTTGTTGAAGGGACGTTTTCCCGTATCGGACTTAGAACAGCTCTCTTGGCTGGGCATCACGGGATAAAGTACATTCAAGGCGGCGGCATCGTACTCCACATAGTCTGCCGACACAATATGGACGTTAACCTCTTCGCACAAGGGGATCTCAATCAACTTGGTGAGTTCCGGCAGTGACGGGAAGCCCACCTTCGTGGAGTTGTCGTAGCCGTCCATAGAGAGGGAAGTATAGTGGGCGTCTCCGACGTTCACCACGCTGCTCTGCAGTTTGGGGGTGCTGAACTCGATGGAAAGCTTGCTCATCGTGTTCTGCCGGATGGTGTAGTTCTGTGCGTGCAAAAAGAAAATACCAATCAGTAAGATACAAAACAATAATACTTTTTTCACTTTTCTACTTTTCTTTAGTATATGGCAATAATTTGAGATTTTGGCCTAATAATGAGCTATCAACAAAATTCACAAGTATTATTTTGCGACGAGACGGACAGATAAGCCATAGCACATTTTGCTGCCATTGTCATTGATACGCGCACCCTTATCCGAGCTGAAACCAAGTGAATAAGCTGCATCCGAACCACTACGGATAGAAGACCAGTATAAACCGTCGTAGTAACCCTTACCGTTGAACTTGACCAATTCCCAGTTACAATCCCTATAGCTTGTAGCAGGCAAAAAAATGGACTTGCCATTAGGGCCAACCACCTTATAGCCGTTATCACTCCATATCCATTTGCAGGAGTTTTTTAACTCTTCCATTTGTTCTCTGTTAGGAAGACTGTTTCCGAATGTACTCAACGCTTGTTCAAAAGTATAAAAGCCACCTTCATTTTTGTCCTTCCATAATGTTCCGCTTGGAAGTCCCAAATCCACATATCCTTGGGCTTTGAGTTCAGCCTTGCGGTCCACTTTGGCAGTTTTCACTTGCTTTACATCTGTTTGTGCATTCAACGATAATGCCAACAGGCCAATCAAACAAAAAAATACAATTCTTTTCATGACTTTATGATTTTAAGGGTTAATAAATATGTTTCTTTATAAATTCAGATATTTCCGGAAAGCAAAAGTTTATTTCCAGCAAAAAAAAATCAACATAAAATTAATTTTCAACAATCCCTTCTCATTCGTCAGAAATAACTATTTTTGCACCCGCAAAAATAACATTGAAATCACCCTTGTCCTTAACAACAATTCAACAAATAAACAAATAAACAATCCAACAATTCAACATGATTGTTTGTATCGCTGAAAAACCAAGTGTTGCCAGAGAAATTGCCAATGTACTCGGTGCCAAGCAGTCGCACGACGGCTACATCGAGGGCAACGGCTATCAGGTGACCTGGACCTTCGGACACCTGTGTACGCTGAAGGAGCCGCACGACTACACCCCGATGTGGAAGCAGTGGGCGCTAAGCAGTCTGCCCATGATACCACCCAAATTCGGCATCAAACTCATTGACAGTCCCTCCATCAAAAAACAATTCGGCATCATTGAAGGATTGATGCAGAAAGCCGACCGCATCGTCAACTGCGGTGATGCCGGCCAGGAAGGAGAGCTGATACAGCGCTGGGTGATGCAGAAGGCCCGGGCCAATTGTCCTGTGGATCGCCTTTGGATATCCTCACTGACAGAAGAGTCTATCCGTGAAGGATTTAAACAGCTCAAAGAGCAGTCCAACTACCAGCCATTGTACGAGGCGGGACTGTCGCGAGCCATTGGCGACTGGCTCTTGGGCATGAATGCCACCCGCCTATACACCCTCAAATACGGCAAAGACCGACAAGTGCTCTCTATCGGCAGGGTGCAAACCCCTACCCTCGCCCTCATCGTGAAGCGCTACCACGAGATACAAAACTTCAAGCCCACCGCCTATTGGGTGCTGTCCACCGTGTATCGCGACACTATCTTCACCGCCACCAAGGGAAAATACCAGTCGGTGGAAGAAGGGCAGAACGACTTGCAACGCATTATCGGCAAGGAATTTACCATCACCGACATCAGCACCAAGAAAGGCAAGGAAGC
>CACXXY010000258.1 GCA_902771655.1 uncultured Bacteroidota bacterium | reverse complement strand
TTTCATAACATAACCATTTTCATTTCTGGATTAATAAATTCTATCTCATTTTCAAAACTCTTATTACTTGGACATTTCCGATTCAGGGTATTAAATAGATAGTATTTGCCTCCAGTATGGAGTCTGCATGGTACATACTTACCATTACTATTAAGCCTATCCCTATGGTTAAAATCAGATTCAGAAGGTATTGTAGACCATTTTTGAAGAGGATGATAATGGTCATAGCTGCATACGGATGCATCAGTGTAAGCATCTTGATAACTCATAACACAATCGTTACGATGAGATGTCAATAAATGCCCAGACCCATTTTCCATGCCATAATAATCCCATTCCACAGGACACCTTGTATCCTGGGAAGAAGCATAGCTTGAAATTTTATCGAATACCGCTTGTCCTTCCTCTTTTTTTCCAAATTCAATTCTATCAGTAAAATATGAATGACCCGTTTCCGTATTTGCTGAATAACTAGAAACATTAATGGTATTTGTACAATTAAGATCCCATACAATCTCGTTGTTCTTCATTAATTCAACTCGGTGTTCATTTTTAGAAAGACCAATATCTATTTCCCCTGTAGTGAGTTCTATGCGAATAGTATCCCTCCCATCTGGATCAACCAACTTCACCGGATTCCAAGCACAATAAGCATACGGCGAGATGCCAGGATACTTATCCGCCAGCGGGTCGACGCTCAGCCACATGGTCATCAACTCGTGATCCATGTACCTTGCACCGAAGTATCCGTAGCCAGTTTCAGCGTCCTTCTCTTTGCCCGTGAAAGAACAGCACCAAAAAGCAATGGAACAACCTTGTTCATAGGTATTTATCAAAATGTTTCTGTCGCTACTTTTTGAAGAAAAAGCATCAAAACACATCCACAAGATGCCACCTTCTGATATGGCATTTCCTTCTAATAATATGGTGCAATCCTGTTGCATTTTGGTCGTCTTTCTTAATTGCAAAAATACTATTTTTCTTTGAATTAGGTGAATTATTTGTACCTTTACACCTAAATACAAAGAATAATAATATCATAAATAGTTAATTGAATGAATATTAAAATCGAATCCAATTGTCTTTTTTCTGTGTCGGCAATCCATTATTCCGCCACGGGTGAACTCTGCATCACCCTCAATTCTGACAATACTTCCCCTGAAGGCCGCTATCAGTATACGGCCAGTCTCGGCAGCGGGCAAGCCGAGGAGAAACCGACCATCAGCCTACTGCAATATGCCAAGGCCTTTGCGGCATCCGCAAATGTCAAATATAAAACCAAGGATTCCTACCGACTAATGTGTGGCCACCTTGAGAAGTATGGCGACATACCAATTGACAAAGTCACCACCCCGTATCTCCAAGATTTTATCCTTAATCTCCAGTCAGAAGGATTGAAGGCTGGCACCGTGAGGCTGTACTTTCAAAAACTGGCCTGCGTGCTGCATGATGCCTATAAGAATGGACTCTTTGACGACAGGATATTGCAAAGAGTGAAAAGACCCAAACGGGAGCAGGAGAAGAAAAGTTTCCTGTCTGAAAACGAACTAAAGAAGCTGACGAAACATCAACTGTCTGACGAATACAACAATATCCAAACCATGTTCCTTTTCTCGTGCTTGACTGGGTTGCGTTTCAGTGATGTGCAGGGGTTACGATGGAAGGATGTAAAACGCAATGGTAAGCATCTGCTGTTGGAGTTCCTTCAACAGAAAACAGACACGCACGAGCGGTTGCCGCTATGCGGAGAGGCAGAAGCTCTACTGCGTGGTGTGAAACGAGGTGGCGAGTTCGTTTTTCGAAAAGAGACAAATCAGAGGGTAAATGTTGTGTTAAAGCGGTGGTGCAAGGAGGCCAAGATAAGGAAAACCGTGTCGTTCCATAGCGCTCGGCATACATTCATGCCGAACCGTTTGACACAGGTCTTTTCACACGGACATTCTATGATGTGCTTGACCGTACCGTGCGGACTGAAATCCTCAGCCAAAGCATTGTGACCACAGTGGACCACGGTTTCCGTTCGGAAAGCGGGGTCAATTACTTCAAGACTGTCACGACCGACCCCGAAAACGATTCCTCCACCGTGTTGACTGATGCAAGAGGGCTGACAGTTAAAAGCATCGATGCCATGGGTGGCGTTACTCGGTTAGAATACGATGCCATGGGGCAGTTGACACATTCCTACGATCCCGACAACTTCCTCACCTCATACCAGTACGACATGCAAGGAAATCTGACCCAAAGGATTCATCCCGATGCAGGTACAACCATGTATGGATATGACCCAGCAGGACACCTGACAAGGGAGACCAACCCGCTGGGGCAGATT
>CACXXY010000257.1 GCA_902771655.1 uncultured Bacteroidota bacterium | reverse complement strand
ACGAACACAAAATGGCCAAGACCAAAACACAGTTCTTCTGCAAAAATTGTGGTCACCAGTCCACCCAATGGATGGGACGTTGTCCCTCGTGTGGCGAGTGGAACACTTTTGAGGAGGAGGTGTTGGTGCGCCAGGAGGCCCCCAAAGGCAAGTCCAATGCGGTGATACGGCAGAGCAAACCCAAACTGTTCAGCGAGATTTCCCTGCAGGAGATGCCTCGCTTGCACTCGCATATCGGCGAATTGGACCGCGTATTGGGTGGAGGCATAGTGGCAGGCTCCATCACTTTGCTGGGCGGCGAGCCGGGCATCGGCAAATCAACTCTGCTGCTCCAGATGGCTTTGCAGATGACAGAGACCAAAATCTTGTACGTGTCGGGTGAAGAGAGTGAAAGCCAACTGAAGATGCGTGCTGAGCGTTTGGGCAGTCCCAATGCGTTAAAACATTGCTATATTTTGACGGAAACGTCCACCCAAGATATCTTTAAGCATGTGGAAGAATTGCAGCCGCAACTGCTGATTGTTGACTCTATCCAGACTTTGCAGAGTAACCTGTTGGATTCCGCTTCTGGCTCTGTGTCGCAAATTAAAGAGTGTGCCGCCGAATTCCAGCATCTGGCCAAAACTACGGCTACAGTTCGAAGGTGACCAGCACTACGGATACCGCATTGTGCGCTGCATCAAAAACCGTTTCGGTTCCACTTCTGAGTTGGGTATCTTCGAGATGAATGAAAATGGTTTGCGTGAGGTGCTGAATCCTTCAGAAATCTTGGTTTCACAGCATGAGGAAAATTATAGCGGTAGTGCTATCGCCGCCGTGATGGAGGGCAACCGTCCTATCATGATTGAGACGCAGAGTCTGGTGAGTTCGGCTGTTTATGGTACACCGCAGCGTTCGGCTACAGGCTTTGATACCCGCCGCATGAACATGTTGCTGGCAGTGCTGGAAAAACGGTGCCGTTTCAAAATCGGGGCCAAGGATGTATTCCTGAACATCGCGGGAGGTATCCATGTGGAAGACCCTGCCATCAATTTGGCTGTAGTGGCTGCTATCTTATCGTCAACAGCCGATATCGCCATTGATGCCAAAACCTGTTTTGCGGGTGAGTTGGGATTGAACGGTGAAGTTCGTCCTGTGACCCGTATCGAACAACGCATTATGGAGGCCAACAAATTGGGCTTTACCCGTATGTTTGTGTCCAAATATAATTTGAAAGGTGTGAAATTGAGTGGCTTGAAAATAAAAATCCTGCCGATTTCACGAGTGGAGGAGATGTTGTCATTGTTATTTCAAGAGTAAAAAATGAAAAAATACTGGTTGCCGATATTGCTTTTGCTTTTCTCGACGGGTTTGATGGCCCAGTCGAACGGCAACTATGTGTATAATTTCCTGTCGCTCAATTATTCCAGTCGTATTGCTGGCTTGGGCAGTAATCTGATTTCTGTTCACGATGAGGATCCTTCCATTATCATGACCAATCCTTCACTGATAGGGCAGCGGCATCATACTTCCTTGATGATGAATTTTACAAATTATTTCAAAGGAAGCAATTATATTTCAGCCATGTATTCCCATTCATTTGAGAAAGTGGGAAGTTTTGCCTTCGAAATGCGCTATGTTGGCTATGGTCGTTTTACGGAGACGGATATCACTGGACAGGAGATAGGCTCATTCCGTGCTGGCGACCTCGCGGCCATAGTAGGCTGGGGTAGGGAGTTGGGTAAAGGTTTCTCCATTGGTGCCAGCCTGAAGATGATTTATTGTGGCTATGCCGATTACAATTCTTTCGGTATCGCCGCTGATGTGGCGGGCACCTATTACAACGAAAAGAGGAGACTTTCGGTGTCATTGCTGTTCAAGAACATGGGCTCGGAGCTGAAACCGTTTACCCCTGGCCATTTTGAGAAATTGCCTTTTGATATACAACTGGCTTTCTCTCAAAGGTTTGCACATATCCCAGTTCGTTATCACATATCATTGCATTCATTGTATAAATGGAATATGACCTACACAGGTACTGACAATCCGTTGTATTCCAGGGATGCTATCACGGGCGAGGTGCAGACACCTTCCAAGGCGGCGGTCTTTTTTGATAATTTGTTCCGCCATGTGGTGTTTGGTATAGAGATTATCCCTGTGAAGTACTTGTCGTTGTACTTCGCATATAATCACAATATCCATCAGGAAATGAAGATTCCCCAAAAAAGAAGTTTTGCGGGTTTCTCTTACGGTTTCATGATCAACATCAGATCCATACAGTTCGGTTTCTCCCGCAATCATTATGCGGTGGGTGCCGTTCCCAATAATATCACCTTCAGTATGAATATTGAAGAGTTGAGTAAACTGAATAAAGAAAGAAAAGAGAAAAAATTAATACGTCAAAATTAAATCAATGAAAAAAATTACTTCTTTAATGCTGCTCTTGTTAATGGTGAATTTAATGTTTGCCCAGAACATCAATTACACTGTTTTGTCCTCGGATGTGAATGGTGTCACCGTAAAGGTTGATATGCCGGCATATACCGCATCATCGGTCACTATTAATGGGCAGACGTATCAGAAACTGGCCATGAAAGGCGCATACGCTGTGACCGAGTTGGGTGTTCCAGAATTGCTGGTCTCCGGAAATTCTGTAATTATCCCAGAAAATAGTCACCCTACAGTATCCGTTGTGAATGCTGACTATGAGGTTGTTGAAAATTTCAAACTGATTCCGTCTAAAGGTGTGATTTTCAGGAATACCAACCCAGAAGATGTGCCTTATCAGTTTGGTGCGGCATATCAGCGGAATGCTTTTCAGAGGGAGTCTCCTGTTCAGTTATCGGAAACTTTCTATATGCGTGACTTTCATGGTGTAACCATTCAAGTTTTCCCCTTTGATTATAATCCTGTGCAACAGCAATTAAAGTACTATCGTTCATTGACTTTGCGTATTGATTTCAATGCTCCATTCAGGGTTCAGCAAGCTCGCAAGAACTGTGCTGAGTTCAACGAGGTGTATCAGAATTT
>CACXXY010000256.1 GCA_902771655.1 uncultured Bacteroidota bacterium | reverse complement strand
TCATCCAGACTCTGATGAAAGTTCAGATTCATCCGCAGCCGGGGCGATGCTTGGGCCCGGGCGGTCAAACTGTCAAGTATCTCATTGTCTATCACCATAATAGCCTTCCCCTTATTTTGTGTCATACAATTGGCAAAAATAAAAATTTTTCTTATTCTGTCACTATTCTCCCTAAAATATTTGTCCTCTTTAAGATAAGATATTCACCATACATCTTCCATCTGTCATCCGCCCCCCCCCTTTCGGTTAATCCCTTATGGCTTCAACAAATTGATCGGAACCACATACACTCCGTCTTCACGCCTGTATGCACCACCAACAGCAGTCAGCACCAACAAAAACGATGGTGCCTTTTCATCGCTTTTCTCCACAATCTTGTCACGAAGCGTCTTCAGCGATTTTGCCCCGTCGTCAATCAAGTCGTCACCGCCAAGCTTTATCTCAATACCACCCCAACGTCCATCGTGCGCTCATTGCTCTGGCGTATATCCGATATGATGGTCAATACCGCCGCCTCGCTCGAAATATTGCGGGCATAGCTCCTTAGAATCATCCTCATCACCTCGGGTTTCTTGTTGCGAAACCGCTCGTTTTCGCTATCTTCAAACACGAATAATCCGTTATTAGTACTGTTGCGATAAATTTCTATAGGAATTAACCACTGGACAGGATATTACAGAAAGATGTAACCTCGGAGAGGTGTGATGCACGCAGTGCAATTAACACCACACAAGCCGTCAGGCGTAGTGTGGTGGATGAGACACTCACGCTATACAAGCATCTCGGAGAGATGCGACAAGCTATGCTGGATGGTAGAGAGATGTCGCATATCTCCGATATGCACCTGATGCATTGCCCCTATTGTCACCAAACTGCGCTTCGCTTGTATGGTGTTAATTGCGCCTGTCGGCACATCTCATGCCTTCGGCATGCCGTCATAGCCAATACAAAATATACTGTCATCATTGCACTTTCATTCAAATCAAAAAAACGAAAAAACCGCACAAAAACATTTGAATCAACATGTTAAATATTGATACTGAAAATTTATCGCAACAGTACTAATCCGTTATAATAGTTTTTCGTGATTTTAAACTCCCAAGATTTTCAATCAAAAATTCCCAAGATTTTCAATTTACATCACATCTGTACCCTGATCTTCAGGAAGCCATGTCCAAGTCTGAAGTGCACTTATTCCCAATATAGCATAGGGACTATCATCCACTCCATTACATCTGCTATATACAATGCTGTCATTAGCACCAACACTTTGAATCCGCCTCATTTCTTCGTCAGAGAAAATAGAAGAATACTGCTCTTCGGAGATTTTGGTATGGTATATTTGAGAAGATGTAAAAACACCTCTTTTATAATACAAATCACAATCAGGAGTAATCATGTACGTGTATTGTGACAAAGAAATGGGATATCCCTCTTGCACAATGACAGTATAACGACCAGTGTTGTTTGGCTTTTGAGCGAAAACGCATAACACCATACAACATATCAAGCAAGAAAGAATGATTCGTTTCATTTATCTCTGTTTTGAGGGCAAAAATACTAAATATTTTTGTACCTTTGCTGAAAAATAAAACGTTATGTCAAACGCACAGTTGAAGAATCTATATAAATTCTTATTCCATTTCTTCCTCCTTGCCGGACTGATAGCGCTTTGGCTGGGCATAGGTGGGTTCCCAATTGTGCTGCATCACTCGACCAATACTGTTTTTCCTGCTGTACATGCAAATGAAACAGTAACCAACCCTCTAAAGGACATCGATGTAACTGATGCCAAGGCGTTTTTGATCCTCACTTCTGATGATTGGAGCGAACGTCCGGAAGGGATGCCCGCACGGCATGTGCTGGTTTGCACGGATGCTGAAGTGCTACGACAGCTAAAGGATAATTTCTCGTTTGAAATCAGCGGCGGGGACATGACCACTGAGGAAAGCGAACTCTGGGTATACAGCCACGACACATTGGTGCTGATGACCAACATCGACATTAACCTGAACCATGTCGGCATCCAAAACGAACGGACAGGCTGGGCAGAGGCTGTGAATAAGGAAGCACTTTGCCGTCTTTTTGCCCGATTTAGACCTTATCATGCTCCGATTTTGTCATTACGATAAGTTCGCCTGGAAAAATTTATTCGCTCCTGCAAAATAATCCAAAGTAAATTTCCAAAAATATAGAAATATTCCTATTCCAACCACTATCCACCACACTTTACATCTACCCCTCCCCATCAAATACAAAGCCTCTCAATAATTACACTTCCTAAGTTCCCTGAGGGAAGCGGAGGAAAGGAATAAATGCTGTTTTGATGGTGCTCTACCGCCAGTTTATACAGAATTGTCCTATAAATCTGATACGCGTTCCC
>CACXXY010000255.1 GCA_902771655.1 uncultured Bacteroidota bacterium | reverse complement strand
GATAATATGGAGGATAAATCAATCATTTCTATATGTTTTTAATAATAATTTCACTCTTGACTGTAACGCCTTGACACCACTTTGTGCGGAAAACGCCAAAAGTTTGTCGCGGTTCAGCTCTTCTTGCATCCAATAATCATCAAAACGAAGATCCAGCAACGCTTCCTCTGTGTTGTATTGCGGATACAGATACAGCAAGTCGAGGATGGCCTTTTCGGGAAATGCGATCAAGTATCTGCCGTGCGGTGACAAGGGCATTGACTTATAACCGAAGAACAGGGCAGGCTTCACCGTTTGATAACTGAACTCGCCAAATTCGTTGCTATAGGTAGTTGGACGATTGGAGGTGACACTCGTAACGACCGTTACTGCTTCGGGAATAATGCCATAGAAAGACAAAGCGGTATGCAAACTGATATACGATGGCGTGTAAATCCGCTGCGCCACATATCTCGCGGTTTCAGGGTTACCCTTAAGGTCACTGAAAGCATACCAATCTTGCCTCAATTTGGACAAATAACCCTTCTTTACCCAATGAAAAAGGTTAATTCTGTCGAAATCGGGTCTCCACGCACGAATTTGGTAGATGTTGAAACACCCTACCGCATGCCACTGTTCTCTAAATTCCAAATAGTTCATTTCATTTTATTCAAAAGATGTTGCAAAAATACAACTTTTCTTGAATAAAAATAAGATTTTATTTTTTTTTGAATACACTAAAAAAAGTGATAGAGCCTTCAACACGCCACTATAAATATCTGTACCTCTTGCAAAATAAATCAAGTTGAAGTTGAAAATTATTGCACCAGTACTAATTTAAACAAATAAACGACTAAACAGCTAAACAATTCAACAAATTTTTCGTACCTTTGCAGGTTATTGGAAAAATTTATATTAACAATGAAATATACTGAATACAAAGGACTTAACCTTTCCGAAATCGGAAAGGAGATGAAAGAATACTGGGAAGAGCACCAGATTTTTGACAAAAGCATGGCTACCCGCGAGGGGCACCCGCAGTTCGTCTTCTACGAAGGACCCCCATCAGCCAACGGTACCCCTGGTATTCACCATGTGATGGCTCGTACCATCAAAGACCTTGTCTGCCGCTACCAGACATTGAAAGGCAAGCAAGTGAGCCGTAAAGGCGGTTGGGACACCCACGGTCTGCCCGTTGAGCTGGGCGTGGAAAAGACCTTGGGCATCACCAAAGAGGATATCGGCAAGAAGATTTCGGTGGAGGACTACAACAAAGCCTGCCGCACCGAAGTGATGAAATTCAAGGACATGTGGGACGACATCACCCGCCGCATGGGCTACTGGGTGGACCTCAAAGACCCCTATATCACCTTCGACAACAAATACATCGAATCCGTATGGTATTTATTGTCAGAGCTTTATAAAAAAGGCTTGTTATACAAAGGCTATACCATCCAGCCTTATTCTCCTGCCGCTGGCACCGGCCTCAGTTCGCACGAGTTAAACCTGCCCGGCTGCTACCGCGATGTGAAAGACACTACCTGCATCGGCCAGTTCCATGTGAAAAGCAGCGAGTTGGACCGCATCAACAAACTGTTCCCCGAACTGAAAGCCGACAATTTGGACAATGTCTATTTCATTGCTTGGACCACCACACCCTGGACCTTGCCGTCCAATACCGCTTTGGCTGTAGGTCCGAAAATCGATTATGTGCTGGTGAAATCCTTCAACGCCTACTCTGGAAATCCCATTTTCGTCATCCTGGCCAAGCCCTTGCTGAATGCCCATTTCCCCGCCAAAAATGCCGAACTGGCATTCGAGGACTATAAACCCGGCGACAAAAACATCCCCTTCAAAGTGTTGGGCGAAGTGAAAGGTACAGATTTGGTGGGTATTGAATACGAACAACTGATCCCCTACGTCAACCCAGGACCCAACGCTTTCCGCGTGATTCCGGGCGACTATGTGACCACCGAAGACGGTACGGGTATCGTCCATATCGCCCCGACCTTTGGTGCCGACGATAAGCGCGTGGCCGCTGAAGCCGGTATCGATGGCCTGATGATGGTGGACAAAGCTGGCAATCTGCAGCCTATGGTGGACAAAACCGGTAAGTTCTTCAAAATCGAAGATCTGGATGAGGAATTTGTCCGCAACAGCGTCAATGTAGAGCTGTACCAGACTGTGGCTGGCCGCTACGTGAAGCCTGATTACGAGAAAGAAGGCGAAAAACATGACGAGTCTTTGGATGTTTACATCTCTTTGTGGCTGAAACAGCAAAATAAGGTCTTCAAGATTGAAAAACATGTGCATAATTACCCGCACTGCTGGCGTACCGACAAGCCCGTGCTGTATTATCCTCTGGATTCCTGGTTCATCAAAACCACAGCTTTCAAAGAGCGCATGATTGAA
>CACXXY010000254.1 GCA_902771655.1 uncultured Bacteroidota bacterium | reverse complement strand
GCCCAATTAGCCCCCTACAAACCCAACATGACCGACCTTGCTTCCGAAATAGGCGTAAGCAAGAACAACATACAAGACTACCTCTCCCTGCTCGAACGCGCAGGACTGATTGCACAACTACACGACGATGTAGGCGGTATTAGACTACTAGGCAAGGTGATGAAAGTATATCTCGACAACCCCACACTCATGTATGCCCTATCCGAGAACCCAAATATCGGAAACGTGCGAGAGACTTTCTTCTACAATCAAATGAGAGTGAGACAAACGGTAACTGCTTCAAAAGAATCCGATTTCCGTGTTGGCGATTTCACCTTTGAAGTGGGCGGTAAGAACAAAGGAAAGAAACAAATTGCGAACCTCGCTGACGCTTACATTGTGAAAGACGATATTGAATACGCGCACGACAACACAATCCCCCTTTGGATGTTCGGCCTCACTTATTGAGTAGTCCTCGCCATCACCTTCCATACAAACACGAAAAAAGCCGGTGCTTTTGCATCGGCTTTTTATATTCGTGGAATCGATTATTACATCGCGTTGACCTTCTTCTGGAGTTTGGATTTCAGATTGGCAGCCTTGTTCTTGTGGATAACCGAACGCTTTGCAAGTTTGTCAATGATGGAGACCATTTTGGGAAGTCTTTCGATTGCAACTTGTTTGTCCTCAAGGGCGCGGAAATCACGCAGGGCGTTGCGCATGGTCTTGGCGTAATAACGATTCTCGACTCTTCTCTTTTCGTTGGAACGGATTCTTTTTTTTGCAGAGATGTGATGTGCCATAATTATTTATTATTCTTCTTTTTTATCTTGTAGTCCGTGCGGGATTCGAACCCGCGATTTTAAGAATGAAAATCTTACGTCCTAGGCCAACTAGACGAACGGACCCTTTTGCTTTTCTGAAAGCGGGTGCAAAATTACTAACTTTTTTTGGATTAGCAAAATATTTTTTCACTAAATTTTGTGCACAACAACTTCGTTTAATCCGTATCTGCCTGAAATCTAAAGCCTAAACGCTTGCCTGTAGCCATCGATTTTTTGTCCAGATTGTTCCTCATTTCACCCACCGAAACCATCTTCACTTCGTCGTATGGAGGTGTTAATAAATCAAAATTTGTGGTATACTCGATAGCCGACTCTACTATACTTCGCACTGAGTCGCTGGTAATCAGTGAAGTATTGAAATTATTGTACAGCATGCCCAACTCCCGTTTCCCCTCGATAAAGTAGTGTTTTTCGAAGTTAACAAACACTCTTCCAATCATATATCCCAAGTCTTGGTCGCGCTGGTATATAAACGAATCCGCAAGAAAGTTGTAGATTCTTATCACCCCGCAGTACGAACGGCGGGAATCCTCGCGGATATAGGCCGATTTCATCACCTGATGGTCGCGCGAAAACTCGAAGACATTGCTATGCATGTAAAACACCAGCACGTCACCACCAAAACGCACTTCGAACTCGAAATCGCCGTGATCCTTGAATTCGAACAGGATATTCTTCTCCTCTTTCTGCGCCTGCTCCTGGAAGGAAGTTATCATATCGCGGGCGGTGAGGCGGAACATCTCAAACGACTCCTTGGTGGCCACAAAGGCCTCCTGCTTCAACATCGATTTGTCGAAGACCAGTTTCTTTAACGACTCTTTTATCTCCATTGCTTATTACTTATGAAAAACAACCATATTGAATTGAGGTTGCAAAGATACGATTTTTTCACGAAACAGCAACACTCCAATCCATTTTTCAGAAAAAAAGTGTATCTTTGCAAACTCTAACGCACCGGGCACACGCCCGCACGCCGCTCTTCGTCCGACATATACAAACCAACATATCATCAACATACACATCATGAAAAGAATCCTCACCGCAGCCCTGCTGCTCTTTGTCCTGAGCTGGCAGACCCAACCCTGCCAGGCCTGCACCAATTTTCTCCTCTCCCGTGGCGCCACGTCCGACGGCAGCACCATGATAACCTATGCCGCCGACAGCCACACCCGATACGGCTAGCTGCGTTTCCACCCCGGCGGCACCCATCCCGCAGGGGAGATACTCAGCCTTTACAACTATGGGAGCCTGAAGCTCCAAATCGACATACCGCAAGCCCCTCTCACCTACCGTGTGGTCGGCTTCATCAACGAGCACCAGTTCGCCATGGGCGAGACCACCTGGGGCGGCATCGCACCCCTCAGCAAGGGCAACCTCGAGGGCATTGACTACGGCAACCTCATCTACCTCGCCCTTCAGCGCGCCCGCAACTGCCGCGAAGCAATCCGTGTGATGGCCGACCTCGTGGCCACCTACGGCTATGCCGACGGCGGCGAGACCTTCTCGCTGGCAGACCCCAACGAGGTATGGCTCTTCGAAATCTCCAGCAAGGGATACGAGGAGAAAGGCGCCG
>CACXXY010000253.1 GCA_902771655.1 uncultured Bacteroidota bacterium | reverse complement strand
TTTTTCACCTCCATGCCTTTCTCACGATACATGCACATTTTCACAGAGCCGTTCCTGATTTTCTTCCGCCGCTTGGGAGTGAAGGAAGATGAGCAGAAGTCTGGCTTCACCATGTATGAGTTGAGTGCTTGTTCACGCTGCGGTATCTGTATTGATGCATGTCCTTTGAATAAACAACTGGATATCAAAGGAGTACAGTCGGTATATTTCTTGCGGGATATCCGTTATAAGATACTGAAAGATGAGGTGGCTGACAACTGCTTGATGTGCAGCCGCTGTGCTTCCGATTGCCCTGTACAGCTTGACCTGATGGCAATCCGCCGGCAGATGCGTGACAAAAAAGAATTGGATACGAAGAACAATTACCGCTATTTGGATACAGTCCATGCCTTTAATGCCATGGATCGCGTGGTATATTTCGCCGGCTGTATGTCGCACCTCACGCCAGGTATTCCTGAGGCTATGGAAAAAATATTTGAGGCGGTGGGACAGAAATATTGGTATATGGACAAAGAAGCGACGATATGCTGTGGCCGTCCGTTGATGCAGCAGGGTTTCCACACGCAGGCGGCGGAGTTGAGAAGAAAGAACACCCAGCTGATCGTGCAGTCGCACGCTACATTATTGGTAACCTCCTGTCCGATTTGCTATCAGTCGTTCACGAAAGAATACAAATTGCCTATCAAGGTGATGCATCATACAGAATACATCAACCAATTGATAAAGAGAGGAAAACTGAAAGTGAACAAGGACACTTCGCTGAAGGTGACCTACCATGATCCTTGCGAGTTGGGACGCGGTTGCGGCATTTACCAGGAACCCCGTGATGTGCTGAGCAGTGTGGCCACGCTACTGAAAACTCCCGAGGAACGTGAGCATAGCTTGTGTTGTGGCTTCAACTTAGGCAACACGGTGATTGAACTTGAACAGCAGGAGAAAATTCGCAATGCCGCTTTGGAGAACCTGCAGACTGGCAATCCGGACTTGATTTGCACGGCCTGCCCGATGTGCAAGAAAGCCTTCACCCGCGCTACTGATGCGAAGGTGATGGATGTGGCGGAGCTGGTGAGCGAGAGAATTGACAGTTGATAATTGACAGTTGACAGTTGAAATTCCCCTTCTATTAGAAGGGGTGCCCGGAGGGCGGGGTAGTGACGCAAGTATAACGGCGAAGCCGTTCCTTGAAGAAGAAAGAAGGCGAAGCCTCCAACGGGTGCCCGGAGGGCGGGGTAGTGACGCAAGTATTACGGCGAAGCCGTTCCTTGAAGAAGAAAGAAGGCGAAGCCTCCAACGGGTGCCCGAAGGGCGGGGTAGTGAAAGAGAAAACAAAATAAAAGCAATAAACTATAGACTAAATGAGCGAAATACAAAAACGTTTCTGGAACGAATATCAAAAGGAGATAGCGGACGACCATTACTTTTACGAGAGAAGTTGTATCCGTCAGACTTTTTTCCCTGGTTCGGAGGCTGCATTTCTGAAAATACTGCGCGAGGAATTGGGAAAAGATATCAAGGATGAGGCTAACCAGCATACCTGCACAGGTATTGGTTATCATTCGGACGTGGTGCCAATAGAGACTACCATGACGGTGGTGGCGCGGCTTTTTTCGCTGATGACAGAAGACGGTTACGAGAATTACGTGCCCTCGTGTGTCACCTCTTTCGGTGTGTTCACCGAGATGGTGGAGATGTGGAAACATGATCCCGCCTTGCTGGAACAGGCCCGCAAATACCTGCGTGAGGCCACGGGTCGTGAGTTCGAGCTGCCCAAAAACATTGCCCATCCATCGGATATCATTTTCAAGTTCAGAAACGAGCTGAAGCCCAAAATGAAATATCAGCTGGTGAATCGTTATACGGGTAAGCCTTTGCGTGCTGTGGAACATGTGGGTTGCCATTATGCCAAGATTTTTCCGGAGAAAGGTGTGGGCAAGTCGGAGTTCCCGCATGTGTTGTCGGGTATGATTGAAGCTTGGGGCGGCGAGGTAATCGACTACCCTGAAAGACGCCATTGCTGCGGCTTCGGCTTCCGCCAGTACTTGGTGCAGGAAAACCGCGGCTATTCAGTGGCCAACTCTAAAAAGAAGTTCGAGTCGATGGAGCCCTACGAGCCTGATTTTATCCTCACCAACTGTCCGGGTTGTGGCATGTTTTTGGACAAGTGGCAATACACTATCGCCGAGTTAGAACATAAAACATACGACAAAGAAGGCTATGGTATTCCCGTGCTTACGTACGAGGAGCTGACTGGCTTGTTGTTAGGCTATGACCCATGGACATTAGGCTTGCAGTTGCATCAGGTACAATGTGAGACACTGATGAACAAAATTGGCATTGCCTATAATCCTGACGAGAAATACAAAGGTGTTTCGGGAAAAGTGCTGGCCATGCCGGATAAGCCTACG
>CACXXY010000252.1 GCA_902771655.1 uncultured Bacteroidota bacterium | reverse complement strand
GGGGAGCGTCGTAAGTGATGCGTCTATCATTCTTATCACTGTTTAATTGGTTGAACTGATAAGTTTTTCCTCGATAGTGTTCGTATTAGTTATTATTTAATTTCGAAATGCAAAAATACATAATTTTTTGCATTCAACAACTTTTTCTACGTAATATTTTTGATTTTAGTATGCGCTGCCATAAAAAAATTGCATCACTCCCTCTACAAACCTCCTATTCACCCTTCTGCCAACCACCTATCTTTTAGCCATCAGTCTACATTATCGCTGCCTACTTGACGCTTAGAAAAGATTAGTAATCGCCCCGGGAAAGATCCATACTCGCCTCATGCGATTTTGGCCGGGGTCCCTGCACCCAAGGTCGATAATTGAAGTTCCACAGCCGTATATCTTGCGGCGAAGTGATGAGTAAAGGCCCCAACTTATTCCTTATTGCGGAATCCGACACCCGCGCCTCCGGCAACACACGCACAACCGTACTATCCTTTATGATTGAAATATTAAGCATTACCATCTCTTCTATAAGCAAATCCTGCTGGTAAAGCGACATCCCGCCCGACAACACTTTGAGCGTATAGCTGCCTGCCGGCAACGTCTCAACCGAAAAATAGCCTTTCTCGTCGCTCATCGTGCCTGCAACCAATCTTTCCCCGTCCAGAAACTGAACCAAACAAAATGGCTCGGGCTCCCCTGTATGATGGTTGGATATAGCTCCCATCACACTCACCGTATCCACATCGCCCTCTTGCTGGCCATAAGCCTCCGCAAAGACCAAGCAGCAAAGCATAACAAAAATCCACCTTTTCATGATAGTTTTCTATTCTTTCTTTTTGTCAATTAGTATCTGCAGTTTTTCTCTAAGCATCTGCAACGGGAGTTTATCAACGACAATACTGTTGAACTTACCCCAATACGAAGCATCGTAGTCACTTGCCCCGAAAGCCCCCAAAAGCGTCTGAGGCCGCACTTGTATCGTATCACCCGCAATCCCGTCGTCGGCAAGCGAGAAATCTGTCAGCACCCACTCCTCGCAGGTCTGCCACCACTGCGACGCGGAATCCATCTCGGGGTTGGCTTTGCCCAGATGAAACTGCTTATAATTATAATAACGTGTCAGCGTATAACGTCCCTCGCGTACATCGTAGTCCCACAACGACGAATCCGCATCATACGTCATCCTGCTATACGCAAAATTAACCCAGCCGGTATTGGACAACCTCACTGTATGTGGTTCTTTTACCGACACCAATTTCACCATAGCCAAATCACTTTTGCGAATGGTATACTCAAACTTCATCAACGCCTTCCCATATTGCATTTTAGCTCTGAGCAAGTAATACTTCTCTCCATTGTCCTCAAACTCATTCACAGCACTGAACATAAGATCATCAATAACACGCTCGGCAAACAATTTACTGGCCTCCGGTGTATAAATGGGGTCGAAAAGACTCTCGTTGTCACCATAGGCCAACATCTCACCGACCATATCATTATGGCCAACTTTGGAAACCACCAAATCAGGGTCGTACACCACCAACCGATGCTTCAACAGCGTTTTGAAGTCGGTTGGCAACTCGCGCCTGCTTCTGGAAAACTTGTAGCTTAATTTATCGCTATAATACAAATATCCCTCACGCCTTGCCTTTATCACAGCCTCGTCCATAAGATAGAGTTCGTTATCCACCGCCCGCCAGTCGCGAAAGAAAAATCTGGAGTAATTTGTATCTTTATGATAGTTTTTTTCAATCCTCGCTATGGCTTCTTTCAAAAGGTCTACAGGATAACGGAAATCCTTTACCTCTACCATTTTCAGCATAATGGCTTTCTCCTTCAGCTTTATCCGGCTTGACCGCATCAGTTCCTTCACAGTAGTCTCGACTGTGGTATAACCCACACTGCGAACAACAACGGTGTCACCCTCTGACCCCGGCACCACTCTCAACTCATACTCGCCTTCATCGTTACACGACACGCCGACACCTGAGCCTTTCAACTGCAATGTTGCATAAGGCACCCCCTTCGAACCACTTGTCACAAAACCGCTGATGGCAATAAAGTCATTCTGCGCCTCAGCAACGCAGCCCAACAATAATATAAGAATGATTAATAACAGTCTTTTCATTTTCAACTAACATTAATTATATTATGCAGTCCGAAAAAAAACAATTTAGAAGGTCCCTCTCCCAGAAAAATCCCCTTTTACGACAGGCATCGGTCATAAAAAACGCAGTTCAACAACATTTACACCACAAATGTTTCGCACATGAAAAATGCGAAACGAATGTGGAAGAATAGTAGCATAAATGCCTACCATACGAACAATTAATTGTCAAAACGCGCCTCTTTTTACTGGCATTTGCAGGACACCCGCAACATTGTTTGTTTTCCGGTGCAAAGATACAAAATAT
>CACXXY010000251.1 GCA_902771655.1 uncultured Bacteroidota bacterium | reverse complement strand
GTTCACGGTGCAAAGATAGGGCGATTCCGTGGGGTTTCAAAAAGATTATTCCTATTTGGAGGAGGGCGTTTCCCTAAAGTTGAGTGGGGAAAATCCCCAGATCCTATAGTTGTGCCTATGCTGCTATGTCCGTCGTTGCCTTTCTTTTTATCGATGCAAAGGTAAATCGCTGTTTCCGAATGACCTCGGTATTCAGTGCGGATTCCGTAAAATCTTCCTTTCCCTTATGGTGAAAGAGTATTTGACGTAATCCGCACCACACCTTCCGACTGCCTATCGTTACCATCAACCTTTTGATGGCATCGTAAAAAGAAAAGTCCCGACGGCAAGGAGCAAGAAGCTCCAAACCAAAGGGAAAAAGTTAAACCTCAAAAACATTTAGAGTTATGATTTATTCAAATTTTACAGGCAGAGTAGCCAAGAAAGCAAAGTTGATTGACGGTGTTAATGGCCTGTTCCTTTCAATGGATATGGCAGTGAACGACTATTCCAAGGGCGAGGAAGTTACGCAATGGGTTCGTGTTCAGAGCAGCGACCCCGCACATCTGAAACTGGCAGAGTTTTTCACCAAGGGACGCATCCTGACCATCCAAGGCATTTCAAAGATTGACCAGTGGGAGGGTAAGGACGGCACACCTCACGCACAACTGAGAGTACACGCCAAGACCATCGACTTCCTCAATATCGGCAAGAAACAGGACGGAACCAATGCAGCCGCCAATGCCGCAACGGACAGCAATGTTCCCGATGCACCCACGGACACCCCGAAGGAGAAGAAGGACGACCTGCCTTTCTAATCCCCTTCGGGGGATTTCCTTCAAAAGAAGGTGTAATCTCTTAAATGGAAGCAACAACATGAAACAAGTATTTGTAGTATATGAGACTGATGCCTGGCACACTATCGCCAACCGCGACTGCAAGGGCATCTACACCAGCAAGCGGTCTGCCATCAATGCCATCGTCAAGAACCATGAGATAGACCTTGAAGAGATTTTTGAGGATGATAGGCTGGAAAGAGCATCAAGACGTGTGCTTGAAGCCGAGGCAAAACGAATTATCAGAAAAGAACTGGAAATGAACTATCAGACACAGGGCTATTCCACGAACTATGACATTGAAGTCTGGAACGTCAACGACTGGGGATGACAAAGCCCCATTGGTTGATAGGTATAAAAAAACGGTTGACGGTTGAAAACTCCTGGGGTTCTCAACCGTCAACTTTTTGAGGCTGTTCTGAAAGTAGCTTTGTAGAACTAACTTTGCTTACCATAGGGCAACTTTGCCAATACTGCCAAGGTCAAGTGTTGCCGTTGCAATTCCAAGAGCCTTGAATACTCTGCTCATGGTTGGTATGGTTATGCTGTAACCTTTTTCCAACTTTGAGATCTGAGCGCGTTTCACTCCGATTCTCTCTCCAAGCTGCTCCTGGGTGAGGTTCTGCTGAAGACGTGCTTTCTTAATGGCTTCGCCCAACCGATAGGCATGAACGGACTCGTCCACCTTGCGTTCAAACTCATCGCGCTTTGGTGTTCCGACTTTACCGAGGTCGCGGTCAAGCACATCCTCGAAATCAATGAATTTCATATCTCCAACCTTTTCCATATTCATTTTTTCTTTTTAAGTTCAAAATACAGTTTGCGAATCTCTTCAGCTTTTGCTATTTCCTTTGAAGGAGTTTTCTGAGTCTTTTTTACGATACCATGTGTCGCTATCACCAGTGTCTCAGCTTCAGTGTCCCAGAAGGCAAACAGCCTATATGCTATTTTATTGAAGAGCGTCCGGAATTCCCAGATTTCTGTTCCATCCAGTTTCTTGAACAGTTCCCTGTTCTGCTCTCCCTTTTGTATTCTACGGATATTGTAGCGAACCTTCTCCCTTGCCTTTTCCGGTATAGACTGGATGAAGCTATCAGCTTCCGTAGATAATATCAGCCGAAATACCGGCTTCTCTTCAATTTCTTCTTTCATAATGAATTGACGGTGCAAAATTAATAATTTGTTTCCAAATCACGATACAAATACTGCTATTTTTTCGATTTTGAGTGCAAGATTTAACATAATTATGCTCCTCTGCGGTGAAAAGTGGGCTGTCCAGCCAGTTCAAGTGCCATTTTCTTATCCACTACAATCTTTCGACCAATCTGGGTGATGGCTTTCTTGATTCTACCGCTCTTCTTGATGCGGTTGGCTGTTGGCAGGCTGCAATGGAACAACTCTGCTATTGCCGGAAGTTTGTCCGCCCTCGGGAGCGATACGCCGTTTTCCCACTGCCACACGCTAACCTGACTAATGCCAAGCGCTTTCGCAACGTCGATCTGTGTTAGCCCAGCCTTAACCCTACATTCCCGAAAATGGTTGAATTTTATGTTCTCACCCCCTCCGTTCTAGCTTATAACTAATTATAACATAGCTTCGGGCTATTGTAAATAG
>CACXXY010000250.1 GCA_902771655.1 uncultured Bacteroidota bacterium | reverse complement strand
TTGTCATTTTTTGACCCAAAATTTGTCATTTTTTGACCTCAAATTCACCTCAACCACCTAAAAACCACCCCTTTAAAAAATCCAAATCCACATTTCCCCCTCCACCCCACCAAAAACACTCCCAAACCCCAAAACAAAAAGCCGACCCCCACCCACCTAAAAATAGCAGGAAGCCGATTCTAATGAACCGGCTCCCTGCTATTTTCACTGCGCCTCTATAAAATTATTCTACAGGGTACGCTTTACTGTATCATCGTACCATTAACATGAATGCCACTATCTATCTCTTTATTTTCCTAAATGGTTGTGTCAAAAACTTAGATAACTTCTTGCCACTGTAGTACCATAAGTAGAAAACCGCCATTCGCTTCTTCGACCAAAGTCCATTAAAGCACAATTGGTTGTCGCTACGCAATTCTGCAATGATTCGCCTTAAGGTATTTTCTTTAACTAAATCATATTCAAAAAAGAAGATATAGACAACAGTGCACCATTCTATCAAATTACTCTGTGTAAAAGACCATATTCGGGATTCATTTTTATTAAAGGGCAAATCAGTATGATGTATCATTTCAAACCTCAACATAATCTTATATAGATGGGAATCATTTTTCAGACGCTCATCCAGAGCCATAGACTGACCACTACGATCCACTAAATATTGATATAACACAACATCCATGAAATAGATACTACGTGCACATGCAAGAGGAATATACAGATACTCAGTATCAGTATAGCAAATACCCTCCGTTTGCACATATCCTATGTCTTTCAACAATTGTATAGAATAAGTCAGACCATGCATGCGAAGATTTTGAATTGGTAGCTCAAACTGATTCAAGTCCAAAACCTCGTTGAATGGTGCCTCCAAGGGCTGAATCTTCATTCCACCATCCCATCGTGTAGCATACTTTGTGCACACGCAGTCCACATCAATCTCGCTCAAGGTATGTATAAATTCAACAAGAGCCTTGCTATCAACCCAATCGTCGGCATCTACAATACGGAAGTACTTGCCAGTAGCTACTTTCAACGATGCGTTAATGCATGAGCCATAATGACCGTTGGGTTTATCAATGACAACAACCGACTGTGGGTAACGCTGCTGATAATCGTTGGCAATGGCCAGGGTTCCATCCTTGCTGCCGTCATTAACAATGATAATTTCAAGCTGACCCAGTACCTCCTCAACAAGCATCGAATCGACACAGCGATTCAAGTACTTTTCCATATTGTAACTAGGAATACAAATGCTCAATACCTTACTCATAGTTGTTCTTCTTTAGCGGTTAACAATGCCTGTTCAATGACTTTGTCCATATCATAATACTTATACTCGGCAAGACGACCACCGAAAATCACATTCGGCTCTTGCTCGGCCAACAATCGATATTGCTGGTACAATGCTGAATTCCTGTCGTCATTAACTGGATAATAAGGCTCCATGCCTGGTTTCCATTCAGTAGAGTACTCGCGGCTAACTACCGTCTTTGGAGTTGAGTATACCTCGCTGCCAAACATCTCGAAGTGTTTGTGTTCTATCACACGAGTATAAGGAATATCTCGCTCAGTGTAGTTGATGACCGCATTACCTTGATAATTGGGCATGTCAAACACCTCCGTTTCAAATCTCACTGTCCTGTACTGCAGGTTGCCATAGCAGTAGTCAAAATACTCATCAATAGGCCCTGTGTAGACTAATTTATCAGCCTTATCGCGCCAATTCCCCTTAAGCTCGGCAAAGTCCACCCCTATACGCGTTTCAACACCATCAAGCAATCCCTCAATGAGCCTGTTGTACCCACCTATAGGGATCCCTTGATAAGGGTCATTAAAATAATTGTTGTCAAAAACAAGGCGTACAGGCAGTCGCCTAATGATGGACGCCGGCAGGTCACGGCAATCACGACCCCACTGCTTCTCGGTGTAGCCTTTAATCAGGCGTTCATAGATATCCTTTCCCACCAGCATCAACGCCTGCTCTTCCAGATTACGGGGCTCGTTGACACCATCAGCCTCCATTCTGGCATTCGCCTCGGCCTTCTGTTCCTCTATCTTAGCAACCGCTTCAGCAGGTGTCCTCACGCCCCACATGCGGTTGAACGTGTTCATGTTGAACGGCAGGTTGTACATCTCGCCCTTGTAGCATGCCACCGGGCAATTGGTGTAGCGATTGAATTCGACAATCGAGTTCACATACTCCCACACCCGTTTGTTGGCCGTATGGAAGATGTGAGCCCCATATCGATGCACATTGATGCCCTCAACCTGCTCGCAATATATATTGCCGCCCAAATGGGGACGACGATCAATGACCAGGCAACGCTTCCCCGCCTTTTGAGCCTCATGGGCAAACACCGCACCGAACAGTCCAGCCCCCACTATCAAGTAATCATATCTCTTCATGAATGTGAAAACGAAGATTAATTCTTATGTCAAAAACTAAT
>CACXXY010000249.1 GCA_902771655.1 uncultured Bacteroidota bacterium | reverse complement strand
CATAGGTGGACACGGCGGCATGGATTTCATCATGGACTATCGCTTAATCTATTGCCTGCAAAACGGACTACCGCTCGATATGGACGTTTACGATATGGCGGAGTGGTGCTGTCTCGGCCCGCTGACACGCATCTCTTTAGAGAACGGCTCTGCCCCCGTTGCCATCCCCGACTTCACCCGTGGAGCATGGAACAAGGTGAAGGGGTTTAGCTATGCGTTCGCCCAAAATTAGGAGAGTTTCGCACTGCGTGCTCAAAATGTGCTAATGTGCTGATTTTAATTAGCAAATTAGTTAATTTGTTAATTAGCAAATAATTTTAGGGAATAGGAATTAGTGGATAGGGGTTAGTTTTGAATTTTGAATTTTAATATCACTACCCCGGCCTTCGGCCACCCCTTTAAAAAGAAGGGGAATTTAAATTTGAATTTTGAATTCTGAATTCTTAAACTTTAACGATGACTACTGAAGAGTTAATAGAGATTGTACGGCACTTTTGCACTGAGGGTACGGTAATGTCAGTGAAGCCTTTGGGCAAGGGGCTCATCAATGATAGCTATATTGTCAGAACCAAGGAGGATGAAAAGCCCAACTTTGTGCTGCAACGCATTAATCATCAAATTTTTACCGATGTAGAGATGTTGCAGCACAATATCGAAGTTGTGACTGATCATCTACGCCGCAAACTGCAAGCTGAGAATTTTACTGATATTGACCGTCGGGTACTACATTTCGTGTCCACTGCTAGCGGAAAAACCTATCACTTTGACGGTCAAAATTATTGGCGTCTCAGTATTTATATTGCCAATACGCTCACTGTAGAAGAGGTAACACCCCAGAGCAGCTATGACTGCGGGCATGCTTTCGGTCATTTTCAGCAGCAACTCACCGACCTCAACGAGCCTTTGGGCGAAACCATTCCCGACTTTCACAACATGGAACTGCGACTCACTCAACTACGCCAAGCTGTTGCCAATGATACGGTGAAACGTGTGAAAGAAGTGGGTCAAGAATTGGAACTCATTGAGGCTCATGCCAGTGAAATGTGTATGGCAGAACAGCTGCACCGCCAAGGATTGTTACCCAAACGCATCTGCCACTGCGACACAAAAGTGAACAACATGCTCTTTGACCGCAATGGTAACGTACTCTGTATCATTGACCTTGATACCGTAATGCCAGCCTATATTTTCTCCGACTATGGCGACTTTCTGCGCACCGCCGCCAACAGCCAAGCAGAGGACTCTCCCGACTTGAACAAAATAACTTTCCGTTGGGAAATTTTTGAGGCTTTCACACGTGGCTATCTGGAATCAACCTCATCCCTCCTTACCCCCATAGAACGAGAACATCTTCCCTTTGCTGTAGCCTTATTTCCCATGATGCAAGCCGTGCGTTTCCTAACTGACTATCTCAATGGCGATACCTATTATAAAATCAAGTATCCTGAACACAATCTCGTGCGTACACGTAATCAACTGCGTTTTTTTCAGCAGGTGCAAGCCAATCGCGAGAAAATGGCGAAATTCATAGCATTGATTTCATAATTTGTAGAGATGCACGGCCGTCATCTCTACAAAAACAAAATGGTTACGAACCATACATAAAAAGGGCATGACCAAAAATCATGCCCCTTCAACAACTTTATTACACAAATCTCCACATAATTCATAGAGACGCAAAATTTTGCGTCTCTATAGCAATGTGTTATTTCTTGATGATTTTCGTCATCTGGGTGCCCACTTGCAACATGTACATGCCAGCGGGATAGGACTGCATGTCTAGCTGGAAATAAGTATCCTGCGTCATGCCATTCCAAATCTGCTGACCCATAGCATTGAACAAGGAAACGGGTTCATTCACTGTAACATTGTTTACGTTCAGCACATTCTGACAGGGATTAGGATAAGCCATGAAGCTGATTTCCTGCTGATAGTTGTTGACTGCAGTAGGAGTCCAGCCGTTCATCACGGCCACGCCACTCAAGTCGAAACCACTGGTATTCCAGGGTGTCGGATAAGGATCGTTAATCAGATGACCATTTTTATCAGTAGTTCCATACAAGGGATTAATGCTACCCACCACATCCACAACACGCACATGGGTTACATTGTTGATGTCCAGATTGCTGTAGCCATCCAGTTCTTCCAAATCGAAAGGAGTACCCCAGCCAACGATATATTTACCAGCCAAGTTATTAATCTTAGTGGCATCTAACGCACCACCATTACTGATTTGCTGCTCGGTCTGGGTATTGGACACTGAGGGGAAGCGATAGTAATGCTCACCATCAGAACTTACTTCCACGAAAGCCAGTTCCAGGAAAGTATGGTTCAAAGCATTTTCAAACACAGCGAAATCATAACCTTCTCCATTGCTGATCGGCATACCGAAAGTCAACACAGCATAACCAGCATCGCCCAAACTTACCACACCTTCGCCAGTGGATTCGCTTGAAGCTCCAACACCATCATTATCA
>CACXXY010000248.1 GCA_902771655.1 uncultured Bacteroidota bacterium | reverse complement strand
CCCTCTCCATGTTGTAGTCCTGCACAAAGAGATTCTTGGCCTGCTCGTTTTCATCACAGTTGATATATGCGACATACTTATAGTGCTGTTTCCCGAAGTCAAGCAGACTATATGTTTTGCCAACCTGTCGAGCCCCAAGCACAATAAGCGGCTTCCTCTCATCCGATTCTTTCCACTCAATCAGTTGATTTACAACACTTCTATACATCTTTCTTATAATATTTCACAATGCAAATATACAAAAAAATGAACGAATAATCACGTATTAACCACAAAAAAATGAACGAAAATCTGTTCACTAATTACATTTTTATGAACATGTGTCTACTTTTCATGGTGCAACATATACTGAGTTTGACTTTCCCTAGAATTGGTTGACAGATTTGGGACGGTTAAACTGAATTGGTTTACAATATTTAGGCCATATCCCTAATCCGGCTTACACCATCACGGTATCGGTTTACACTTTTCGGTTCTTTCGCCTGTTCGAGTTTACAATTACACTGAATCGCTTGACACCCCCTACTTCATTACTGGGGGACAATCCAGAGTGACTTCTCTTTTGGCAAAATCCAGGCGGGGCTCGATGCCCCGCTGGATTTTTCATCACTGGTGGCATAAACCGTCGTGATTCTCTTTTGGCGGTGCAAAGTTACGCACTTTTTTTCAATCCGGAGGTTTCTCCCATGAATTTTTCCAGCATCTTTTCTGTAACCCGGTCTGGACGTGTGCTTCGGAGGGCGTCTGCCAGCCCACACTCATGTGCGGTCTCTCGTCGTTATAGAAGCCGATGATGCGCTGCACCTCGGTTCTGCACTTCTTTCCGTCGGGGATGACCATGCGGCAGAGCCACTCCGTCTTGAGAATGCCGTTGGCGCGTTCGGCGACGGCGTTTTCCAGAGGGTCGCCACTCTGGGTCATGCTTATCTGTATCCCTCTGCTTTTGAGTGTCTCCACATAGATGTGGCTGCAGTACTGGCAGCCGCGGTCGGAGTGGTGGATGAGATATGGTGCGTCGCCTTCCGGCAGCGTGGACAGTGCCATGTGC
The DNA here is from genome assembly GCA_902771655.1 of uncultured Bacteroidota bacterium. Classification (GTDB taxonomy): domain Bacteria; phylum Bacteroidota; class Bacteroidia; order Bacteroidales; family WCHB1-69; genus RUG11690. The sequence goes on along the minus strand of CACXXY010000248.1, from coordinate 1,479 downwards.
AATGCCTCCAATGGGTATGTGGTGTCAAGCGTAGGTCCTAGCGACCAGCCGACAATCTTGTGTGAGTAGAGATCCGTCACCAGGGAGAGGTAAAATACCCCTTCTTCCGTCTCGATATAGGTGATATCGCTCACCCACACCCTGTTGGGAGCCGTCACTGCCATCCCCTTGATGAGATTGGGGTATCTTCTGTAATTGTGGTTGGAGTCGGTGGTGACATAGTGATGCCGCCTGCGTATCTTCACCATCAGCCCGTGGCGGCGCAGCAGTTCTATGAATGCGTCCCTGCCCGGGAAACATCCCGTGTCCTCAAACTGCCGTTTCAACATCAGCCACAGTTTCACGCTGCCAAGCCGCGGGTTGTCATTGCGGTATTCCTTGACCCGATCCACAATCATCGGCTCGAGCGCCAGTTGGCGGAAACCCTCGTCATCGACGCGCTTGTAATATGTCTGCCTGCTGTAACCAAACAGTCCGCACAGCGTACCGAGCCCGAAGCCCGGCTCCGCCTCGCGGAGCAGACTCACTGTTTGGTGCCAGCTTTTTTTCTTATGGGGATGTTGAAGTTCGCCTCCGCCACGTCTATCATCGTGTCGTAGGCCCTGGAACGCAGCTTCTCAAGCTCAAGCGCCTCCTGTAGCCGCTTGTTCTCGGCCTTCATCGCCTTGAGTTCCTCTTCCAGTTGCTGTTTGCTTCTCTTTGACATGTCGGTATCGTTATCCGTTTCCTGCTGCAAAGATACGCAAACTTTTTCATTCAGGTACTTGTCTAACCACCCGTACAGCACTACCGCGCTGCTGATGTGGTACTTGGCAACTATCTCCGATGCCGGGCATTTGCGCTCGTAGTACTCCCGTGCTATCGCAATCTTGTCTGTCTCGTCGAAAACATACCTGTCCGTCTCGACCTCTTTCCACTCGTAGCATCCGAGCTCTTCATTGTACACTTGTCGTGTCTGTGTCTTTTGTCTCATTTTTACTTTTGGTATTGTTCCCAAAAGTGTCAACTTTTTTCAGGTTAAGACAACTATGGAAGGAAAGAAAACATACGACAGGATTTTTGCACGTGGATGGTCAGCGGCGGTAAAGGAGCAGTTCGGCATCGACACCACCAAACTGCTGCGCATAGTCCGTAGCGGTGGCCTGGGTCTGAGCCCGGCAAACAAGGAGGTGTATGCCTATCTATGGGACAACCGGCTCGACCTGTTCCGCCCAGACTATTTGGCCACATTCGAGCAAAACGACAAAAGAAACAATTAGGAAGACTCGCCAAAGCCACAACAGACAACGGAATGCCTTGGAGCCCTGAGTACAGGCCGTGGATGGCCGCCGGGAAAGACCGGCAACAGGGGTGAGCGGGAGAAACAATCTGGACTGACCGCCACCGGGAGCAAGACCCGGCACCCCGCAAAGAATCACAAACAACAAAAAGAAAGGAAGAAAAGATGAAGTATTTTATTGACAAAGTAAACACCTGGAG
>CACXXY010000247.1 GCA_902771655.1 uncultured Bacteroidota bacterium | reverse complement strand
CGGCGAAAAACCAAACCTGATTGTAGCTTTGTCTGACGACTTGGTAGCTGCCGGATTCAATGCCGGGCAGCTGGTGCGCGAGGCGGGCAAACTCATCCAGGGTGGTGGTGGCGGACAACCCGGCTTAGCCACTGCCGGTGGCAAGAACCCCGCTGGCATCGAAGCCGCCGTGGACTTTGTAATTAGCAAATTGGCAAATTAGTCAATTTGCTCATTTGCAACGCACCAGGTATCTATACCGCGGTGCGGGGTACACTTGCGCCGAAGCACTGAGCAATGCCACTGCGGAAGAGTGTGGCTTTAGCCGAGGAAGAAAAAATTTTTACTCTTGATTTTATGATTTAGATACCGTAACCTTGCGAACGGCTCAAAAGAGGTTGATAGACTGCGTGACAGGCATTATTCTTGTCTTATTGGGATGCAGGCTTAAACCAATAGAAGCAAGCACCGAGGCTATCTGCGGCACCGCCTCAACCAGACATTTTTCTATCGGTGTCCACAATATAAAAATCATCCACATAACGTCCATAGTATGCCATTTTCAATGTCTCCTTCACAAAACGGTCGGATGGCGTGAGATAATAATCTGCGAACACCTGTGAAGTAAGGTTACCTATAGGCAATGTTGGTGGATTCGATGCTTAAAATTTCCTCAATTTTCATAACTGATATTCTTAAAATTAGAAACATGCGCATAAAAGTAGAGACGCACGGCGTGCGTCTCTACAGGATTAAACAAATTACCTATTTATCGCGAACGCAACAGATGCAAGTGGGTTGCCCGATGAATATTTTGCACGCTTCCGGGAATCGTAACGCCCGGAATTCTGGCGGAATTTGTTGGTCAAAGAGCCTGAAATTTTCGCCCGCCTTACTGCGGGGTTCTCTTGACAGACCGCTTTGGCGCTTCGCGCTTGTGCGGTCTGCTCTAATCGCGAACACAACGGACCGAGAATCCGTTGTACTTATCGTCGTTGTACCTGCTCACGCCGGCGTAGTCGTAGTAGAGGTAGCGACCGTATGCGCCGTCGCCATTGCCCTCCGTAGCACTCCAAAAGTAGGCGCCGTAGCCGAAATAGCCGTAGCCGCCGTTGTCGTAGCCGCCAGCGGGAAGGGCCGAGAAACCTGTGGCATTGTTGGTGGTGGGATCATTACCCGGCGCATCCGTTTCGCTTGAACCGTTCCATCCCCAGGTCGCCGCCAAGGCTTTTGCCAAATGGTCGGCGTTGCCACTTGCCATATAGGCGGGCTGCGTCTTCATATAGTTGGTCAGTTCTGTCCACTCCGCATCGCTGGGCACATGCCAGCCCGTGGGGCAAATGCCCTGTACGCCACTGGGGTTGGCTTCACTGCCACTTGCCCCGTGCATCACTGCGGGCCAGTTGTACAAGTAGCCATACGACGCCACGTTACTTGTTTCATTGTTGGGAGCATAACGATAAGGATCTGTTAAACTATACGTGCTGCCCATCGGTATCGTCGTGCCGTCAGCATATTTTGTGGTGCGAAGGTTCTCCGCCATCCACACCTGGTTGCCTATCTGCACCGCATCGTAGCTGTTGCCGTCAATATCGGAAACCGCATTGGGCAGAACCACCGCCGTCTCAGGGTATTCCTGATTACCAGAGCCGGAGCCTCCGCCTGAACCACCACCTCCAGGATTCTCGGTGTCGCCGTTGCTGTTGCCATTGTTGTTCACTTCCTCTTTTTTGCATGATGTAAATAACATCGCCACGGAAACAACAAATGCCGTTCCCAAAATGAAAAGTTTTCTCATTTGAATATGCTTTGGTTAATAAATGTATGATTGAATGGGTAATAGATTACGCTAAATACACGGCAGCATGGTGTGCGCAGTGTGTAAGGGGGGAAAAATGGGAAATATTGGTTGTTAATACTTTGCGAAACCATACTTTCTCTATCTGTTTTGTTATCTCTTACAAAGTGCAAAGATAAACATTTATTTTAAATGACAATTTTTTCTTTATCGCAATTTTACCACAAAGCAAAATTTCCACGAATATCACATACTTTTTTATCGTCTTCTATTCCTGCCACCCCTTCCGCGGCGGGCAAGTTCACTGCTTAGGCGCAAGAGCATAGCGCACCGCAGGGGATAGGGCAATACCAGCATCCACCTCGCGGCGCAGGTATTACCTGACCGTGGCTACTGCCTCGGAGAGGCAGCATGCACGAAGTGCAATTAACCCCACACAAGGTCGTAGGCCGCAGTGTGGGGCTAAGATGACACCCCTCGCAGTGTAGGTATTACCCAACCAGGGTTACTGCCTCGGAGAGGCAGCACACACGAAGTGCAATTAATCCCACACAAAGGTCGAAGACCGCAGTGTGGGGCTAGGATGACACCCCTGCTTCCCCTCGCGGCGTAGGAAACTGCAGCTGATGACAGGTAATGATGAGACAACATCAATATCTCTCTATGAATTACCTTTTTTTTCTTTTTTTATGCCATAATCTTCAAAATCAAACCTTTTTTTAACTATTGTTTGTTAATATTTTAAGTGTATTTTTCTAACTTATTGATATAAAGCTACAAAAAATTTCTCAGAAAACACCTGATAAATGTGTTTTCTATTGTATATTTGCAGAAAAAAAGGCACCATGACACCATACAAATATTACAGTCCCGTGACAGATGTCACCTTCCGGAAAGTCTTCGGCGAGCACATCGACTTGGCCGCAAGCCTGCTCAACGCCTTCCTGCCGTTGGAAGACGGGCGGGTCATTACCAACATCCAGTATGTTCCTCCTGAAATGATGCCCGAGACCCCCACCCGCAAAAACAGCATCGTGGATGTGCGGTGCGAGGACTCCGCCGGCACCATCTTCCTCGTGGAGATGCAACTCAACTGGGACACCGACTTCATGCAGCGGGTGGTC
>CACXXY010000246.1 GCA_902771655.1 uncultured Bacteroidota bacterium | reverse complement strand
GTTCGAAGTCCTTTGTCTCGATACGCCAATTTAGATGCGTCTCGTTCTTCTCCTATTGTAATCAAATAATTCTGGTAATAATTCGAATAGGTTCCATCAATATTAAGCGCCGAATAAGACTCTCCGATATTGTCGTATGTGTCACCTCCCAGCTGAATTTGTTTTGCATGACCCTCACGCCAGAAAGCAGCGCCAGTCTCTTTATTCTTGTACCAATCATCCTCGTCTATTGCCTCCCTTCCATCCGGGTCAACCAACTTCACCGGATTCCACGCGCAGTAGGCATAAGGGCTAATTGACGGGTACTTGTCCATCATCGGGTCGACACTCAGCCACATGGTTATGAGTTCGTGGTCCATGTAGCGGGCGCCAAAGTAGCCATAGCCCGTTTCCTCGTCTTTCTCTTTGCCGGTGAATCGGAAGCGTTCTCTGTAGCCGCTGGTGCGTTGGTCCACGTAGGGCTCGCCGTAGGGCAGGTACTGCAGGTGCTGAACGGCGATACCGGCGCTATCTGTTATCCAGCTGGCGCTGCCGAGGTGGTCGGAGTGGTAAAAAAAGATGTCGTTTTCTTCTTCAGTCTCCTGCTCGCACCGTTCAACAACATGATGGAACCATTCGAGATTAATTTCCGCGTCGGCATAGAGGTGATTGGGCATATCGTAAAGAGGAGCGTTGAGTTCATCGTCCGATACATGTCCATATGACACGACACAATTCAAATCATTTTGCGGTAGTTCACGATGGTGAATATCATCACGTCTTTGGGCAAAAAGTTTGTTTGCCGTTTCTTGCAGATCCGGACGTTCCTCGGAGAAATGGGCGCCAAAGCCTCCACCAATCTTGGCACATATCCGTTCGGTGCCGGCATAGTAATGCTTACGTTTCGTGACATTACTACATCTCGGCAAAGCAAACGAGTTTCCTCTGCTCTCGACTTCCGTAACGTTGGTGTACCCCTGTTCGGTGAGCACCAGATAGGCTGAGGGGTAAACCCGCACGAATTTCGTGCGAGTTGGGGTGTCGGTTTTATGTGCTGTTCGGTTCAATTATTCCTGTGACAGGTATCAGTTCATAGGACCTCTAGAAGGTACTCTCCATCGTCAATCTTGGGGATTTTTTGAAATGAAATAATAGTACTCATCATAATGGTAGGGATGTCTTCCTACGGAAACGTCTCGTTGGATTGACAGGATTGTCTCCTCGTCCAACTTCCTTTTGCTACGGATGGTCAGAATGCCGTGAGTATCATTATTCCCCCAAAGGATAGTTATTTTAGAGGGGATTTCCTTCTCATTAATGGGAACTTGGATTTTGCCTGATCGACCGAATATTGTTAAAGAAATATGCTTCGGAATGGAATCCCGAATAGATACATACTCACTACTGTCACTTGTTGCGCAAATTAATGTATCCTTTTGGTCGATATGCAATTGTATGAAATAAAAGCCCCATTCATTGCCATAACTTTTGTTTACTATCTCTATTTTATTGTTAAATTGATTCTTGTCAATCATTTCGTAGTAGATGTATGTTTGACTCCAGTAACCATCTATCTTGTACGTATGGCAGAATTCGGGGTTGTTCAACTCCCTTGGATAATTGTCGCTATGCTCCAAAATATATTGGGCATGTAACGATTGCCCGAATATGCAAAAAACAATAATGCATAATGACTTAATAACCCAGGTATTCATCTGCTTTTCTTTTGTGTTGAATGTTAAACTGCGGTTTGTATCTGACCGAATAATTTTTGTGAGGGTTGTTCATTCTTTCATTGGCGTATTGGTGAGCTCCTTGTTTGCCCTCTTCGGGGGGATACTTATAATTTAATTTCTTTACTGTTCTAGCATAGTTCTCTGCCAATTCATGTCCTATGATTTCTGTTCGCAATACCAGGAATCCATCACTATAATATTTTGCGTTTGGAGAAATAACCACCTGCCCATCATAACCATCCCGAGGCAAATACGGGAGCTCGTCATTACTATCAAGTCCGAAACGCGATAGATTGACAATTTTCGACCTGTCTTTGAGGACAGTTCCGACTGTTTTGCTACCATCTGGGTTGGTACAACAGACTACATCTGTCGACTCATATAATATTTTCAAAGGAGATTCTACAATATCTTTTATCAATGCTACACCAGGGTCGGAATTCATTGCTTCCTTTTCTTCACTGGACATCCCAGTATAATCAAGAGAAGCGACACCTCTATCATTAAATAGAACTCTTTTCCGATATTGGCCAGCTAAGCTCATTATGTCAACCTGGGATTCACAATCCAATGCAAATAATGTATCCCCAGTGGGGTCTGTTAATCTTATCGGATTCCAAGCACAATAGGCATAGGGAGAAATGAATGGGTACTTACTTGCATATCTGTCGACAGAAATAAATGAGGTTAATAATTCGTGGTCCATATACCTCGCACCGAAGTATCCGTAGCCTGTTTCATCATCTTTCTCTTTCCCGGTGGAAACACAGGGGTGAAACTGCATGATTTGCGTGCGGTTTTGCGGGGTGTTTTGATGAACGTGTTGGCTCAATATTTACTACTTTTTC
>CACXXY010000245.1 GCA_902771655.1 uncultured Bacteroidota bacterium | reverse complement strand
GGCAGGATAGCCTGGTGCTTGCTGTCGCGGCCCTGCTTGGCGGTTCCGCCTGCAGAATCACCCTCGACGAGGAACAATTCGCATTCCTCGGCGTTTTTGGAGGAGCAGTCGGAAAGTTTGCCAGGGAGTCCGCCGCCGCTGAAGACGCTTTTACGCTGCACCATCTCACGTGCCTTACGGGCTGCGTGACGGGCAGTGGCGGCAAGGATGACCTTATCAACAATTTCTTTGGCATCTTTGGGGTTCTCTTCGAGATAATAGGTAAGCATCTTACCTACAATACGATCGACAATACCCTTCACTTCGTCGTTGCCTAACTTGGTTTTGGTCTGTCCTTCGAACTGAGGCTCAGCGACTTTCACAGAGATGATGGCGGTCAGACCTTCGCGGAAGTCGTCACCGGCAATCTCGATTTTCTGTTTGGCCAATTTTTCCAGCATCTTGCTGTCGTCAGCATATTTCTTCAGCGTACGTGTCAAGGCGCTTCTGAAACCGGTCAGGTGAGTACCACCTTCGATGGTGTTGATGTTGTTGACGTAGGAATGGATATTCTCGGTGAAGGAAGTGTTGTATTGCATCACAATCTCTACGGGAACGCCGGTTTCGGAGCCGTCGTCCTCCATGTATATCGGGTGTTCCATGATTTTCTCACGTCCACCATCAAGATATTGGATAAAATCTTTCAAACCATCTTTGGAATAGAAAGTCTCGCTTAAAGCTTGCCCGTTGTCATCTTTGACTCTTAAATCTGTAATAGTCAGTGTGATACCTTTGTTCAGGAAAGCCAACTCTTTCATACGGGTGGCTAAAGTCTGATAGTGGTATTCGTGCATGATGAAGATGCTGTCGTCAGGTTTGAACCAGATCAGCGTACCGCGCTGGTCGGTTTTGCCGACTTCTTTTACAGCATATAAAGGGTGACCGTATTCGTATTCCTGCATGTAATGGATGCCGTTTCTGAATACCTCGGCGCGCAATTGCTTGGACAGGGCATTCACGCATGAGACACCCACACCGTGCAGACCGCCGGAAACCTTGTAGGAGTCTTTGTTGAACTTACCACCGGCATGAAGTACTGTCAATACGACTTCCAAAGCTGATTTCTTCTCTTTCTCGTGCCAGTCGGTCGGAATACCTCGTCCGTTGTCCAATACTGAAATGGAGTTATCTTCATGGATGGTCACGTCGATTTTGTCGCAGTGACCTGCTAATGCTTCGTCAATGGAGTTATCGACAACCTCATAGACCAGGTGGTGCAATCCGCGCTCTCCAACATCACCGATATACATGGCCGGACGCTTTCTTACTGCCTCCAAACCTTCCAATACCTGAATATTCTCCGCAGTGTATTCTTGCTCTTGGGGTTGTTTGTTTTCTAATTCGCTCATAATCAATACTATATTAATTTTTTTAGACTATGCAAAGATAATAAAAAAATCCTAATTTTGCACCAAAAAAATGGTCTTGTTTTTTGTTTTTTTGAATTGATTTCGCTTTGTATGGAAAAAATAATGCTTCCGGTTTCTAAAAGTTTGTATATCAGAAAGTTGATATGTAATTTTTTGAAGCGCCGCCCATTGGACAAAGTGGACGATGGTTTCCCGGTGGATGTTCGGATTGTGCGTGACTGCCTTGCCCGAATTGCGGAGGCCGAGTCGGGACAAAATCCGGCGGACAAACCGGTGTGCATAGATGTGCGTGATTGTGGAGCAGCATACCGTTTTTTGATGGCGGTATTGGCGATTACCCCCGGACAATGGTTGTTGACAGGCACCGAGCGTTTGTTACATCGTCCAATAGAGGAATTGGTGGAGGCATTACGTTCAATCGGGGCGGATGTCCAATATTGTCCACGTAGAGACGGGGCATGCCCCGTCTCTAACGTTGGTGACGTTTATCCTTTTGGAGACGTGTACCCCGTCTCTAACGATCGTTACGTTTATTTTTTGGGAGACGGGGCATGCCCCGTCTCTACAGATATGGAATATGTTGGTTTCTGGCAAATTCATGGCAAAACCCTCCATGCCTCTGAAATGACCATCGATTGCACCCGTTCGGGGCAATTCGCCACGGCTTTGTTGCTGATTGCCGATAAAATCGGTTTGCAAGAGCTGCATGTCCAGCCTGAAAAACCGTCTTCTGTTGCCTATATCGCTATGACAAAGGCGGTTATAAATGGAGAGGCTGATTTGACTCCCCAGCGCTTGGGCGACTGGAGTGCCGCCGTGTATTGGTATGCGAATCTTTTGTTGTCGCAACAACAAAAAAATGGTAAGTGGGAGCTTGCTGCAGATGCTGATGTTATGTCGCCTGCTGGTGCGAAAAGCTTCGTATGCAGTGAATTACGAAATATTGAAAAGAACGTTGACGTTCCATCATCCTATAAATTGATGCGCATGGATTTGGCCTCCATTCAGTCTGATGCGGTTTTGGCTCGCTGGTTTTCCGAATGGGGCGTTGAGAGTCGCCAGGAAGAAGATGGAGTGGTTATCTCTTATAATGAGCGTTTTATTAAACAGCAGGAAGTGGTAGAATTAGACATGAGCCAGAATGTCGATTTGGTACCTGTCCTGGCTTGTATGGCTTGTTTATGGCCTAAAAAAATG
>CACXXY010000244.1 GCA_902771655.1 uncultured Bacteroidota bacterium | reverse complement strand
TTTAAGCGTATTGTTGCCATTGCTTTCATTACATTCTTCTGGACAAAGCATGGCGGCTTGCAACAGCATCACTTTTGGTCCTTCCAAGACGGGCAATGGACCTGAGCAGATGTATGTCATCCTTTTGGACAATAATCGCTCCGAGTTGCTTGCGCATGAAAAGCAACGCAAAGTGATGTCATGCATCCATTGTGGCGCTTGTGTGAGCGTGTGTCCAGTCTACAAGAACATCGGTGGTTATTCATACGGAACAAAGCACATTGGTCCGGTAGGGACTGTTATGACACCTTTGATGGAGGGTTTGGAGGATTACAATTACCTTAATTCTGCTTGTTCCTTATGTGGCAAGTGTGTGGAGATTTGTCCCGTAAAGATTCCGTTGGATGACTTGATTATAGAAAACCGTCATTTGGCCATCACCGAAAAGACGGGCAATGCCAAATATGATGCTTTGTTGAAGGCCATGATTTGGCACTGCAAGTCGCGGAAAAAGATGGACAGTCCGTTGTTTTTCAAAAAGTTGGAGTTGAAACGGTTGTTGGCACTGCTTTGGGGAGAAAACAGGCCCTTGCCAGAGTTTGCCTCCAAGTCATTCAGCCAGCAATGGAGGGAACGGAATCTATAGTTGATTTAAGGAAGCAAATCTTCCATAAATCTTTTGTAAATCTAAGTAATGCCGCCAATAAACGGCGGCATTAATTGTATCATCATCACTCCTTCACTACTTTGTCCGAATAAGCCTTCCCATCCTCCATGATGACGCGCATCGTGTAGGTGCCTGCAGGCAATTGGGTTCAGGTTGTTTCATTTATACTTTAGCAATGAATATCAAGAATCAAAGGATGACTATCGTCAAAAGTCAATACATTAGTTTGAAGATTAAGGTATTCCTCGCACCAAACATACACCGAAGAGAGTCTCTTCTTGACGTCAACAAAAGGCATTTCTTCTAATCTAACCAAATCGTTTCTTTCCCATTCGTCAGCAATAGCTAAAATAAAACGGTTTAAATCAATGGAATCAATAAAACTAAATAATGATGGATAAGGTTTTTTATGAATATAATAATTTGTAATTTCATCAATTAGCGTATACGAATGGCAATGTAAAATATCGTTTTTATGGACAACTATTCCAATCTTATACAAATTGAAATACTTCTTCATCTCATCCAATCCTTTTTCTTCATCAATTTTATAATTGTCATACTCCCACAATACACTCAAACAGGGAAATTTAGACACAATATTGTCAACTATAGTTTTGTCGACAATTGAAAACACACCAATAGCTATTACAACCATTTAACGTCCTCCTTTCGTCTTTAAATAATAACCAAATCTTCTCTTTTCAGCTTGTTTCAATTTCCAATATGATTCATGTGAAAACGGTTGAACTTTATGGGATGGATGGTTAAAATATGTATTTGTATTTGGATTCTTCATCTTTTCAAAAATAGTAATTGATGCATTTTCTTGTCCATGTGTTCTTGGTTGATGCACTCGAAATAATGGATCTTCTCCTTTCATTACTGTGACATTTCCTCCTTCTTTCACTTTAAGCATTTCAACAGTTTTGTTCGCGTTTTCTTGTATTCGTATTTGATTTGAGGTTTTGACTTCATTAACAACGTGTCCAAATGAGATTATTGTACTAATGAAACAATCTATCGTCATTCCACCAAAGAAAGTAGCCATTGCTGGAATACCGTGCCATAGATTCCAACCTTTGATTAAAGATTCGGTATTATAATACTTTCCTCCCTCATCGTAACCAAATGTAAGCCCCAAATTGTTTAGTTTGTCATAAACATCGCCAACTGTTGCATCTGGTGATGCCATAAACATAAGTCCTTTATCATACAATAGGTTTTCTCCTCCAAGGTTATATTCAATTCTACCAGTAAAAATGTTTAAATAATAACCCTCGCCCGTTTTTATCGGTTTTGGTATTATCCCCGATGATGTCGTATTCTGACTTGTACTATTCCCTTCGCTATACCCCGTGCTCGTAACCGCTGTACCATTCACATACCCAGAAGAACCGTTATCACATGGATGCACACTCCTTCCCCAAAGCATGTCGTTGGGGTCGTTGGAATAGTATGTGGTGTGGCCCACAGGGTTGATGTTGGGGGCATTGTTGGCGCCTGGCGGTCCGTAATACCACCCTGTCGGGTCGGCGTAGCGCAGCGGGTTGTGGCCGCAATAGGCGTAGCGGTTGAAGGCCTGGGCACTGGCGGGGTCCTGCACATAGGCATCCACTGAGAGGAAACTGCTGGTCAAAGGATCGTAGCAACGGCCGTTCATGTTGATGAGGCCGAAGTCCGATATATGCTCGTGTCCTGTGAAGCCTCTGTCAAACATCGGCGTGCCGGAGAAATTGCCACACCATGTCGCTGGGTTGCGCAGGTTGCCCCAGGCATCGAAGGAGAGTTCCTGCTCAACAACGCCTTCTGCATCGGTAATCGTAGTCCACGAGCCGAGGTGGTCTTTCAGGATGTAATGGATGCGCTCTTCATCATCATGCTCCACTACAGCAAAGACACCGTAAGGCCCCACAAGATAAGTGAACGTCTTGAGGGTAGCACCACCTCCGGTCCCAAAGCTTTCTGTGACATATT
>CACXXY010000243.1 GCA_902771655.1 uncultured Bacteroidota bacterium | reverse complement strand
GAAGGAATTCTATGCTGAAATGCTGTACGAAATCCGCAAGAAAAAAGGCATGACCATTGAGGAAGCCCGCAAGCTGGTGGAAGATCCCTTGTATTTGGCCACTCTGTTGATTAAGAACGGTGATGCCGACGGTGAAGTTACCGGTGCCCAGCATGCTACCGGCGATGTGTTGCGTCCCGCCTTCCAGATTGTTAAAACTCTGCCTGGCATTTCTGTGGTTTCAGGTGCTTTTATCATGTGCTTCCCCGACAAGAAATGGGGCGACAATGGTATTATGGTCTTCGCAGACTGTGCTGCCGATCCGAACACCGACGAGAACAAGTTGGCTCAGATTGCTGTGGTGACCGCAAAAACCGCCCGCAATATCGCTGGTATCGAACCGCGTATCGCCATGCTGAGCTTCTCTACCAAGGGTTCCGCTAAACACGAATTGGTGGACAAGGTGGTGAACGCTACCCGCATTGCCAAAGAGATGGATCCCACACTGGTAATCGATGGTGATTTGCAGGCCGATGCCGCAATCATCCCGTCTGTGGCCGAGAAGAAAGCCCCTGGTAGCCCCGTGGCTGGTAAGGCTAATGTCCTTGTATTCCCGTCATTGGAAGTGGGCAATATCGCCTATAAACTGGTGCAGCGTATGGCTGGTGCCGATGCTGTCGGTCCTGTGATGCAGGGTATGGCAGCTCCTATCAACGACTTATCACGCGGTTGCTCCGTTGAAGATATCGTCAGCCTCGTGGCTATCACCGCTTGCCAGGCAGCAGGCAAATAAAAACGAAATGAAGAGAATAATCATTTTCCTATTGATGTTATTCATTGCTCAAGGGGTGTGGGCACAGGTCAGATTCGACGTGCCCCTCCCCAAGAGTCTTCGTACTGTTTCCTCCAAAGATAATCCGGACCGTAAAATCAAATTCCAGACGGGTGGTAATATTGGAGTGGAAATCGGTGCTTTGATGGGATTGCAGATACAGCCTAAGTTTGCTTTTGTCCCTATCGAACAGTTGGCAATAGGTGTGACTGCCACCTACGTTTTCAGATGGAATGTGCCCATGAAGGAGGTGAGCAATACTTTTGGGGTTAGCCCGTATGTGGAGGCTTATCTCATCGATAGACAATTGGTGTTGCATGTAGAATATGAGTTCGTTAATTTTCCGGTCAGAAAATACGACATGTATGGCAACGAGGTGGAAAGATTCAGAAGTTCTTCGCATGTGTTTCTCGTAGGTGCTGGTTACCGCAAAGACTTGACTGAGCATTCCAGTATATCTACCGTTATCTTGTTGCCTGTATATCAATATAATCCAGACGGAGTGAATTATTATGGCGCATGGTACACTCCCATAGTCAGAGTGGGCTATAATTATATGTTCTAATCATGTCATCCTTCAGCTTTTATCTTCAAACGGTGAGGAAACTGCTGAAAGGGGAAAACAGCAGTTTTTCACGGCCTATTGTGAGATTGTCTGTGGCTGGTGTCGCTTTGGGTATCGTGGTGATGCTTGTGGCCATAGCAGTAACTACTGGCTATAAGCAAGTCATACGCGACAAGGTCGTGGCTATGGGTTCGCATGTCCGTATTTCCAATTACGATATGAACTATTCGTTCGAACCCGTGCCGTTCGAAAAAAACCAAACATTTGTAGAGGAAATCAAGGCCATGTCAGATGTGAAGTCTGTGCAATGCTATTCCACTAAATCAGGGGTGATTAAAACGGATGACCAAGTGGAAGGGGTTGTGCTGAAAGGCATAGACCAAAGTTTTGATACAGCACATTTTAAGAAAAACCTGATAGCTGGAGAATTGTTGACTTTGGAGGATACGCTCACTTCCAAAGATATTATTATTTCCTCTACCTTGTCTAAAAGACTAAAACTGAATGTAGGAGACAAGGTGAGGACTTATTTTGTGCAAGATCCGCCAATGCAGCGTAGCTTCACTGTAGTGGGGATTTATGAGACGGGCTTGCCAGAATATGACAGCCAGATGGCTTTGGTGGACTTGCGGCAGATACAGAAACTCAACCAGTGGGACAGCAACATGGTGGGTGGCATGGAGGTGCTGCTCCATGATGACAAGAATTTGGATGAGTTGGCCCAGAAAATAGACTTGAAGATAGGTTACAACTTGAAAGCGGAGAGTATCAAACAGGTTTTTCCGGAGATCTTTCAGTGGATAGCCCTCTTCGACACCAATGTCATCGTATTGCTGGTCATTACCTTTTGTGTATGCTTGATCACCATGATGTCTGCTTTTTTCATCATTGTGATAGAGCAGACAGCGACCATTGGCCTGTTGAAGACCATGGGTATGAAAACCAAGTCGGTGGTGTCGCTGTTTTTGATGATAGCCGCTGATATCTTGCTGAAAGGCCTGCTATGGGGCAATTTGGTGGCGCTATTGATATGTTTGGCGCAACGGCAATGGCACTGGGTGCGGCTGGATGCTGCCACATACTATGTTTCCTACGTGCCGGTTGCATTCAACATTCCCTTGATTTTGGCGGTGAATGTAGCAGTTCTGGTGCTGTGTATGGCGATACTGGTCATCCCGGCCTACCTTGTCGCCCGCAAAAGCAGTCCATTGGCCGCAATAAAGTTTGATTAAGGGTCATAACCCTGTAAGTTTACATTCCTTTTCGATATTTTGTGAATAATC
>CACXXY010000242.1 GCA_902771655.1 uncultured Bacteroidota bacterium | reverse complement strand
CAAATGCGGTGGAACCGCAGGCCATGCATAGGGGTCAGCAATAGAGATTAGATGGCGTGTATGTCGGGGGAATTTTTTATCATTTTATAATTATCATTTTATGATAATCATTTTATGACAATTATTTTTGTGTTTTATGGAAAAGACCAATGTAATGCGGATATTGAGCCAAAAGGGCATTGCATTCACCGCTCATGAATATGACAACACGATGACCGACGGCGAGACCATCGCCCACCTGCTGAATGAAGCCCCCGAATCGGTTTTCAAGACCCTGGTGACGGTAGCCAACACGGGCGAGCACTATGTTTTTGTCATTCCCGTCTGCTGCACTTTGGATCTCAAGAAAGCCGCCACCGCGGCTGGTGTCAAGAACATCGCCATGATCAAGCAGAAAGAGCTGTTGCCGCTCACCGGCTATATCCACGGAGGCTGCTCACCTATTGGCATGAAGAAGCCCTTCCCCACTTTCGTGGAAGAAAGTGCCACCCTTTGCGACAAAATCTATTTCAGTGCTGGCAAGGTCGGTTTCCAGGTGCACGTCGCCCCCGACGACCTCATCCAACTCATCGGGGCGGAATATCGGGATTTGGTGTAATCATATTAGAACCCAATAAAAAGCCCAACACAGCATTCTTCTTTTAGTGACATAATTGGCACATTTGCAAATTATCTATTTAGCACATTGTTTTTTTTCGTATCTTTGCAGATTAAACTAAATTAGAATAAAACTATGAAGGTTGTATTACTTGCCGGAGGCTTTGGCACCCGCATCAGTGAAGAAAGCCATCTGAAACCCAAGCCAATGATTGAGATAGGCGAAAAGCCTATACTTTGGCACATCATGAAGATTTATTCCCATTACGGATACAACGATTTCATCATCTGCTGCGGATACAAGCACTATGTCATCAAAGAGTGGTTCGCCGACTATTATCTCCACAACAGCGATATCATGTTCGACTTTACTGAAGACAATAAGCTGACTGTTTTGAACACCTCAGCAGTCGAGCCATGGAAAGTGACCTTGGTAGATACGGGACTGAACACCATGACTGGCGGACGTGTGAAACGCATCCAGAAATATGTCGGCAATGAACCCTTCATGCTCACATACGGTGATGGAGTTGCAGACATTAACATTGCCGAGCTGGTAAAATTCCATCAGAGCCACGGGAAAATTGCCACCCTCACAACCGTAAACGTTGGTCAACGTTTTGGCGTGATTGACATGGGTGATGACAATTTTGTCCAATCTTTCCGCGAAAAACAGGATGTGGACAGCAGTGTTGTCAACGGAGGATTCATGGTATTTCAACCTGAGATTTTCAATTTTATCAAGGGTGACGACACCGTTTTTGAGAAAGAGCCGCTTGAAACAGTTGCCAACATGCAACAACTGAAAGCATATAAACACAACGGTTTCTGGCAATGCATGGATACCCAGCGTGACAAAATGCACCTTGAGGAACTGTGGGCATCGGGAAAAGCCCCGTGGAAAATGTGGAACAATTAACGGTTAACAATTAATAATTAATAGTTAGGGTTATACATTGTGATTGACAACGTATTAAACAACAAAAAGGTTTTCTTGACAGGGCACACGGGCTTCAAGGGTGCGTGGTTAACTATGATGCTTCATCAAATGGGAGCGGAAGTGACAGGCTATTCCTTGTCGCCAAACACCAACCCAAGTCTCTTTGAAGTAATTCATGGTGAGACGCTCTGCCATTCCATCATCGGTGACCTGCGCGACACCAAGTTGCTGCACCAAACCATGGTCGAGTGCCAGCCCGATGTGGTGTTTCATTTGGCGGCGCAGCCGATTGTGAGAACCTCCTACCAGATTCCCGCCGAGACTTTTGAGGTCAATGCTATCGGCACTGCCAACGTGTTGGATGGCATTCGCATGTTGGACAAGCCTTGTGTGGGTGTGATGATTACCACCGACAAGGTGTATCAAAACAACGAGACCGGACAGGCATATAAGGAAGATGACCGTTTTGGTGGATACGACCCCTACAGCGCCAGCAAGGCCTGTGCCGAGCTGGTTATCGACTCCTATCGGAAATCGTTCTTTAATCCTGATAATTACGAACAGCATCATAAGGCCATCGCTTCGGCGCGTGCCGGCAATGTGATTGGTGGTGGCGACTGGGCTGCCGACCGACTGGTTCCCGACATCGTGCGGGCTTTGTCCAAAAACGAGTCCATCCAGATCCGCAACCCCAAAGCGGTCCGCCCATGGCAGCACGTGCTGGAGCCACTTTCCGGCTATATCCTGCTGGCACAGAAACTAATGGAAGACCCCATTCGCTATGCCGAAGGATTCAACTTCGGCCCCAATCCTGCCGATACTTTGACGGTGGAGGAGATGACACAGATGGCCACTGAAATATGGGGTGAAGGAACATTTGTGTTCCCCAAGCTCACCAACCAACCACACGAGGCAGGCTTGCTGTCATTGGATATCACCAAAGCCGACAAAGTGCTCGGCTGGCGGCCCCACCTCAACGCCCGAAAAGCATTGGAGATGACACTAGAATGGTACAAAATCTTTTACAACGACCCTTCAGACATCGGTGGGCTAACAGTAACACAGATCAAGCAATTTGAAAGAATATGACAATTTAAGAAAGAAAACTATAATTCAAAAGCCAACTAAGTTTTTGA
>CACXXY010000241.1 GCA_902771655.1 uncultured Bacteroidota bacterium | reverse complement strand
CTGCGACAAGGACGGCATTATTTTGGACATGAACGACAAGTCCGTGCAAACTTTTATCAAAGACGGCAAAAGTATCATAGGCCAGTCGCTGCTCGACTGTCACCCGGAGCCTGCCCGCACCAAACTACTGGGTTTGCTGGCCAATCATAATGTCAATGTTTATACCATTGAAAAGAATGGTATTAAGAAAATGATATACCAGTGCCCCTGGTTTAAAAATGGCGAGTTCGCCGGCTATATCGAGCTCTCCATGGAGATTCCCTTCGAGATGCCGCATTACGTGAGGATGCCGAAGAAGTAGGGAGGATATGCTTCGCATAAGAGGGAGACTCGCTTCACTCGAGGGAAGCAGGTCTTCGACCGTGGGGGAGTCTCGCACTGCGTGCTCGAGGGGAGTCTCATGCTTCGCATTCGAGGGGAGTTTCGGACGGTACCCTCAAGGGGAGTCTCGCTTCGCCCGAGGGGGGCTATCATGGACCGAAGGCCTTTATAATATGGCAGCCGGCGCAATAGATTAGTGATTTGTAATCTTAATAAATGTTAAGAAATTAATAGGGCGTAAGATTTTTTTTTAATTTTGCATCCCTAAAATTGGAAATAATATTAACTAATATTGAATAAGTTATGGCAACAACTGCAGATTTTAAGAATGGACTTTGTATCGAATTGAATGGCGAACTCTGGTCAATTGTTGAATTTCAGCATGTGAAACCAGGTAAGGGTCCTGCTTTTGTGAGAACAAAATTGCGTAATTTGAGAACCCAGCGTGTATGGGAAAATACTTTCACCGCTGGTGTGAAGATTGATTTGGCCCGTGTTGAACGTCGTCCTTATCAATTTTTATATAAA
Source organism: uncultured Bacteroidota bacterium (assembly GCA_902771655.1). Lineage (GTDB taxonomy): Bacteria > Bacteroidota > Bacteroidia > Bacteroidales > WCHB1-69 > RUG11690. The sequence goes on along the minus strand of CACXXY010000241.1, from coordinate 1,836 downwards.
GAAGGTGATGACACCTATAACTTCATGCATTCAGAAACCTACGAACAGTTGGCTATTCCTGGTGAGCTGATCAACAACCCCGGTCTGCTGAAAGAAGGTCAGGGCGTGGAAATCATGTATCACGCCGATACTGATACTCCGCTGACATGCGAGCTTCCTCCTTTTGTTGATTTGCAGGTTACCTATACCGAACCCGGTGTGAAAGGTGATACCGCTACCAACGCGGCCAAACGTGCCACTGTGGAAACTGGCGCCGAGGTGTTTGTGCCTCTCTTTATCGAAACAGGCGAGATGATCAAGGTTGACACTCGTACCAACAAATACGCTGAAAGAGTTAAATAAGCAACATGGAATTCAAAACCCCTATTACCCTCGACGAGCTCTGTGGTATTATTGGGCATAAAGTGACTGTCTCCGGTAAGAAAGATAATCTGGTTACCGGTGTCAATGAGATACATTCTGTCGTGAAGGGAAATATCTCTTTTGTGGATTCCCCGAAGTATTACGACAAAGCATTGAATAGCGAGGCCACGATAATCCTTATTAACAAGGAAGTGGAATGTCCTGAAGGGAAGACCTTGGTGATTACCGAAGATCCTGTTGGCGATTTTGTCACCATTGTCAGACATTTTGTCCAATTGCACCCGCAGACCGAACTGATACATCCCGACGCGCAAATCGGAGAGGGAACCATCATCCAGCCGAATGTTTTCATTGGCGAGGATGTGAAAATTGGTAAGAATTGCGTCATACATGCCAATGTGAGCATATACGCCCACACCATTATTGGCGATAATGTCATTATCCATTCCGGCGCCTCTATCGGTGCGGATGCCTATTATTTCCAAAAGCGAAAAGACGGATGGAAGAAACTGGAATCCTGTGGGCGAACGATACTCGGTGACAATGTGGAAGTTGGAGCAAACACTTGCATTGACAAGGGCGTTTCGGGCGACACCTATATTGGCAAAGGCGTGAAATTCGACAACCTGGTACAGGTTGGCCATGATACCCATATCGGTGACCATTGCCTCATAGGTGCCCAATGTGCCATTGCCGGTTGTACATATATCGACGATGACTGCAATATATGGGCTCGCGCTTGTATCAATAAAGATTTGTATATCGCCAAACGTACGACAGTGCTTGCTATATCTGCCGTCGATAAGAGTGTGAAAGAGGAAGGACAGACTATTTTTGGTCAGCCTGCCACCGATGCTCGCAAGGCTTGGCGCGAAATGGCCAGCGTGCGTGCCCTTCCGAATCTCCTTGAGGAGTTCGCTCAATTGAAAAAACAGCTGAAAACTGAAAACTGAAAGTTGAAAGTTGGTAACAGAAAAATAGGAAGAAGGTGAACAAATTAATTTTCAGTTCATCTTCTTTTTTTATTATTAGCATTCATTTTTTATTTACCTTTGCAATTTTTAACGCCAATCATGCGTTTAAATTTTGTTCTTTTTAAATTTTTGACAAATGAACAAGGTTAAATATTTAATAATCAATATAATGGCTTTTATATTGATGCTGGCGGCAGCAATGTCACTGTCGGCACAGACTTGTAATGTTCAGGGAACAGTGCTTGACGGGGTGACCAAAGCTCCGCTTTTCTATACCCGTATCAGCCTGATGGAAAACGATTCCTCCGTTAATGAACTATATATGTCTTTCACGGGAGCGGATGGAAAGTTTACTGTGGAGAATGTGCCGGCAGGAGACTATGTGTTAAAAGCTAATCTGGTGGGATACAACACTTTGTCCTTGCCTATTCATATCGAGGCTTCCGAAACAGAGAAGAATCTTGGGGAGATTTTAATGCCCCGACAGGGCAAGAGCCTG
>CACXXY010000240.1 GCA_902771655.1 uncultured Bacteroidota bacterium | reverse complement strand
ACCGCAAGCGGCAGTTACCAATTGTGGGGCATGAATAGTGAGCTCACTATCGAGGATGACGTGAGTAATATCCAGACCGACAATCACGGTAGAACCTTTTGTGCCCCGTGCATTGGTCACGACCGCACCCACGGTCATCTCTGCACCAGTACCTGCCGTAGAAGGCACGGTAATCATCGGCAGAGATTTCCCTGGCACCACCAGAAACTTGAGTAGCAGGGCTTTTGTTCTTATATTGGGCATATGTACGCCAGCGGCAATCATTTTGCAGGTATCAAGCACCGAGCCACCGCCCAAGGCAATCACGCACTCGGCATGAGAAGCCATAGCCGCCTCTCGTCCCGCATCTATCCAATCTATAGTTGGTTCGGAGTTGATGTCTGCGAACAAGGCGTAAGACACCCCAGCGGCATCAAGAGATTGCATTATTGCCTGATCGTAACCGAGTTTGTGGAGCGTCTGGTCAGTCACTAATAGCACCTGCTTATAACCGCACTGGCGGCAGATTTCGCCAATCCGGGCTCTCGACTGATGGCCTTCCACCACTTGCGGTTCAGGCATGGGCACATGGTGAATCACCTTGCCAGGCAGCCGATGTATAGTTTTTCTGAAACGATATGTGTCCATTGTTTTCGAATCGAATCATAATTATATCGCAAAGATACATAATATTTCTGATTGAGCAATGCTTTGTGGAATACATTTCTGGGCATACTTTTCTACTGCGACTCTATCCTATATATCTTCACCGTATCCTTGACATCTCTTTCTGGATAGAAAATTTCCACGGAATTCATAAGATTGATAGACTCCGATGCGAGCCAATAGATATAATACCCATGGATGTCAAAAGACTCCGTAGTGAATTGAATGCCATTAGATAAGACGATAATCACCCAATAGAAGAGCACCCCGGTGCTGATGCCGCAAAGAAATGCGTTGAATCTCCAAAGAGGGGTCTGTTCCAGCCACGTGAAGGTGACCATATTAATGATATAGCGTAAATCGCCTCCTACCCTACACTTCGCTATCGCTTGTGCGGGGTTATTAGAATTTTGTCTCTTCGAAGCTGCTTATGGAATTTTCTTTATACCATTGTGCTCTCTGTCATCAGTACATCACCGCCACATATCCCATTATCAAGAAAAATACTATGAAAAAGATGGTCAAGAACAGCACCAATGACAATACAAAAGCCACACTGGTTTTCAAAATGGTACGCACCCATGAGTATCCCGACAATTGTTTGAGCGGAATAAGCACGAGCAATATGCTTAATAAAGCCAGTGTTGTCAAACAGAAAAAGCCCAATATAATGCAATAAATACTGCACATGTTGTTGGCATATACCAGCGAAACAAAAAATTCGGAATAACGAAGGTCTGGAATGTTCGGACAATGTCGGAAAAACAGATAAAGGACGCCTGAAAAGAGCATCAATACAAGCAAAGAAAAAATGCTGGGAAAACGCACTGAAAAACGAACTAAATAAACAAGTAAGTCCGTATAAATATCTTTTACCCTATCTTTTTGCTCAACACTGAAGGGAGAATTTTCCGTTTTATCCGCTTCCAATGAAGTATGATCAATTATGGTTTCATCCTTATCTGGCTTATATTTCAAAGACCGCTCAACAGATTCCATACTCTCGTCCTCCGCATAGGTCTCCATTTTTATATTGAAGCCATGCATCACAAGAATGGAAAACACCGCCAACACAAAAAACATCTTAAAAGGAGGGAAATAGGCTGTCTGCATGCCCTTGAGATAGTCGCGAATCATGTAACCGGGACGCAAGATAAGGTCGCGAATAGTGCGGAACATGCCACGGTTGCCCAATCCCCACACATCCAAGAAACCCAAAGTGGCAGTTTTAAAAGAATATCTTCCTATACGCCACGATTGTCCACAACGAGGACAATAATTGCCTTGAAAACTTGTGTGGCAACATTCACACTCGTGCGACTCATCCGACAACGGAGCCAGTTGAGAAGGCTGTTCCCTCCATGCCTTGAAACGCTGCCAACGCTCTTTTATGTTAAATTTGAATTTCATAATCCATTTTTTCCACTCAACATATATCCATCTTTTCACATTAGCTACCTGAAAATCACATCCTTCACCACTTCCACGCCGAGGCAATTGTTGAGTTGACGGATGATTTCGCTCTTTCGGGCTAACAGTTCAAATCTGAGGGCGGCGTTGGTAACCTTCACCATCAGTACCCCATTTTTGATATCCTTGCATTGAGTGTTCTGTGCAACCAATGGCTCCACTACCTCAGCCCACAACGACAATACCCTGCGTTCATCGTATAGCCGCTGTCTGCCCGACTTGTCGATGAATTGCTGGAGGAGGTCTTTGAGGAGTTGCTCGTTGGTTTTCATTGTTTTTGTATTTTATTTACGTCACTACCCCGCCCTACGGGCACCTCTTCTAAAAGAAGGGGAATTGTTTTTCGGCACTACCCCGCCCTACGGTTAATCGGACGCAATTATTGCTTCCCTACTGATCACTGATCACTGACCCCTAATCCCTGACACCTGACACCTGAGTACCAATCTGTAAGGAAGGGGGCGACGGGTTGCACATATTTGTAAGTGAATATTCGGTTTTGAATTCGGGTTTCAATATAACTTGTTTCGTATCCACTTTTTCAATGAACATCAGCAGGACACTGAAAACGATGACCACCTTGGCCACGCCGAAAAGCAAGCCTGCCAAATTGTTCCAGAAGCCAGAAATCATCAATTTCACCACCTTCTCCACGAGTTTCCCGGCAAAATGAACCAGTACCAGCGTGGCAATAAAAATACCCGCAAAAGCGATGATTTTGTAGGTTTGTCCTTCGCCCATACGTGCCGCCAACATATCGGAATAATGCACCGTGGCCCAGACACCCAAAATCAACGCAATAATAGATGCCAACTCACATATCAGGCCGTTTTTCAAACCCTTGTATGCGTACCAAGCGGTGGGAATCAGAATAACAATGTCGAGCCAGTTCATAGTAGGGATCAGGTTACAGGTGTTAGAGGTTAGAAATATAGGTAGAAAGTGGAATTTTTTTTTGCAAATTAGTTAATGTGCTAATGTGCTAATTTTAGGGATCAGGGGTTAGGTTTTAGGGATTAGTATACCGTTTTCTGTCATCTAACACCTAATCACTAACACCTGACACCTTTCTGATGCGTTGGGTCAGGGGTTGGGCGTAGATGAATTCATTCAACAATTTGTTATCGGAAGTAAGCACATTATCCATAGTACCCACCCAGGCCAGGTTGCCCTCGTAAATGTATGAGATGGTCTCCCCTATCGTTATCACCGAATTCAGGTCGTGGGTATTCACCACCGTGGTGATGCCGAACTCATGGGTAATATCAAAAATCAGATCGTCAATGATTAATGAGGTCTTAGGATCCAAGCCTGAGTTGGGCTCATCGCAGAACAAGTACTTGGGATTACAGGCGATGGCACGGGCAATGGCGGCACGTTTCTTCATACCACCACTCAGCTCATCGGGATACAGTTTGTTGGTATTCTCCAAATCCACACGTTTCAGGCAGAAATTCACCCGTTCCATTTTCTCCCCGTAT
>CACXXY010000239.1 GCA_902771655.1 uncultured Bacteroidota bacterium | reverse complement strand
CATAGGTGGACACGGCGGCATGGATTTCATCATGGACTATCGCTTAATCTATTGCCTGCAAAACGGACTACCGCTCGATATGGACGTTTACGATATGGCAGAATGGTGCTGTCTCGGCCCGCTGACACGCATCTCTTTAGAAAACGGCTCTGCCCCCGTGGCCATTCCCGATTTCACCCGTGGAGCATGGAACAAGGTGAAGGGGTTTAGCTATGCGTTCGCCCAAAATTAGGAGAGTTTCGCACTGCGTGCTCAAGGGGAGTGATGCTTCGCATCAGGGGAGTCTCGCTGCACTCGAGGGGAGTTTTAATGTGCTAATTATCAATGTGCTAATGTGCCAATTTTAATTAGCAAATTAGTTAATTCGTTAATTAGCAAATGATTTTAGGGAATAGGAATTAGTGGATAGGGGTTAGTTTTGAATTTTGAATTTTGAATTTTGAATTTTAATATCACTACCCCGCCCTTCGGGCACCCCTTCTAAAAGAAGGGGAATTAGTTTTTTCGCTCCTTCGTCGATTCTAAAAGAAGGGGAATTTAAATTTGAATTTTGAATTTTGAATTCTGAATTCTTAAACTTTAACGATGACTACTGAAGAGTTAATAGAGATTGTACGGCACTTTTGCACTGAGAGTACGGTAATGTCAGTGAAGCCTTTGGGCAAAGGGCTCATCAATGACACTTTTTTGGTCAAAACCCAGGAGTCTGATAAGCCAGATTATGTGCTCCAACGCATCAATCACCACATTTTTACCGATGTAGAGTTACTGCAACATAATATCGAAACAGTAACCAACCACTTGCGTCACAAACTTAAAACAGAAGGTATTGCTGATGTGGACCGTCGGGTACTGCATTTTATCCCAACCAGCACTGGCAAAACCTATTATATTTGCCCTCTCGATAGTGAAGAAGCATCAGCAAATCCTTTCTCAGAAAAATCAGAAAAAATCATGCATGATTGCAGTTACTGGCGCATGAGTATTTATATTGCTGATACTCATACGCTTGAAGAAATAACTCCCCAAAGCAGCTATGACTGCGGACTGGCCTTTGGTCATTTCCAACAGCAACTTATCGACCTCAACGAGCCATTGGGCGAAACCATTCCGGACTTTCACAACATGGAGTTTCGCCTCCACCAATTGCACCAAGCTGTTGCCAATGATATGGCTGAACGTGTGAAAGAAGTGAGCAAAGAATTGGAACTCATTGAAGCTCATGCCGATGAAATGTGTCTGGCTGAAAGATTATACCGCCAAGGATTGTTACCCAAAAGAATCTGCCATTGCGACACGAAAGTGAATAACATGCTCTTCGACCGCAATGGTAACGTACTCTGTATCATTGACCTTGATACCGTAATGCCAGCTTATATTTTCTCCGACTATGGCGACTTTCTGCGCACCGCTGCCAACAGCCAAGCAGAAGACTCTCCCAATTTGGACAAAATAACTTTCCGCTGGGATATTTTTGAGGCCTTTACGAGAGGTTATCTGGAATCAACCTCATCCTTCCTTACCCCCATAGAACGAGAGCATCTTCCCTTTGCTGTAGCCCTGTTTCCCCTGATGCAAGCCGTACGTTTCCTCACCGATTATCTCAATGGCGACAGCTATTACAAAATCAAGTACCCTGAACACAATCTCGTGCGTACACGCAACCAGTTGCGTTTTTATCAAGAAGTGGAAGCCACTCGTGAGAAAATGGCAAAATTAATAGCATGCCTTTCATAATTTTCTATTATTTTACATTTTCTTTGTTGTTCTCAATGAACTCTTTGTCAAAGACTGCACCATAACATTTGTACGGGCCGCTTGCCATCACCAACAATACAATTACGAACTATACATAAAAAGGGCATGACCAAAAATCATGCCCTCTTCAACAACTTTATTACACAAATCTCCACAAAAATTGTAGAGACGTACCATGGCACGTCTCTACAACATTGTGTTATCTCTTGACAATCTTCGTCATCTGAGTACCTACTTGCAGCATGTACATGCCAGCAGGATAAGACTGCATGTCAAGTTGGAAGTAAGTATCCTGCGTCATACCACTCCAAATCTGCTGACCCATGGCATTGAACAATGAAATGGGTTCATTCACGGCAACATTATTCACATTCAGCACATTCTGGCAGGGATTAGGATAGGCCATGAAGCTGACTTCCTGTTGATAATTGTTGACGGCAGTAGGAGTCCAGCCATTCATCACGGCCACACCACTCAAGTCAAAACCGCTGCTACCAAACGGTGTCGGATACGGTTCATTGATCAGGTGACCATTCTTATCGGTAGTACCATACAAAGGATTGATACTGCCCACCACATCCACAATACGCACATGGGTTACATTGTTGATATCCAAGTTGCTGTAACCATCCAGTTCTTCCAAATCAAAAGGAGTACCCCAGCCAACGGTATATTTGCCGGCCAAATTGTGCAGTTTTGTGGCATCCACAGCACCACCATTGGTGATTTGTTGCTCGGTCTGGGTATTGGACACTGAGGGGAAGCGATAATAATGTTCACCATCGGAGCTTACTTCCACAAATGCCAGTTCGAGGAAAGTATGGTTCAAAGCATTTTCAAACACAGCGAAATCATAACCTTCTCCATTGCTAATCGGCATACCGAAAGTCAACACAGCATAACCAGCATCGCCCAAACTTACCACACCTTCGCCAGTGGATTCGCTTGAAGCTCCAACACCATCATTATCA
>CACXXY010000238.1 GCA_902771655.1 uncultured Bacteroidota bacterium | reverse complement strand
CTCATACTCCAGACCCTCTAACAGCAGTTCAAACAACAGCTATTCAAGACCTTCAAACAGCTCAAGCAGCAGAAGCTATTCAAGCCCCAGCAGCTCAAGGCCAAGTAGCGGTTTCTCAGGAGGTTCCTACTCAGGAGGAAGCAGATCTTCAGGCAGTGGATATTCTGGCGGCGGTTATTCAGGCGGCGGAAGCTCAAGAGGAAACGCTCCCTCAGGCAGAAGATAAATTCAGGACACAAAACACACAATAATAAAAGCATCTCATTTCGAGGTGCTTTTTTTTGACTCAGCACATCAGGACATTTACCCATTAGCACATTGAAATAATTGATATCTTTCCTTTGTATTTTTTCAGACGCACGCGGTGCATCCCTACAAAAAATTTATTTGTCTGTGTATAATTCAGGAATTTCATGTAAATTTGCATTGTTTAAATAACATCTGTTATGGTCGATTTACATCTCACGATATTAGGCTGCGGCAGCGCCAAACCGACTTTGGCCAAACCGACTTTGCGGCACCACACCTCCTCACAGATTGTCAGTCGTTTGGGAAAACTCTACATGATTGACTGTGGCGAAGGCACACAAAGGCAATTCCACAAGTTCGGATTTCACGAAGGCCAGTTAGGAAACATATTCATCAGTCATGCCCATGGTGATCACTGTCTGGGACTGATCGGACTGCTCTCATCCATGTCGCTCAACTCACGCTATATGGGTATAAACATCTATATTCCAGCTGATTTTGAGCAGATGTTAAAGGCTCAGATTGACTTTTTCATGCCACATGCAGAATATGATATCCAGATCCGGCCAATAGACTGTCAGGAGCCAACCCTCATACATACAGACGAACACTTTGAGGTTACCGCTTTCCCCTTGAGCCATCGCGTTCCTTGCTATGGATTCCTGTTCAAGGAGCGACAAGGGAAACGGCACATCAAGTCTGAAGCCATCCAAACATACAACATACCCTACCCTGAAATTGAATTTATCCAAAGTGGACGTGATTTTACTACCACTGATGGCAAGGTTATTTCCAATGAGGAGCTGACCACCCCGCCGTCATTGACACGCAGTTATGCCTATCTCTCCGACACTCAGCCGATGAAGAAATATGCCGAATTATTGCAGGGGGTTGACCTGCTCTATCATGATGCCACCTACTGTGAGGGAGATGAGCAGCTCGCCTTTCAGTACGACCATTCCACAGCAAGTCAAGCGGCGGAGTTCGCCCAAAAGTGCAATGCCGGAAAACTCATTTTAGGTCATTTCTCCTCGCGCTACACCAGCGAAGAATGGCTATTGGAAAACGCCATAAGGCATTTTCCTCACACCATTTTAGCCGACGAAGGACTAAACGTAAAGATAGTGGACAAGACAGAAGAAGGAAGCACGTTTCTTGAGTGGAGGGGGTGCAAAATGTAAGATGTGCAAACTCCATCATCTACAGTAGTTTCAACAAAACGTTCTTCAAAGAGTGCAACGCCACAATTCGCATTAAACCACCGCAGTCTGTTCAAACACGGTGCCCCCAAGACTCTGGCACATAAAAAAATGAAAAAAAATTCTTTTTTTATGTAACATTATTTGATTTTTCACGTCTTATTAATGTAAAATCTTTAATCTTTATAGTTAATAAGCTTCAAAATAAAAATAAAAATATGAAAAGAAACTTTTATCTGATTATAGGTATTGTCCTATCCATAGTGCTTTGTGTGATTTCATGCAAGAAAGAAAAAATCAACGCTGATAATTCCACGCCGACAGAGAACCAAGAGCCACAAGGCGATGGCATCATTCAAAATGCCGTAACAGACTATGACGGAAACAAATACGATGCCATAAGATTGGGCGACCAAGTATGGATGGCCTCCAATTTGCGCACAACACATTACGCCGATGGCGATGCCATTGACGAGGGTACTGCAACAAATTATCATCATGCATACTATTACAAACCCAATGGTGTTCCCACCTCATACGGCTACTTCTACAACAAGAAAGCGGCAGTAAGAGATAGCGAATCATCTGAAAGCAATCCAAGCGGCGTGCAAGGAGTATGCCCCAACGGCTGGCATGTACCCAGTAATGCAGAGTGGGAACAACTCCTCAACTATTGCGCAAGCAAAGCTGAATACACCTGCAACGGTTCAACAACGGGCAAGGCAATGGCATCCGTTGAAGGCTGGAATGCCAGTATCTATGAATGCGCGCCTGGTTATGAACCAAGTTCCAACAATGCAAGCGGATTCAACGCAACACCTACCGGTTATTTCTCTGGCGTAGAAAACAACTTCACACCACTAGGAATCATTTGCAATTTTTGGGGAGCCACGGGCTGCGACTACTGCACCTATGCATACAGCTATGGTATGACGTATAACGGCAAGTCTCTGTCTCGCAGCGAAAGAGAGAATAACGAAGGCCTTTCCGTACGCTGCGTGAAAGACTAAGAAAAAGCTCTTGCTTTTTTGAAAAATTAATCGTACATTTGCAACCTTATTGCATTAGTGTATAATTATATTCAAAAAAGCATAATTATGGATAAGTTTATTACTGTAGATGAGGCCGTTGCAAAGATTAAAAGCGGCATGACATTAATGATCGGCGGTTTTCTGGCTGCCGGAACTCCTAACAAAATTGTTGAAGCATTGTCGAAAACTGATGTCAAGGATTTGACCATCATCGCCAACGACACAGCCTATCCCGACAAGGGTATCGGTTTGCTGATCACCAACAAGCAGGTAAAGAAGGTGATTGCTTCCCACATCGGCACCAATCCCAACACCATCCAACAGCTCAACGACAAGGAACTGATCGTTGAATTCTCACCCCAGGGCACCCTGGCAGAGCGTATCCGCTGCGGTGGTGCAGGCTTAGGTGGTGTTTTGACCCCGACCGGCATCGGCACTGTGGTGGAAGAAGGCAAACAAAAACTCACCATCGACGGTAAGGAATACCTGTTGGAGAAGCCCCTTCATGCTGACATCGCCCTGATTGGCGCCAACATCGCTGACGAGACTGGCAACCTGATCTACAAAGGCACAACCCAGAACTTCAATCCCATGATGGCTACCGCAGCCGACTTGGTGATCGCTGAGGCTCAGGAAGTAGTGAAGACTGGCGAAATTCCAATGGAGAACGTGCATACGCCTGGTATTTACGTGAATTATATTGTGAGAGGATAAGCGGGGAGACGAGGAGACGTGCACTGCGTGCACTCG
>CACXXY010000237.1 GCA_902771655.1 uncultured Bacteroidota bacterium | reverse complement strand
CACATACCAAATGAAGGATGCAGCGGCAGTGGAGGTGGCAGTGATAGTGGCCTGAGTGTCCTGACACATCGTCACAGAAGTGGTCGTGATTGTCGGAGCTGCGGGAAGTGCTTTCAGAGCAAGCTCGATCGTGTCAGAATTAGAACAACCACCATAAGAGGCCTCTACAAAATATTTATTATCTGTAGCGGTCGGGAAAACTGTGATGGTGGAGTTATGGGAACCCGTGCTCCAAGTGTAAACCACATTGGAATCAACAGCGCCACTCAAATTGGTGCTCAACACAACAGGCTCACCACCGCAAGCATTAACGGGGGAAGCGACAATGTGAAGATCAGTACCGATAGAGGTGACGGTGAAGGAAACGGGATCCGTCATACAACCATTAGTGCTCTTGGCAACCACAGTGTGGAGACCAGGAACAGCTTTGAAGGTTGAGTCTGTGCCAAAGGCAGCGCCGTCCCAAGAATATTGAGCAGCACCTGAGACAATAGCGGCAAAGACAGTAGTGTCATTATTACAAACAATAGGATTGCCCACCAGGGTAAGACCAGTAGGAGCAGCTTCGACCTCAAAGGTTTTGATTGCCTCTTTGGTCGCACAAGGATATTGTGCGTAAGTCACCATAACTTTTAAAGTATGGCTACCCACGACATCAAAAACGCCAGAATAGGTCGTGTCGGTCACGCCAGCCAAGACAGTTCCGTCGAGGAACCAAGTGTAGGTCGGCGTAAGGGTGTCAGAAGCATTGGGGTCAGTCAAAGTGAATGTGGCAGGACCAGCACAGAAAGGAGTAGAGGCGGGATCCTTCAAATTAAGTGTCAAATCTTTCAGATTAGCCTTATACTCTTCGAGGGTGACGGTGTCACCTTTAACATCATTGCAAGAGTAATCAAGATAAATAGGCAGGGCAACATATTTGTCACCTGCAACTGGGTTAGCAACATCATAAGTATTAGTAAAAGTAGTTGCAACCAAAGCACCGCCTTTGTACCATTCCCATTTAAAGGGTTGGATCGGACCGGAGCTGTTTGCCTGAGCGGTCAAAGTAACAGAAGCAGCACCATGGCAGAACTTAGGAGCCATGACAGTAGTAACGGGAGCAGTATAGACGTAGAAATAATGTACCGGGGAGTATCTGTTATCACAGCCTGCATAAGAGATCTGGCAATCGAATTCGTAAACAAGAGTGTCGGGCAACAAGGGAAGGCTGTCAACCGCGAAGGTGTAAGTGGGGCTCGTGGCGCCAACAATGAATTGGCCATTACGTCTCCACTGGTATTGCACTTCCACATTGTTGTTCGTGGTAGCTTGGGCGGTGAGGGTGACAATGTCATGTTGACATGCGCTCTCAGGTCCAACAATGTTAACCGTCACGTCGGAGGCGACAGTCAGCATAACCGTGTTGGAAGTAACATTGGAAGGCTCGTTGGTAGTAACGACACAATGAATGAGGTACGTTCCTACCGGATAGCCAGTGACAGAAAACGTCGTGCCCGTGGAGTCAGTGGGATTACCATTGACATACCAACGACGGGACAACACTGTCTCACTTCCTGAAGGAGTGTAATTCACGGCAAACACCTTGGTCACTGACGTACCAAGAGGCATCTCCTGAGGCGACGTGGGAGTGATGGTAGCCACACCCGCATTCACGGCCTTGGAGTCCGCAAAGAACGAATGAGATGTTGGTGTTACCCAACTGGGCAGCGGTGCTTTCGCATTTTTGAAATGCGTAGCTTCACTGCGCGCTTGGCTTGTTCCCAAGTATAGGAAAGCCATAAGCAGAAAAATCATAAATTTTTTCATCGTTTTAAATTTAATTATTACTATTGTTTATTTATATTATATTTCTGATAATCATATTTCAATAGTGGCTTGGATGCGTTGAAAACGGCAACGCGGAGCACCTCTGGCGCTCGGTTTTTCGGTCTGGTTTTGATGTTATCTAACATACTTTTATTCACTTTATAAACAACTTGCAAAAATACAAAAATTTTGATACAATTTCGTCATCCGTTCATTTTTTTTTGTAAAATTCTGCATATTTTGTATATATCTATAAATCAACATATTATATTCCATATTTACAGTGGTGCATATAATATATGCACACTTTTTCAGTATCTATATACTGAAAAAAACAAGTTTAGTTACATAATCAAGCAGAAAAATCTTTCCTTTTGCACCAGAGGCCCGGATTCGAAAGCCTGGATCTTCACCAGCTCTTACAGGTGAGGGACGAGAACAGAAAAGGGGATCTCTGCATCAATCATCTATAATTACCTTATTTCAAGGTGATTACAAAATATGCTTTGAGAATGAAATATTTCGTATAGATTTGCGGGCGGCTTTTGAAAATTGAATTCTCAGAGGGATATTGAAATGGCAAGGAGGGGGACCATCTGTGGGGAGTGTAGACTTCCATTGAAGTCCTGAAGAGACAAGACGCAAGAGGTGCAGGTGAGAAACCACACCTGCGACGAAGGAGCGCAGTATAGAAGACTGAGGACTTAAGACTTAAGACGTAAGACTTAACGTAAGACGTAAGATTAAGATCGACTGCCAAATCACAAATCAGGGATCCAGGGGAAGAAAGGGATTGATGGGGAAAGGAAAGGGCAAAAAAAAAGCCCTCTGATTACAGAGGGCTTCTATGGTATTGGGCGACGACCTACTCTCCCACCGGTCAAGGCAGTACCATCGGCGCGGTCGGGCTTAACTTCTCTGTTCGGAATGGGAA
>CACXXY010000236.1 GCA_902771655.1 uncultured Bacteroidota bacterium | reverse complement strand
GTCGTATGGCATACAGGTCACATATCGCGACGGTATGCCCATCGAAAGATACATCTCATTCAAAGCAATGGCCAGATGACGGCAATTGACACCTTTTCCGGTTGATTTGTGATAATTATAGATATCGATAGCATCAAATTCACACAGCGCGAAATTGCCCCCATCGTGCCGGATAGCTTTATGAACGAAATGAAGGATATTCAGAATCTTGGAAATCTCGTCGCCATCACCAGCAACGGAGTCCAGATCAAAAAACTTTCTGACATTCACCAAACGATAGTCTTCAGAATCCTGATAAACAAATTGCGGCAGCGAATCAATGTCTTCCTTGATATAGGCAGACGACTTTTGCAAAATCACCAATCGGTCATATTGCTTAATCTCTTCAAGTAAGGATTTGAATTTCTTGTCTTCTCTGATGCTCTCAAAATCGCTGTCGTTAAGCATATTACGATAATCCTTGTAACCTGCGCGTATGGATTTTTCCAGTGTTTCCAAGGCAAGTTTCTTTTGTGCCGTCAATGCGTAACAACATGCAAGATTATAATAAACATTAGCTGTCATTTCTTCCTTGTAGATCCTGGCATCCACCCACTGACTGTCAACCGCAGTCGTGTCAAAGAATGTGACAAGTTCTTTTAGCGGGTGAATCGCCTTATCGAACTGCTTGTTTTTGTAAAAATCGTGATACACATCATAAATCTCATCATATTTTTCAAAAAACAAGTCAATATCCCGCTGAGTCTTCAAAATATGCTTGTTTGACTGTTGAGACATACAAACGTGTCCACACGACAGTAAAAGTACAATAAAAACGGTTGTCAGTCGGATATTTTTCATATTCATAATTAATGCTCGTTTTTTATTAAGACGCAAAAAAAACTAAAAAGGGCCACAATTAGGTAAACGACCGCAAAGATACATTTTTTTCATTTACGGCGTTTGCGGTGAAACGGTGACAGGGCGATGTAGAGACGTGCCATGGCGCGTCTCTACAACCCCAAATATCAACCCGTATTTTATTGATATTCAATATATTACACCACCGAACAACAAAAAAAATCTCACATTTCACCCAAGATTCTCCCCAAATCTTACGTTTATATAATAAAGAATTCACCCAAAATGTAAGATTATGAAATGCAAACTCCTATTCGTATTGTTATGGCTCTGTGCCACCGGTGTCTCCGCGCAGCACCTTACCGTCAAGAATTACCAGAAGAAAACGCCCCCGCCCAGTATGGTCAAGATTGCGGACAACGTGTATTGCGACCAAACCCACATCACCAATGTCGATTGGATGGAGTACCTCTACTGGCTGGAGCAAATCTACGGGAAGGAGTCGGCGGAGTACCAAGCGGCGCTCCCCGACAAGCAGGCACTCCGACAGCTGCTCCCCGACAGTCTTGCCGAAGTCTATGCGAATCATCCTGCATACAGGTATTCTCCCGTGTTTGGGGTCTCGCCGACGCAGGCCCGCGCCTACTGCGAGTGGCGCACCGACCGTGTGGCAGAGCAGATGCTCGTTAGTTTGGGGCGGATGGAATATGACCCCAATCAGACACCCGAAAACTACTTCAGCGTCAAGAAAGGGATGATGCCGGCGGATCTGAAAACGCTCTACTTCTTCCTGCCCGAGGGCAACATTGAAACTTGGTATGGCTTTTCCTGCTTCGCGGAGTGGCGGTAGTTTATCTAAAAGTGTATCTTTGCGGTCTGAAATCGTCACGGAAAGTGACTAAAAACCGAAAAGATGCGAATGAATAATCCGATAAAAATCATCACGACGGCTGTTTTGCTGCTGCTTGCGGCATTTTGGCAGGCACCGGCCCAGCGGTTGAGCGACCGCTATTTCGGCATCTCCGAACAGGATTTTGTCGATACCATCAAGATAAAGATGTGGGAAGGGGCCATCATTGTGCCCGTGGAAATCGAGGGGGAAACCAAGAACCTGATGTTCGACACGGGTGCCGGGACAGGGTTCTGGATAGGAGAAGAAGAGCCGTGGATGCAACCGATGGGCGCCAGTATCACCACACGTGACGCCCAAAACAGAACGAAAAAGAAAGCGATGATGAAGATTCCTTCCCTTAAAATGGGACATCTCACCATCAAGGGCTATCCGGTGGTGGTGGATGACGGGCTCGGAAATTACACCTGCGGCATCATCGACGGCGCTTTCGGCTTCGACCTCGTCTCCAAAGGCATCTCGTTCAAATTCGACACCCGTGACAGTCTGCTGATCATGACCTCCCGCAAGGGCTTTTTCGCCAAAGAGGAGAAAGGACACGCCAAGGTGCCCTACAAAGTTTACGGCAACGT
Source organism: uncultured Bacteroidota bacterium (assembly GCA_902771655.1). GTDB lineage: Bacteria > Bacteroidota > Bacteroidia > Bacteroidales > WCHB1-69 > RUG11690. The sequence goes on along the minus strand of CACXXY010000236.1, from coordinate 424 downwards.
ACCCTTCCTGTGGACGAAAATTCCGTTTGCCCACCCGAGAATGCTTTTCGATATGGGCGCTGTCGGCGGTTGGTTCGGTCTCCCGCAGGATTTGCTGGATCTGTGGGCGAAGGACAACCCAAACATCAAGCGGCAATTGGATTCGATGACGGTGAATGTGGATACGACCGTGATGACCTACGCCGGTCTTTTCGGCGCCTCCTACGATACGGTTATTGGTGGGGAACTCTGTTTCCCTGAGATTGAAATCGGCGACATCGTTCTCAAAGAGGTGTGGGTCTCGACAGCCACGCACAACCGTGCCGTCGGTTCGGCCTTGTTGGAACACGTCTCGCTGATTATCGACGCGCCGAAGAAGAGTTTTTACTTCCTGCCCCACGATGGCAACCCGGAAATCACCGTGGCGAACAGGGGAAGAGGCCTC
>CACXXY010000235.1 GCA_902771655.1 uncultured Bacteroidota bacterium | reverse complement strand
TTTTGAGTTTATCGCCATTCACGGCAAGGGGAACGAGAAAAATATCCTTGTCTTAGGCCTTGTGTCCATACTTTTCTGTGGTATTCAGTTCGCGGTCGGCAAATGGCTGGGTTCCAAATATGGCGACAGGGTTGCGGGTGGCCAGCTTTTGGGACAGAAAAACACGGCGTTCGGCATCTGGATGGCCAACTGCTACCTCAACCCCTTGGCATCTGTGTATGTGGCTTTCTATGCCATCTGGCAGAATCTTTTCAACAGCTGGCAACTGTGGCGGCACGACAGAGCACTGGCCGCTAAAAAATGATGAAATAGACAGAGGATTATCGAAAGAGAATTATATTGTGTTCGCCGGCGGTCATGGTTTCCTGATAAGGACTGTCAGGAAATATCGTTGCGGTGGTGCCTTCAGGAATGTTGACACACATGATGTCGCCGTTGATATCAACACTGATGGTGCCGTATGGCGTGGGCATGGAGGCGCGTATCCAATCAATGCCCTCGCAACGCTGTGGATCAATGAAGAAGTGCTTGTAGCCAGGTTGTTCAGGGTCAGGACGGATGCCCGCCAATGCCTGATAAAACCAAATGCCGATGCCATTGTAGCAGTTGTGTACACGACTGCGCTTGCCATTCCACGATTCCCAGGTGGTGCTTGCTCCGTTGTTAATCATGTACAGATAGCCAGGATAGTCGGGCTGACGAAGGACAGTGGCCATGAGCTCCGTCTGTCGCTCACGTATGCACCACTCGGTAAAGATGGGCACACCGACAAGGCCTACAGCGATATGGGCTTTGTACTTTCCGTAGCAGTCTTTGATTAATTGCTCTTTCACTTGGGTGGCAGTAGTGCTGTCGGGCGGAATGTTCATCAGCAAGGCGTAGGCTTGGTCAAGCGGGGTGCCGTTGGCGTAGCTGTGTGTTTCAGGATGATAGAAATGGCGATGGATGGCGGCATTAAGTCTGCTGCGCCATTCGGTGAATTCTTGCACTTCCTTGTGGCGTCCCATTATCCGAGCCATCTGTATCATGTCGCTGAGGCACTCGCTGATAAAGCAACTGTTGACATGCAATACCGATTCGCCCTTGATATCTACTCCTTCAGGGGCTAACCAGTCACCGAGGAACCAGGTGTGTCGTTCGGTGTCGGGCCATGGCTGCAGAATCTCGTCCTCACAGTGTTGTTGGATGAATTGCAGCCATTTCTTCATCTCGTGATAGTGCTCAGCGATAATTTCCACATCTCCGTAATTGAGGTAAGTGCACCATGGGGCCTTGATGATAAAACCGCTCCAGTAGGGACCTCCGCCAGTTCGGAATGCAGGTGCCACATAAGGTAAATCGCCAGTACTGTCTATCGCGTCGCCCCAGGCTGTCATCCAGTTGCGGTAGGTGTTACGAACATTGTACATTGTTTGCAAACTCATGGTTGAGGAATTGCCGTCACCGCCGTAACCCATGCGCTCCAAATGCGGACAATCGACCATATAGCCGCTATAAGTCAGGCAGCTGAGGGTGTATTTCACCAAGTCGTGAATAGCATTGAGCCGCGGGTCGGAGCACACGAAAGTGGCCCCATCTTTAGGGTTTACGGCACTGATTTGCAAAGCTCGTGCATTCTTGATGCTCGCTCCTGTGATGCGCACATAGCGGAAAGCATGATAGTGGAAGCGGTTGGTGAAAAGTTCCTCACCACTGCCGTCGGCGATATAAATATCCGTTTCGCTATAGGGCTCTGGATTCTGGACTTTGGATTCAACATCGTCAAAATATTCCATCGTTACCTTGCTACCTTCGGCCAATGCCATGAAATCAGCTTGAAACCATCCAGTTATTGCACGTCCGAAGTCAAGCATCAATGATTGTGTCTCCCCTTTTTTGATAGTTATCGGAATCAGTGTGTCAATGATGTGGTTGCCTTCAAAATGTTGCCATGAGACAGCCATATCTTTGGCCTCAAATTCTGTGGCAGGTTTCCAGTCAGGTTTTATTCGTGCATCAAAGTGTTCGCCGCCAAACTGCAAGGGTTGCCAACTGCCGGTATAGCTGTAGCCACTCGGAGAGGCCTCCCAGCTGTTGTCGGTGCTTGCCAATGTCCAAGCTTCTCCGCATTCTCCGTCGGATACTGTTCTCAATATTTCTGCCCGCACTACCGCAGGTGCTCCGTAGATACGTCCCCAGCCTTGTCCGAGCCATAGCAGGATTTCGTTCTTTCCTTTATGCACGTATGGTGTAATGTCATACGAAATTTTTAGTGATCGCTTGTCCAGTTGTGAAACAGCAGGCTGTAATACTTCATCTCCAACCTTCACGCCGTTCACGTAGAGTTCATGGTAACCCAATGAGTTGATTTCGGCGGTGAATGCCAAGGTTTGAAAGTCCCAATGCTTGAAATCACTGGCTTTAAGCACAATACTTTTTCGTAGCATCGGAGTCTCCGCCCAGCCTTCGCTTGTGCGGCAGCCGATATATTGCTGTGAGAAACCAGGTGTAAGTCCCCCGATAGTGAACATTATCAGAATAGTAATAAAACCAAGTTTTATATGTTTCATGGTCTATAGTATGTTATTCTTATAACATCACCTCTTGATATTCCCGCTTGAACCAGGTGATTTGCCGTTTGGCGTAGCGGCGGGTGTTCACCTTGATTTTCTCCACCGCCTCTTCCATGGTCATTTTGCCCTCCATATAGTCGAACATTTCTTTGTACCCTACGGTGTTGAGGGCATTCGTGCCTTTGTATTGATACAGCGATTGGGC
>CACXXY010000234.1 GCA_902771655.1 uncultured Bacteroidota bacterium | reverse complement strand
ATGTACGCAATAGGAATAGACATTGGTGGTACGAACACCGACATCGGGCTGGTGAGCCCGGCGGGCGAAGTGGTGGCCCGCAAGAACCTCCCCACCGCACAATACAGCGACGCAAACCAATATGCCGACGATCTGGCAACAACCATCCGTCAGCTCATTGACGAGCAGAAAGTGGAAGTGAAAGGCATAGGCATTGGCGCACCCAACGGCAACTTCTACACAGGCTGCATCGAGAATGCCCCCAACCTCAACATGAAAGGCAATATCTATTTGGCCAAGATGATGGAAGAACGCTTGCACCTGCCTGCCGTCATCACCAACGACGCCAACGCTGCTGCCTACGGCGAGATGATTTACGGTGGTGCCAAAGGCATGAAGGACTTTATCATGTTCACCTTGGGCACGGGTGTCGGCAGCGGCATCATCGTGGATGGCAAACTGCTGTACGGCCATGATGGCTTCGCCGGTGAGCTGGGACACACCATCATTTTCCCCGACGGCCGCGACTGCAAATGCGGACGCAAAGGTTGCCTGGAACAATACACCTCCGCCGGCGGTATCCGCAAAACCTGCCTCGACATGATGGCACAAGACCCCTATTATGATGGTGTACTGTCGAAAGTCCCCGCCGAGGAAATCGACTCCAAAATGATTGGCGATGCCGCCAATGCTGGTGACGAGTTGGCGCTGCGTGTCTTTGAATATACGGGCAACATTCTGGGTTTGGCCATGGCCAATGCAGTGGCATTTTCCTCACCAGAAGCTGTTTTTCTGATGGGCGGACCTGTGAAAGCCGGCAAGGTGCTCCTCGACCCCGTCATGAAGTCGTTCGACCGTAACATACTTGCAAACTATCGTGGCAAAGTGAAAGTGATGGTGTCGCAGCTGAAACAAAACGATGTGGCCATTTTAGGCGCCGCCGCACTGGTGAGCTGATCATGAACTAACAACTTGCACAACCTTCCCCGAGCCTCGTAGAGGTTCCATCTCTGTAGCGTGTAATGGTTCACACACAATTTTCCGTGAATCTCGTCAGAGGTTCCATATCTGTAGCCCGCAGGGTGTTTGATTCAAATTATAAAAATCTTCCTTTGATTTAATGTTTTATTGTTAAAATATTAAAATCAATTATTTAATTTATTGATTTTCAATATTGAAAAATTTCAGAGAAACGTTGAAAAGCATTTTTTTCCATTGTATCTTTGCAGCGTATTTTCCGTACAAAAGAAAATTGGCAATAAAAAGAAAGACTTGTCATACTGGAGCAGAAAAGAACAAATCAAAATATAGAAAATCGAAGGAAAGGAGAAAGGCTATGGAAACCCTAGAAGAGCAGAATCCCATTGCAGAGGCAAGAAGGTATGTGGCCAATGCGGCAGAGATTATCGTTAAATCAAAATATGACCCCGAAACCAAGTTGTATAGGGACAAAAAATATGTCCGTATAGCGGGTGATACCCTATGGAAGGGCTGTTTGATAGCCTTGGATGCGTTATTGCATGTGCGTAAAGGCAAAGGTCGCCCATCGATAGAAAAATACAAGAAGGCGGCGGCGCAACGCGACCACAAGCTATTGTCTTATATTGTGGCTGGATATGAGACCATGCATCTTGTGATGGGCTATGATGGCAACAAGGAGAAAAAAGTCTCTGATGCGGGGTTCGAGAGAGCCAATGCAATTATCGACCGATGTGCAATATTGATGCCCGGAACAGTGCCGGTGCCGGTGCCGGCTCCGACATTGGCTGCCGTGTCATGCTGATATTTTTTAATCCCGAAGACAACGGACCGAATATCCATAGGACTTGTCGTTGCCATTCCTGTACAGGTAGGCTCCACTGTAGGTAATCTGCCGGTAGTAAACGAAGTTGCCATAGATCTGCGTAGCACTCCAGAAGTCGGCGTCGCTGCCAAAAGAGCTTAAGTTGCTGCCGTAGCAGCCAGCAGGAAGAGCCGAAAAGCCCGTGGAATTATTTGAACTAGGCTCAAGACCCACAGCACATAAATTGGACATAATAATGGCCCATCCTGATGTTGACGCCAACGCCTTGGCTATATAGTCGCTATTATTGCTACACTGATACTGCGTCTGGCTGCCCACATAATCACTCAGCTGTGTCCACTCTGCATCACTCGGAACATGCCAGCCTGTTGGACATATACCCTGAACGCCACTGGGATTAGCACTGCTGGAAGATGAATTACCCATTACCGCAGGCCAGTTGTACAGATAGCCGTAAGTGCTCACATTGGAAATGTTATTGTCAACATAATAATATGCGGTTGTATTACTTGTACTGCTGCCCAAAGGTATGCTTGTGCCATCGCTATAGTGTGTGGTGCGTAAATTCTCCTTCATCCAGCACTGGTTGCCAATTTTTACGGTGTTGTATGTGTTATTGTCAACATCGGTCACTGTAGCAGCTTCTGGACAAGCTTGGCCATCAAGACTCTGTGTTTCGGCAAACTGCAGGGTGAAAGTATGCGAGGCGCCTTGAGCCTGCATGATGCGCTGGCTCTCTGCCTCGCTGCCGTTAATGGTGGCATAGCCCACGTATTCCATCTGGTCGCCGAAGGTGAAAGGATTGTTGGTGGTGTATTTGGGGGCGTTTTGCGATTTGGGTGATTGTGGAGACGCAAAATCTTGCATCGCCACAGAACCTGCATATTCAATCATGTTGGCATCGGTGCCGCCGTTGCATACCATTTTGATGGAGGAGGTTTGGCCGCTCTGGCGGGCGGTCATCACGTAGGTGCCAGCGGTGGCCAAGGTAATGCGGAATTGG
>CACXXY010000233.1 GCA_902771655.1 uncultured Bacteroidota bacterium | reverse complement strand
CGTTTTGGTCGCATTTTGTTCATTTCCAACACAATAGCCCTTGCCTCGCTCATACCGATAAGAATTGGCAACTGACGTTCGCCCTCTTTTTCTTTGAGGATTAACGCATACGCCTCTGATGGCGGCGGGGCATTGCGGATATCGGAAACGACAAGTTCAATCATAATTGTGGGGCTATATGTTTTTCGGTTATACGTTAAGTCACTCACTTCGTTCGTTCGGGGAGTCGTTCACTTCGTTCACTCGGTTATACGATACCGTCTCCCCGTCTTACCGAGTACACATTAGTGTACGTCTTCACGAATGCACGTAGTGCATGTCTTAACGCATTAATTCTTAGTTTCTTCAGGGTTATGTTTGTATTTGAAAATGATGGCAAAGAGAACAGCAACTATAAAGGCGTAGGCAGCGAAAATATCCCATACTGCAGTCCAGTTGCCTACCAAGTGATGACCTTCCCAAGTGCAGTATTGGTTGACCACCCACTGCGCACCCAAGGTACCGATAGTGGCACCGATACCATTGGTCATCAGCATGAACAGACCTTGAGCCGAAGAACGTATATCAGCACTGGTTTCCTTGTCCACAAACAGCGAACCGCTGATATTGAAGAAGTCGAAAGCCACACCATACACAATCATAGAGAGGATAAACAACCACACTCCGTTGCCGGGATTACCCAAGCCGAAGAAACCGAAACGCAACACCCAGGCGAACATGGCGATCAGCATCACCTTCTTGATACCGAACTTATGCAAAAAGAAGGGTATCAGCAAAATACACAAAGTCTCAGAAATCTGTGACAAAGAAACCAGAATATTGGCGTGTTGCACCCCAAAAGTGTCGGCATATTCCGGCTGAGCCCCAAAACTGTGAATAAACGGATTGGCAAAGCCATTGGTAATCTGCAAAGACACCCCCAAAAGCATGGAGAAAATGAAGAAAATAGCCATTTTTTTCTCCTTGAACAAGGCGAAAGCCTTCAAGCCCAAGGCGTCCACAAAAGATTTTTTGTCGGTAGAGGTTGAAATCGGACATTTCGGCAAGGTGAAAGCATAGATTGCCAACACCAATCCGATGAAACCGCTAAGGAGAAACTGTTTTGATGAGTGTTGGAAGCCCAGCAAATCAACCGCCCACATGGAGCAGATAAACCCGATGGTACCAAAGACACGGATAGGCGGAAATGCCTTGACCGTATCATAACCTTCCATCTCCAACGCATTGTAAGCCACAGAATTAGCTAACGCAATGGTCGGCATATAGAAAGCCACACTGATGGTATAGAGCGTGAAGAGGGTGCCGAACTGCACCGCATCGCCTGTCGCCAAGCCATAATAGCCAGCGGCGATCATGGCGGCACCGGCAATACCATGGCAAATGCCCAGCATCTTTTGTGCGGGAATCCATCGGTCGGCCACAATACCCACCAACGCCGGCATAAAAAGAGACACAATACCCTGGATAGAGTAGAAAAGTCCAATCTTGCCACCCATTCCGTGCGGTCCTAAATAACGGCCCATACAAGTTAAATACGCTCCCCAAACGGCAAATTCGAGGAAGTTCATGATAATCAGTCTGACTTTCAAATTCATAGCAGTAGTATTTTCGATTAAAATGCAAAATTACAAGAAATTTGTGATTGTTTGACAATTGAGATTATTTTTTTCATGCGTTGAAACGGGGAGACGTCAAGACGGAGAGACGTGAAGACGGATAGACATGCACTTCGTGCATTCGTTAAGACGAATTTGATCTCCACGAATGAGCGCAGCGAATGACTTCACGCCTTGACGCCTCCACGAAAATAATTGTCACATTTACTAATTTGCTCATTTGCTAATTATTTTTCGTATCTTTGCAGTTTGTATCACCAACAAAAAAAATAACATGGAATTATCAGAACAGGAAATTATCAGACGTAAGAAATTAGAGGATTTGTTGAATCTTGGAATCGATCCTTATCCGGCAGCGGAATATGAGGTAAATGCCACTACCACAGAGATTTTGGAGGAATTTCCGAAAGACAACAGCAAATTCCAGAATGTCAGCATCGCCGGTCGTATCATGACCCAGCGCATCATGGGAGCTGTCTCTTTCTTCGAGATCCAGGACTCCGTGGGCCGCATCCAGATCTACGCCAAACGCGACGAGCTTTGCCCCGGCGAGGACAAAACCATGTACAACAGCGTCTTCAAAAAATTGGATATCGGTGATATTATCGGTGTGAAAGGCTTTGTGTTCACCACCCAGATGGGCGAAATCAGCATCCATGTGAAAGAGTTCACCATCTTGTGCAAGTCGGTGTGCCCGCTGCCCATCGTCAAAGAAAAAGACGGCAAAGTTTACGACGCTTTCCAGGATCCGGAACAGCGCTACCGCCAACGCTATATCGACCTCATCGTCAACCCACAGGTGAAAGACACCTTCATCAAGCGTACCTTGCTGGTGAACACCATGCGCAACTTCCTGAACGAGAAGGGCTATCTGGAAGTGGAAACTCCTATTCTTCAGCCGCTGTACGGTGGCGCCGCCGCCCGCCCGTTCAAGACACATCACAACACCTTGGACATGACGCTGTATCTGCGTATTGCTGATGAATTGTATCTGAAAAAACTGATTGTGGGCGGTTTCAACGGTGTGTATGAATTCTCCAAAGACTTCCGTAATGAGGGTATGGACCGCTTCCATAACCCCGAATTCACCCAGATGGAACTCTACGTTCCCTACAAAGATTATGAATGGATGATGAATACAGTGGAAGAGATGGTGGAACGCATTGCGTTGGCTCTGCACGGCAAAACACAAGTCCAGGTGGG
>CACXXY010000232.1 GCA_902771655.1 uncultured Bacteroidota bacterium | reverse complement strand
CAAACCCATCCTGTTATTGGATGATATTTTCGACAAGTTGGACAAGAAAAGGACCTCACAACTGCTTGACCTGGTAGGCAAAGACCACTTCGGGCAGGTCTTCATTACCGACACCGACGAAGTGCGGGTGAATGCCATCCTCAACGAAAGAGGAATAGAGCACAAGATTTTCAGGATTAACAGAGGTGACAAGTTATAGGTTACAGGGGTCAGGGGTTAGGATTCAGGAGTCAGGGGTCAGGAGTCAGGGGTCAGGGTAAAGAAATAGAGGAATTTTACAATGCAGAATGCACAATGCACAATACATAATTCATAATTCAAAATTCAGGGTTAGGAGGGTTAATCGTTAACTTTCAGTTTTCAGTTTTCAGTTTTCAGTTTTCAACTGTCAACTACTCCGCTCCCTCGGGTGCGCCTTGTCCTCCCTGCGAGCCTTGCGAGGCTTTGGATTCCAGTTCCATCTTACCGAAACGAAGGGTAATGCCCGCACTGATATAGCGGCTCACATACTTCGAGGTATTTGTGGTGATATAATACGGGTTATTGCTATCGCTTCGTTGGGCATTCCAATTGAAAAGGTCGTTCACGCTGACGTGCACAGACAATTTTCGTTTGAAGAAATCGGCTCGCAAGCCAAAGTCGAAAGAATAAGAAGGACGGGTAGTGGTGAAAAGGGACTTGCTTTTGGACCGATAGCTGAGAGAGGCATGCACTTCCAGCATTTTCCATAATTTCGACCACAAGTTGACACGCAAACTGTAACCCAAATTCTTGACCGTCTGTATCTGTTCATCACGGAACTTGAACTGCGAATAACTGTAATAGATGTTGGCATACAAACGAATATTCATGAAGGTTTGCGGCCTCCAGGTCACATTCAGCTCGGCACCGGCATTATGGCTCAGGCCGGCATTAATCTGCTGTGAGAATGTCACCACACGTCCGAAGACAGGGTCAAAAACAACATCCTGCAAGGAACTGATCTGATCCTTGGTGTTCCGGTAATAGGCACTGATGCCCACACTGCCGAACTTCTGGAAGAACTTGGTCCAACCTGCATCCACCGAATGGGTATAAGTGGGCAACAAATCCGGATTACCGACAGAGAAGGAATCCTCACTGTAATTACGGTAGGTGGTTAGCTGCGAGGCCGAAGGATTCCTGACCCTCCGGGTGTAACTCAGCTTGAAATTATGCATGGATTTTGTTCTGTATGACAAATGGAGTGAAGGATACAAACTCCAATAGCCTTTGACCACATTGTCTGCTGGTGAGTTGTGGATATTCAAGTCGTAATGGATATACTGCGAGCGCAGACCACCCTTGATGGTAAAGCCACCAAAACGATGCTCGATGGTGACGTATGCATCAAAATCTCCTTCACGGGTGTTGGCGTCATAAAAGCGCAATGAGTCTGTAACATACAAGGATTCCGTACCTCTGACCAAGGTGTCATATCTCGTCAAACTGGTGGAATTGTCAAATTCGCCACTGACACCAACACTGATTTCCCCGTTTTCATGATAAGGAATGGTATAATCCAATCCCGCATCAAAGCTGTAGGAGACACTCTTTGACAGGCCATCGCGTTTTTTGTCCATATAGTCCTGTGGAGTATAGTCCCTATCAAAAAAGGAGGTGCCATCATTGTAATGGAAATTACCACCGATATTGGCTTCTATCTTATGGCCTTTCTCATTGAAATCGTGTTCATACCACACTCCCATATAGGCGCCAGCATTCGTACTTCTTGAATTGTTCAGTGTGGTATAGTCAAACCTCTCGAAGAATCCTTGGGGGAAAATACGCTCATGCCTTGAGGTGAAAGCCTCTGCCTCGCTTTTGCCAAATCCCGGATACGCGCCTAACCAAAAACTGAGGGTATTCATACTGTCGATGGTATAAGTACCGTTAAAATTCAGATTGAACGACATATTATGATTTTTCGAATTCTGGTTGGCATAGCCATAGTTGGCCGTATCCATCTCATTGGTCAGTCGCAGTGCTGTCGACTCACTTTTATTTTTCCATAGGGAATACCACATTCCCGCATACAGGTTGAGCGACCATTTCTCGTTGGCCCAGACATACGACACCCATGGACCTACACTCGGTCTGGAAGAACCATGAATGCCAAAACTGACGAAGCTGTTTTTCTTGATATTGCTCGTGGTCACAATATTGATGATACCACCGTCACTCTTGGCACTATAGCGGGCAGAAGGATTAGTAATCACCTCAATACGTTCCAATGAGTTAGCTGGCAACTGTTTGATAAACTCTTTCAGGCTTTCCTCATTGAGGTGGGAAGGTTTGCCGTTAAGCCAGATTTCAACGGAAGAAACACCTCGCAAGGTTATATTACCCTCAACATCCACTTCCACACCAGGCGCGTTCTGCAAAGCGTCGGCGGCGGTACCGGTCTGAATGGATGGATCTTCAGCGACATTGTACAAGGTCTTCTCCCCTTCCATAAGATATACAGGTTTAGTGGATGCCACAGTCACCTCCTTCAGGCTCTTGCCCTGTCGGGGCATTAACATCTCCCCAAGATTCTTCTCTGTCTCGGAATCCTCGATGTGAATAGGCAAGGACAAAGTATTGTATCCCACCAGGTTAGCTTTTAACACATAGTCTCCTGCCGGCACATTCTCCACGGTAAACTTTCCATCCGCCCCCGTGAAAGACATATATAGTTCATTAATGGAGGAGTCGTTTTCCATCAAGCTGATACGGGTATAGAAAAGCGGAGCTTTGGTCACTCCGTCAAGCACCGTTCCCTGAATATTACAAGTCTGTGCCGACAGTGACATTGCTGCCGCCAGCATCAATATAAAAGCCATTATATTGATTATTAAATATTTAACCTTATTCA
>CACXXY010000231.1 GCA_902771655.1 uncultured Bacteroidota bacterium | reverse complement strand
TTGTTTTCACAAATTGCAGAAAAATTGCTTGGGCAATATTCTATGCGAAAATCCATACTGCCACTTTTCTTAAAGTTAAGCTGCTAAAAGGTTTAAATCTTGGAATCTGTCACCAGTTTTTTCCTAATTCATACGCCTTCTCCATAATGGATTGCAGATCGTCTTTGAAGAGGCATACACCTTTCCGTCCGCCTTTTACTTTGCAGGCGAAGCAACTCATGCAGCCTTTGTAGTTCAGGTTACGGTCGTAGAGGTTGACCATTTCCACTTCGGCGCCGGCATCTTTCGCGCCTTCCATCGCTTTTTGCAGCAATTGCGCTGTGTTCCATTGTTTTCGAGGACTTCCGTTAATGAATAATGCTATTGTCATAATAAAATTCCTTTCTGATTATAATATTTATAGCATTTGTTATAGGTTTACTCGAGAGAATTAACTTACTTGCTGTCGTGTTTTCCGTACTTTTCTCAAATAGTTCCTTGATGTTCATCGCCGAATGGACGCCATACTTCCTGGCCTCGTAGCTGCAGGTGGCCACGACCCCGCGCTCGCTCGGCAAAGCCCCGATAATGAGCGGTTTGCCACGCAACTCCGGATTGTCGCGAATCTCCACCGAGGCGAAGAAGGCGTCCATATCGACATGTATGATGAACTGCGCCATATTTTTATTTCAATATCGCTTCAACGTCAGCTTGTCTTGGATTTACACCTTGTTGAACTTCTCTTTGCCTTGCTTGCAGCGCGGACAACGTCAGTCATCGGGAAGGCCGGTATGGTATCTACCAAGATTACTTCGTTGCCGGTATCGATGAGATAATTCTGCAGACTGCCTCAGTAGCGGATGTTTTTGTCGAATTTGTTCATCGCCGAAGGCGAAAGGCTGGGAATAGAAACCGTCGGTACGGAATTTAACTGCTTCGATTCCCATAAAATTATCGCTTATTAATTCATTTTGCCGGCTCCCACTTGCAACGGACGGGCGACACAATAGCGCCTTCCTTTTTGAGTTCGACGAAAGCCTTATCGACTTCCTTGCGGTCAATGCCGGTGATTTCGGCAATCTTGCCTGCGTTGACGGGCGCACCGAACTCACGCATGGCCTGTAAAACTTTCTCTTTCATACTTTTAAATGGTTAATTATCAACTGTTAATTATCTTACATCATTGCCGTGAGAAAATTCTCATAGCCGAGTTTGTCGATGTAGTTGAGATACTGGGCTTCCCAAGCCATGTGGTCTTTCTCTCCGTCAATCCATTTCTGAATCAGTTTCTGGGTGGGGTAGTCGTCGGCGAAGGCGGCGGCCAGCTCGCTCATGATCTTGATTGCATCGGGCTGATAGTCGGATTCAATCTGCTGTTTCGGGTCGTCGTAGAACGGAAATTCAATGGTCTTCATGGCTTCCTGCAGCTCGGCGGGCTTGCAGCCAAGTTCTACCAGGCGGTTCAGTACTTCCTCTGCCTCGTCCCATTCTTCTTCGGCTTCCTCTTTCCATTTGTCAGCCAATTTGTTCCAGCCATTCAAACGGCAGTATGCCGAGAAGGCAAAATGTTGTTTGCTGTTTCCAAACCATACGGCACCCATTTGGGCGAATTCTTTTAAAGCTTCTTCTTTTGTTATTGTTTTTTTAGTTTAATTGGTTGAATAATAATATGTTATGTTTTTATTTTTCTGCGCTATTGTGTGCGTTATGACCGAGGGGCAAGTTTTGACACATCCAGCTGCACGGTGCGCGGCACCCACTCCGAATAGACCTGTGCTGTTGTCTGTCCGTCGCTGCGGCTTATGGTGTGCAGATACTTGAAAAGCGTATCATCTGTTTCGTCAGGCAGCCGTTGCAGTTGGCACAGCAGGGTGTCGCCGAGGAAGGTCTCTTTTTGCCAATGGATGGTGAGACAGCGGATGGCGTATGTGTCCATAAAAGCCTCATCGGCCGATTGCATGGCAATGCTTAAGTACGCGCGGTTGTTGACGTGTCCGTTGAAGTCGAGGTCCATTGTGTTGACGCTGTGTTCTGTCTGATGTATAGGCGTGCCGTTGGCAGGAAATCGCATTTTCTTGTGTGAGAGGGATGTCATTTCTGGTAGAACGGGTATTTGCGAAGCCAAGGGCGTGTTGGGGGCAAGACGGTGTGCTTCGGTGTCCAACAGGGTCCAGCAAGCATGACCATGAGCCACCTCTGTGCCATCGGCCTTGTGTATGCGAAAATCCGTATATAATCGCAAGGAACTTATCTCACTGTTCCATACGGTCACGTCAATGTCGTCTGACCATAGTGCGGTCTGCGGCTCAAAACTGGCACTAAACTCCGTGATGACCCATAAAAGGTTCTGCTTGACCACATCAAAGGCTGCCAGATTCAGACATGCCATATACCGTGCCCAGCAGTCCTGGAAATAGAGCAATACAGCGCTCGGTGTCATGCGGTAGCGTGTGTCCATATCCGCTGCCGTGATAGAATAACGGTGAGTGTATCTAGTTGAATCTTTCATTTTTTTTATTTTGTTTGTTAGTTCGTTTCAGTCCTTCAATGAGTTTGTCAATCGTGGAAATCATCATGGGGCGTGATATGGGTGGAATGTGCCCATTGAGAGCCGCACCTCCGTGTGGAGACGGAAGATGAAATCATTTACAATACAAAAATACAAAAAAAAGTTATATCATGAGCGATAGTTTTTTTTACGTGGAGTATCCTTCTTTCAGAAGGTGAAAAGATGTATGGGAACAAATATAGTTGTAAGTGTCTTTTTCTCTTTGCGAAAGAACAAATTTTGTATTTTTGCACCCATGAAAACCGACTTCCTCTATTCCGCTGATTTTCTGGCGATGAATGCGCCGGAGCTGAGCCACACCTGCATGCATTTGCTGTGTACGGCAGGGGAGGGGAGCTTTGTGTTCAACGG
>CACXXY010000230.1 GCA_902771655.1 uncultured Bacteroidota bacterium | reverse complement strand
GAAAAACCCGCAGCAATATCCGCCACATCGGCACCTTCCTGCATAGCCTGCTTCACCTTGGAATTCATAAAGACAGTACAGCGTGTACCCAGGTCGTAGGGATGGTTTGCCAGACAAGAGATACGGGCAAACTCAGCCACCGGATAATGCAGGATATTGGCGAAATTCTCGATAAAGGAACCGCAGCCCGAAGAACAGGCCTCGTTGATTTCGAGCCGTGTAATGCTCTTATTCTCAACATAAATGGCCTTCATATCCTGGCCACCGATATCGAGCACAAACGACACTTCCGGGTCGATGGTGCGGGCGGCCAGATAATGTGCCATGGTTTCCACCACGCCATCGTGCAGATTATATGCTGTTTTAATCAGATTCTCGCCATAACCCGTAGCGGCACTGCCCACCACATTTATCTTCTTATGATGCTTCTCCGCCTCATCCTTCAAACGGGCCAACGCTTCTCCAAAAGCCTTGAAACTGTCACCTTTGTTGCGGCTATAGTCCGAGAAAATGATGCGGTCTTCTTTGTCCACCAGCACCAATTTGGTTGTTGTGGAACCCGAGTCAACACCCAGGTAACAGTCCTCGGACTCAAGATTTTCCCAGTCGATGGTAGGAATAAAAGTAATGCTCTTCTGTTTTTTCCAATTTTCCAGATCCTCTTCCGACGCAAACAGAGCCGGCAGGCAGCCGACATGCTCTTGCTGTTTCTGTTCCTGCTGATGATCGCGGAACAGGCGCACAAAATCGGACAAGGTGATGCTCTGTTCAATATCCTCCATGGCAATCAGCGCGCTGCCCCATGCGGGAATCAGCTCGGGACGCTCGGGCATAAGCACATCCTCTTCCTTCAGTTTCAGCAGGCGGATAAAGGCCTCCTTCAGTTCCGACAAGAAAGCGAAGGGACCGCCACAGAAAAAAACCTTTGGCAAAATATCGTTTCCACGGGCCAACGAGCTGATAACCTGAATAGCTACCGCATTGAAGACCGACTTGGCGATATCATTGCGGCTCACATTGCGGCTGGCCAGGTTCTGAATATCGGTTTTAGAGAACACGCCGCAACGCGAAGCAATAGGATACACATTATCAGCACTTTGCGCCAGTGTGTTCAGTTCTTTGGTCTCAATCTCCAACAGAGCGGCGGTCTGGTCGATAAACGCACCAGTTCCGCCAGCACAGCTACCATTCATACGGATATCGGGAATCTTGCCTTCCTCGAAGAAAATCATCTTGCTGTCCTCGCCGCCCATATCTATGAAAGTGCGCACCTCAGCATGTTTTCGCTTCACATACTCGGCGGCGGCAATCACCTCCTGCGCAAAACGTATACCTAACTGCTTGGTATAGCCCATGGCAATGGAACCGGTCATCACCACCTTCACATTGCACTTGCCCAAAGCCTTGTACAACTCCTTGTATATTAAGTAGCCAGTTTGAAGAATAGCAGTATTGTGGCGTTTGTAAGACGAGAAAACGAGTTCTCCCTTTTCGTCCAGCACCACCAGTTTGAAGGTCGTCGAGCCTATATCAATACCTACGGAGTATGTCGGGTCTGTCATACGTGTTTTTCTTTTGGGCCGCAAAGATACAAAATTTAAAGTTGCACTCATACCATTAAATTAAACAAATCTATTTCCACAGTTCTTCCATCATCCACATTTGATAATGCAAAAATAAGGCGATTAAAACAGACAAAAAAGAGTAAGAAAAAATATAAATTGAGCAATTTCGACTATAAAAACAGAAATTTCATTATCTTTGCAGCTTAAAATTAGTCAGAAATAAATCCGCCATAAAACTCTCACACTATGCGGAGGCAGATAAATTTTCATAACAAGATGCGATGCATCCGAAAAAAGCAGGAATATGCCAAATAAAAATTTGTTTTCACAGACATCCGTAGGAATTATATTATGCACAGCAGGTGAAATGGAGGTGATATTGAATGAACAGCCCTACAAAATAATCAGGGGTTCATACTTTCTCATCAGTCCATTGGTAAAAAAAACGGTTATTTCTCGCAGTGATGACTACCAAGAACTGGAAATACGGGAGAATGTGGAACGCTTTCACCGCATCTTACACAGGATGAGTAGCGTTTTAGGAAAGCTTTCTATACCGGACCATCCGCTCATGCAGGCAGATGAGGCCACACTAAAGCTGATGATTGAGCATCACGACGAGATTCTCCACTACCGCAAACAGCTCAGCGACAGCACTGAAGAGACAGGCAGTATTTTATACGAAATACTTTTGGAGCATGCCATTCAGGGGCTTTGGTTGAAAGCCATCGAATACTATTACCAGCACCATGAGCACACTCAAAATCCCAAAAAGCATTATTCTCACGTCACCACCTCTTTTTTCATGCTTGTCAACCAAGAATTCAGAGAACATCGGAGTGTAAGATACTATGCGGAAAGCGCACGGCTTTCCACCGGCTATTTTTCCCATATCATCAAAAGCGAGACAGGTTATACACCCATGCAATTAATCATTTTGGTCACCATCAACAACGCCAAAATGCTTTTAAGCAATACCACGATGAGCATAAAAGAAATCGCCGACGAGTTGGGTTTTCCCGAACAATTCACATTCAGGAAATATTTCAAACAACATACCGGCATCTCCCCAAAAAGTTTCAGAAAACAAGTGGAAGCATACCCTACAAAAAATTCATTTGTCTGTATGTAATTCGAGGATTTTATGTAAATTTGCCATTTAAATCATATTTAAACTCATTATATATAAATAACTGACAATCACACTTATATGGCAGAAGAAAAAAATACAGAAAAACGAAATAATCCCAAATTTCACCATAAAAACAACAGAAGACCGTGGGATAAATCCAGGGACCAGGGATCAGGAATCAGGGGTCAGGAATCAGGGATCTGTGATCAGATGATAGGGAATAGT
>CACXXY010000229.1:2301-5246 GCA_902771655.1 uncultured Bacteroidota bacterium | reverse complement strand
CTGTTGGCCAATTTTACCCGTGGCGAATCCGACAACTTGCGAAAGGCCATGGGTAAGAAACTGAGGGACAAACTGGATCATTTGAAACCGGAATTTCTGACCAGAGGTGCAGCCAATGGCCATGATCCCAAGATTTTGGAGAAAATCTGGGCGGACTGGGAAAAATTCGCCTCGTATGCGTTCAACAAGTCCCATGCCACTTGCTATTCATGGGTGGCCTATCAGACCGCTTATCTGAAAGCCCATTATCCTGCTGAGTATATGGCGGCGAACTTGACAAACAACCTTGATAACATGGATAAAATCAGCGAGTATATTGAAGATACGCTGAAACATGGCATCAAGGTGTTGGGCCCCGATATCAATGAGTCTGTGGATTCTTTCAGCGTCAACAAAGACGGAGATATCCGTTTCGGCTTGGCAGCATTGAAAGGAGTGGGGCATGGCGCGGTGGAGAACATTGTGAGCGAACGCGAGAAAAACGGCCCGTATAAGGACTTCTTCGATTTCATGAACCGTGTGGATTTGCGTAACTGCAACCGCCGTGTCATAGAGTCGTTGGCATACGGAGGCTCTTTCGATTGCTTCACGGGTATGCATCGCGCGCAATTGTTTGTGACAGATAGCAATAACAAGAACTTCATAGAGAAAATGGTCAACTTTGTCAGCAAAAGTCAAAACAACCAAGGCCAGTTCTCTATTTTTGACGATCAGCCGGAGGTGGCTGCCGAATTGCAACCCGAATTGCCAAAGTGCGACCCTTGGAACGGCATGGAAAAAGTGCAGCATGAAAAGGAAGTGGCGGGTTTCTATATCTCCGGTCACCCCTTGGATGAACACAAGTTGATTATCAAAGGCTATACCAATACTTCGTTGAGTCAGCTCAAAGAGGCTGATTTCAATGAAAAACATTGCTCCAAAGATGTCAGTTTCGCCGCTATGGTAGTGGAAGCAAGAGAATCCATGACCAAATCGGGCAAGGATATGGGTATCGTCACTTTCGAGGATTATGATTCAACTTGGACTTGGTATCTTTTTAGCGAGGATTTTACCAAGTACAGACATCTTCTGCAGCCTGGCAAGTTGGTATATGTACGCATGAAAATCGACAAACGATTTATGGGAAAGGAATATACTGGTCCGCCACGCTATAACCAGAAGCCCGTAAGTATGTGCTATCTGGCTGATGCCTACGAGCATTTGTGCAAGTCGGTGACTTTGTGCATGAGTATTGACGACGTGTCGTCCAATTCGGCTTTCCTTATCAAAGAGGCTATTGTTGCCGCACAGGAACAGGCGAAGGTGCCTTTGACTTTGGCAATTTATGAGCGCGATGACAAATATTGCGCCAAGTTCCATAACCTGAAAGTGAAGATAAATCCTGAATTGTTTGTCAGGAATCTGCGACTGCCGTTTAGTTATGAATTAAAATTAGGATAATGAAAATAGAGACTGTCTCATTGGTGGGCTCCGGCAATATTGCCCATTGGCTGGTATATGCTTTGAAAAAAGCGGATGTGGATATACGGCAGATATACAGCCGTCAGCTTGATCATGCGAAAGAATTGGCGGCTAAAGCGGATGCGGACGCTATTGACAATCTTCGGGATTTGTCGCCAGACAGCGATTTGTATATCTTTTCTGTCAAAGACGACAGCTATGAGACTTTGTTGAGTCAGCTGCCTTTCCGCCTGCCCTTGGCTGTCCATACCGCTGGCTCCCTGTCGATTCGGATTTTTGAGCCGTATGCGGATTCCTATGGCATTCTATATCCATATCAAAGCTTGAATAAGAATATGGATTTTGCGAATGTCGAGGTCCCCTTAAGTGTGGAATCGAATGATAAAATGGTTGAAAATGAGTTGTTTGCATTTGCCGGGCGACTTTCCTCCACAGTTCAGCTGATGGGAGAAGCCCAGCGGTTGGTGTTGCATCGGGCTGCCATCTTCGGCTGCAACTTCACCAATGCCATGTATGCCATCGCATACGATATCTTGCGGGAAAATAACATCGACTGGCGGATGATACTTCCATTGCTGGAGAATACGCTTGACAAGGTGAAAACCATGAATCCCCATGATGCACAAACCGGCCCTGCCAAACGTGGCGACCAGAACATCATCCGCATGCACCAGGAAGCTCTCCAAGATGAACAGTTGAGGGAGATCTATCGCTTGATGAGCGATTATATCATGAGGAATTAAGCACAATTCACAATTCGCAATTCACAATGCACAATTATTAACTATTAACTATTAACTATTAACTGTCAAAACTCTTTCCTTTTCGCCGTAGGTTTTCCGAGTTCAAAAGTGCCGTCATTGGCCGGGGTGAGCACATACATTCCTTTGCGTCGCGCATAGGTGTCAGATCCATTGGCAAAGCGCATGGCCGCGATGGCAACATAAACGGTTTTGTCCTCGAACTCGTGGAAAATTTTTTTGAAGTTTTTCATCTGTTTGAGGAAATGGTCGATATCTTTCTTGAAGCAGGTTGTTTTAACCTCAACAGCCACTGCCGCTGTTTTGTTGCATAACAGCACATCCACTTCGATTTCCTCCTCGTCCTTTCTTCCGTGGCGTGGCCCTTCATAGATGTGGTCGATACCGATGCCCTCTTTCTTGAAAATCTTCAGTGCTGCCGGTCTGCACAGGTCTTCTATGATTTTGCCAAATTCATTGGTGAATCCGCCGTAAAGTTCGTAGGCTCTGTCTATCCGCTCGGCATGTTTTTTGATTTCTTCATCGTTCCTCTCCATTCTTTTGGCCGATTCGTTGAAAAGTTTGTCCAGTTTACGGTCAGTCTCTTTTATCTGAAGGCCAGTTTCGTTGAAAAGTTTGTCCAGTTTACGGTCGGTCTCTTTTATCTGAAGGCCAGTTTCGTTGAAAAGCTTGTCCAATCTATGGCCAGTCTCTTTCATCTGAAGACTAGTTTCGTTGAAAAGC
>CACXXY010000229.1:0-2234 GCA_902771655.1 uncultured Bacteroidota bacterium | reverse complement strand
GTTGTCGCATGAATAAATTCTCTTAATTCATCCCATGAGGGTACTTTCTTTGTGGTTGTCGTTGCTTCTGCCATTATGTTTTATTTTTTTTGATGATCTTTTTTACGCTGCAAAGATAGTAAAAATTTTAATACAAAACATAATAATTGAAAAATAATTTGCAAAATATTCAAATTTTATATAGTGGATTGATTTATGATTGAATGTAAGATGTTGGTTTGCAACTGATAATAATTATTCTCTCCCAATCCCCGCCCCCTGACTTCTGACCTTGTTGCAACTACGGCATGCATATACCTACGGTGTATCGCAACAATATTTAATTCCAAACCGCTAACTATCAATTATCAACTATCAATTATTAACTATTAACTATTAACTATTAACTGAATTCCTTGGTGTTGTTAAAAAAACAAAAAAAAACTAAATTTTAAAATACCCCCCATTGTCGTTTAAAAAAATGTACTATTTTTGTGATTTGAACTGCGTAGTAAAAAAAATATGGTAAAAACAATACAACTATATATATATCAACAATTTACAAAACAATAGATAAGTATTGAAATACGGTATTCAAGCAAAAAAATCACAAAATGACAGGTAAAAAAAACGTACGTTTTTTGTGACACCTTTTGCGGGTGAATTTTGCGGATTGCTTACAGCGATACGGTTTTTCTTTATTTTTTTCTTTTTGGATTTTTTTTGATTTGAAAAATTGTTTAGGAAATGAGAAAGAGAATGTTTGATGAGGCTTTAAACAATAGAGCGCAAGCGCTCTGTATTATAGTGGAGCATGGGTTGAGAAAAGAGATTATGGAAAAGCTGAACACCACTTATCCCACAGTGCATAAGGCGTTGAACTATAAGGTGAATACTTTGCTTGCACAGAGGATACGCCATTATGCCCTTACACATGGCGGCGTGTTGGCGGAGATGTGTTATCGATTTTAGCATTAGTGTCCCGTTAAAATTGGGAATTGTTGTTGTAACTTGTTGAATTTTAATATTTTGCACAGCTGTTTGAATTAAACGGATTTGAAATGAAGCATTATTTTGCCATTAAAGAAAGACTTAAATCCTTTTCTCATTTTCAACTTGTTAGATATAGTAAGAATGAGGATCTTATCCATTCGCGATCTTAACGGGACAGTAGTGACTTGAAAATTAGATTTTGCAGGCTCGAAAATTCTAAACTTAAATAATAAATACACATGAAAAATTTTGACCAACTAGTGAAGGTGAAATTGAAACGGGATGACTTTTTCAATTTCAACTCTAAATTGCCAGTTGTCCATTGTCAACTGTCAACTTTAATCGTTGCATTGTTGCTGTTGCTTCTGCCGGCGGCTCGTTTGCATGCGCAGGAGGACGGTACGGAATCGCACCCGTTCAGAATTGATAGCAAGGAAGAACTGAAAGCTTTCCGTGACGGTATAAACAAGACTACCGCCAATGAGGATAATGTTTCGTTCTACTTCCATAACGGCACTTACATCCTCGACACAGTGGGTACGGGCATCACGGATGCTGTCGGTATCCAGAGTGGCGGCGCGGGCACCTATTTCAAGCTGACCGCAGATATTGTGATGAATGCGGGCAATGTGGGCCTGTGCAACGGTGTGAAGGAAGCTTCCTGGGAAGAATGGGTTCCTATCGGTTGGTCGACGGATGCCGCACAGTCGTTCTATGGCCATTTCGACGGTGACTTCCATACCGTTTCGGGTATCTACATCAACGGGAGCACCCAGTTGGGCCTTTTCGGCTCCATCTCCGATGCGGAGGTTAAGAATTTGGCCGTGTCGAACTCCTACATCAAGGGTGAGCGTATCGTGGGTGGTATCTGCGGATGGAATACTGCCAGTACCATCAGCCACTGCTGGTCTGCGGCTACCGTTGTGGCTACTAAGGGCAACGCGGGTGGTATTGCGGGTAACATCACATCCTCCGCCAGCACGGTGGCCACGATAGAATACTGCTACAATGCCGGTCTGGTGCGTGCACAGTCGCTTTATGCCGGCGGTATCACGGCCTATAACATCGGAGGTATGGTGGACCACTGCTACAACAGCAATTCGGTGCTGGGCGAGGAGGACTACTGCGGAGCCATTACGGGCCTCACGGAAAGCGGCGGCATGGTGTCCAACTGCTTCTACGACAACCTCTTCGCTTTCATCGCCCGTGACGGGGCAACCTCTTATCCTACGAATGCCATGACCACAAACACGGTGGCTGCC
>CACXXY010000228.1 GCA_902771655.1 uncultured Bacteroidota bacterium | reverse complement strand
ACATATAGCATTATTCCTTTGTGTGGTAATGCAAGCCCAACAGTATGATCCGCTCGTTGAAGAGGGGAAACAATGGAACACCTTGTTTTCACTTTTTCAGCCGCCGACAGATCCTTGCTATTGTACAACGACTTCATACAAGTTTATGGGTGACACGATATTAGATGAAGTCAGCTATAAGAAGTTATATTCTACAACTCATGAAGACTTGTCGGGCTGGTGTTTGAATGGAGCCATGAGAGAAAACGAAATAGGACAAGTCTTTCTTAGAAATTTTGGTTCCCTTAATCATGTGTTTCGGGATGAAACAATGTTGTACGACTTTTCTATGCAGCCAGGTGATTCCATTTGGTACTATGATCCATCTGAATGTTTAAAGTTGCTTTCGGTAAGTGACACCATTCTCGAAGGGGAATGCGTTTCAAGAAAAGCATATTATTTTAGTTATGAAAAGAATGGTGTGGATAATGGGGATCGAGAAATCTGGATTGAAGGAATTGGTAGCTTGAATGGACTCCGTGAACCTGGTTTCTATTTCTTTATCGGAGGATACCATAATCTGCTGTGTTATTTTGAAGATGAGAATCTCATTTGGCATTATCCTAGAATTAATGGTTGCTATGTGGGTGTTGATGGATTGGAAGAAATTGAGGCGGGCAATCCGATTTCCGTGTGTCCTAATCCCGCATCCGAGACGGTTCACATCGAGGGCGTTCAGCCCGCCGTAGTGCATATTTACAATGCCCTCGGGCAGATGGTGAAGACGGTGAAAGACAACAATGAAATCAGTGTGGCGGGTTTGCCTGAAGGGGTTTACTTGCTGCGCATTATGGATTTCGACGGCCAAATCCATACTTCAAGGATGGCTGTCAGTCGATGATAATACCATAACCATAGGGACAAAAAAACCGATGTGTTTTTTTTATGCAACTGATATTCAGCGATATAGTAGCGAGCAAAGGGAAAAAAGTAGGAACAAAGCCATGAGGCACCTCAAAAACCTCTTGACATGCAGTTTTTATGCTTACCTTTGCCGATAACAATACCTAAACACTAACAGACAAAACCAACAGAATATGAAAAACATAAAGGCTTACTTTCTGTTTGCCTTGTTGATGGCGGGTGGATTTATGCAAGCGCAAGAAACAAAGGAATACTATCCATTGATTCCCAAATCAGGCGAAAAGCAATGGGACACAAGGCGTGATTTCATTTGGGGTGAATCCGATTATATGATAAATTGGTTGGGCGACGAAATTGAGCTGGACGGCGTGATGTATAGGAAGATGCACTATACGCTGGACGGCAGTGGCTATTATTTTACTGGATTGGAGGGCGCCTTCCGCGAAGAAGACAAAAAGGTATATGTCAGAGGGTGGAATTCAGGGTTTCAACATTTTAATGAAGAAATGTTGTATTACGATTTCAACCTGCAAGTCGGCGATAGTTTCAATGTGGCTTCTTATAGTGAGCCGTGTTTTATACAAGTGGTTGCCATTGAGGAGGTGGAGATGGAGGACGGCACAATACGTAAAAAGATTGTTTTCAACACCGGCTGGGGAGGGGAAGAAAATGAAACGTGGATTGAGGGCATTGGCAGCCTGGCGGGCGTGTCCCATCGCTTTGATCCTAATATAGTAGGTAGTTTCTTTTCACATTTGCAGTGCTATTTCGAGGATGACAACCTCGTTTGGACGGATGGTGAGTGTTGGGATGGTGTGGAGGAAACTGTCGAAGAACAGGTCGGGGTGTATCCCAATCCTGCTAGCGACATTGTTCGTGTTGAAGGCATAACTGTCGCCGAAGTGCAGGTTTATAACTCCATAGGCCAACTGGTGAAAACCGTGTATGACAGCAATGAGATTAATGTGGCTGGCTTGCCCGAAGGGGTTTGCCAGCTGCGGATTACTGATGCCGAAGGTAGGAGCCATGTGGTGCGGGTGGCGGTAAAAGAGTAGGAGGGATTCCCCGAGGGGAAACTCAAAAACGAAATAATGTAATAACAATCAAAAATATAGTGCGATGAAAAATATTAAGCTTTACACCTTACTTGCGCTTCTGCTGATGGCGGGAGGGGCTTTTGCCCAATCCTTTACTTCGGTTTGCGAAACGGGTCAAAACCTGCAATATGCCGTCACGTCTGTTGACCCACCTGAGGTTACCATTGAGCGGTGCCTCGATTATTTCGGTGGTGTCACCATACCAGATACCGTGGAATACGACAATACAAAATATGCCGTTGTCGCCATCGGCTTCCATTCGTTTATGGATGGCTGTGGCAGCATGAACTTCTCTGGCCCGCTGGTCATTCCCAACACGGTTAGGGAGATTGGCGCACGGGCTTTTTGGGATTGCTGGTTCACGGGGCCGTTGGTCATTCCCAATTCCGTCCAAACCATTGGCGAATATGCATTCTTTCGCTGTAAGAAATTTACGAGCCTAACCCTTTCGGAATCGCTTACCTACATCGAGGAAAGCTGTTTTGATGAATGTGACAACATGCGAGGCGATCTTATTATTCCCGAGTCGGTCGTTGACATCGCAAGCTATGGCTTTTCCCGGTGTGCCTTTGACGGAGTCTTGTCCTTGTCTCCCAATATGCGGTATGTCATGCATGGCTCGTTTTTTGAGTTGTTCAACATAACGGCTATTGATATCCCAGAGGGGGTAGAATTCATTGATTGGATGGCGCTTGAATTTTTAAACAAACCGACGGCATTGGAATTACCGTCATCGTTGAGTTATATTGAGAATCTTGCTTTTTGCAATATGTTTAATCTAGAGCAAATGACGGTCAATGCCTCTGTTCCTCCAACGATTTGGGATGAGACTTTTAAGCAGGTGAACCGCGACATTCCAATCTACATTCCCGTTGGAACGCTTGACGCCTACCAAAATGCTCAGTATTGGTCGGAGTTTACGAATTTCATCGAAAAGGAAGGTGTAGGGGTTGGCGA
>CACXXY010000227.1 GCA_902771655.1 uncultured Bacteroidota bacterium | reverse complement strand
ATCCATCTGCAGAGCTCCGGTCTGATGCTGTACCAGTGTGATGACAGCATAAAGAATGCCAAAGAAAATGGCGGGACATATAAAACCGATGAACAAGCCCATCGGCAGTGAATCTCTTCTCAGTTTTTCAACAAAATTGCCCATTATTCCTCCAATCCCTTAAAGTTGTTCATATACTGATAAGCCGTCAAGTCGGTTTGTACTGGCTGAATGGAAATATAATTGTGTGTCAAAGCCCATTGGCAAGTGTCATCATGCGGATCCTGGTCAACCAAGTAGCCGGAAAGCCAGTAATACGGCCGACCAAAACAGTCAATTCTTTCCACCAAATCCTCAGCCCAATAACCTTTGGTCTGGCGAGTAAGCTTGATACCCTTGATATCCTCAATGGAGCCCTTGGGAATATTGATATTCAGTGAAATCTGCGGGGGAAAATCGGTAGCCAACAACTGGGGTATCAGTTTTTTTGCATAATATGTGGCAGCGGTAAAATCCGCATCGGGTGAATAATCCAACAAAGAGAATCCAACCGAACGAGAGCCTTCAAAACTGCCCTCTATAGCCGCAGCCATGGTGCCCGAATAAATCAAGCTGACAGAGGAGTTGGAGCCATGGTTAATACCCGAGAGCACCAGGTCGATTTTACGGTCTCGCAGCACCACCCTTTGCCCTAATTTCACACAATCCACAGGGGTACCATTTGTTCTGTAATACCTGATGCCGTCTTCCTCACGATACTGTTTTATACGTAATGGCTCGTTCATCGTTATAGCGTGACCCATGCCCGAACGGACCACATCGGGTACAATCACCACAATCTCGCCAAAGTCTTTGGCAGCTTCAACCATGGCATACAGGCCTTTTGCCTCGTAGCCATCATCGTTCACAATCAAAATCAAAGGTCTTTCCATCTTATTCTTTCACAATTTTAACCGCTTTCACTTGTTTTTCACCATTCCAGATCATCAGCAAATAAGCACCTGCCGACAAATCATTCATATTCATAGTTGTTTGATTACCCTTCAACTCGACACTGCGAATACGCTGACCGGAGATATTGAACAAATCAGCTCTGCCTTGCTGGAATCCAGACAATTGTTCACCGCTTATCACCACATAATCCGAAGCAGGATTAGGGTAACATGAGATGTTGACACCTTCTTCGGTATAATTCTGGACTGCTGAAGGTTGTTTCACAGTGGCAGGCAGGGAGATATAGTCTATCATGGCCAAATCCTCGCCAGCAGTCTGATAATTATCCTTGACATAACGCCACTCAAAAGTGTATGTTCCTGCTGTCAACGGATAAGCAACCTTAGTCCATGACACCTCTCCATCCCATGAATCTTTTTTAGTACTGTTAATATAAAATGCCAGGTAATCATACTGGGAATACTGTCCCCACCAATTTGTTCCGCCCGGCTCACAGGAAACATAATAATAGAAAGAGATGGTATCCGGTTGAGTTACTTCCATAGTCAATTTCAAAGATGAAGATTTATTGTTTCCAATATTGGCCGACCGCACCGCGTAGGTACCTTCGTATGGATGAGTAGTAGTGATCTGCCATTGGTTTGAAGTTCCCAAATTCCAATCGTAAGAGGAGAAATCACCCGTTTCCCAATCCTCAATATTGGCACCAATAAGCAAAGCGAATGTTTTTTCCGCCTTATAAAAACCAGCGGTATATATCAGCTTGAATTGTGCCATAGCACTTTCCTGGATATTGGGATTTACTGTCACCGACAAGTTCAGCATATTGGTGGCATTTTCTGCCATAAACGGGATAGTCTGTGTCATCTCAGAGTTAAAACTAATCACATCGTTCATATTCTCAATTGAAACAAAACCGAATTGTGCCTTGGCATTGCCTATGTTCTGCAAAGGAATATTCAGGGTAACCGTCTCACCATAATCAATACGACCATTAGCCGTTTCCCCTGCCTGGGAATCATCCACTCCGCAATTGCCGATAGCCAATTTCGGAGCATACAACAACTGTGAGAAATCCTGCTCTGTCACATATTCACCCGCAGTCATCACGATATGGAAATGAGCGATATGACCGTAGGGCACATTGGGAGCCACCTTGAAGCGGATGGCATCAGACAAAGACACGCTCTCATTGGGCTGCAAACCCGTTGAGTTGAAAGTGTTTTGCAACATCGTGATATATGGGTCTTCGGTGGTCACCACCACAGAGAAATCGGAAGAAGCCACACCTCCCACATTTTTCAGTTGCATAGTTACTCCTACTGATTCGTTATATGAAGGATGGCCACTGGCATTGTCAATCTGGTGCCCAATATAGGTCAGATATGGTTCATTATTCACAATCACAGTTATGTCTGCCTGATATGGAATGTAATTAAAGGCTGATACCAACAAATGCACCGTATCGGTAGGTATTAACACTTCGTTGAAATTCAACACAACACTGTCACCAGAGATGAATCCCTGGGCAAGAATAGTATTGCCTTTGGTCAGCACCACCTTGGCGTTCTCCACAGGAGAAGAAACCTGTAACTGCGTTACACCTGTATATATCTGGCTGTTGTGTGAGACTGTCAATAATTGAGGTACAGCGGTACGTACCTGCAAGGTCGGATCACCGAAAATCACCCAGGTACGCATAGTCTGCAAGCCTTGTGAAGTTGTTGTTGGATAAACCTCATGCATTTTGGCCAAACCATTGAAAACAATACCACCGAAAGTACGCTTAACAGTAGTATTTTCAGCACCTGTCAGCAAACGGATCATTTCATCTTGGCCAACCATAGGTGGATTCCAAGGCTGGCTCATAGTGGACATCACCGTACTCACGGCACCCGTAGGTTGTCCGTTCTTTGTGGCACGCAACCAAGCCTCGGCAAAACAAGTCTGATTAACATATTTACCATTCAAACACGCTGTTGAAATAATAAAGGGCAGCATATTGTAATTGGTGAGGTTGTTAATGTGCGAA
>CACXXY010000226.1 GCA_902771655.1 uncultured Bacteroidota bacterium | reverse complement strand
CTACCAGGAGGAAGATAAAAACGCCCGTATGCATGAAGAAAAAGTTCATCAATGGTTCGAAATGCACGACAAACAAGGACATGAAGCCTGTGACTGCCAATGCAAAGCACATCCAGCCGTAAACTTTCACCATAAAACGCTGATTGGCTTCCGCCAACTCAAAATCCGTAACATTAACGGGGCTTTCTTCTGTGTTGAAATAGGTATCCATATTTTTAATTTTTTGGGAATGCAAAAATACGAAAAATGTGCTAATGAGACAATGTGCCGATGTGCTAATTATTTTTAGGGGGAGTCTCGCACTTCGTGCTCGAGGGGAGTTTCGGGCTGCAGCCTCAAGGGGAATCTCACTTCGTTCGAGGGAAGCATGATTTCTGGGTGGTGAGTATTTCATCACATGAGATGGTCTAAAATTTGAAAAAAATGTTTGTTATTCCGTTTTTTGTTATCTTTGCATTTGTAATATGAATGTCATGAAAATCAGACTGTTTTTTTCAGGTCTATGGTTGATGATGGCAACCGACCCGTTAGCCACCAACTATGACTCAAGTGCCACCCTCAACGACGGCAGTTGTGTGTATGAGACCACCACCATCGATACCAATGTGATAGGCACGTTGAATACACAGACAGAAGGCTCCTCTTCCCTGTTCTACTGGAACAATGGCTATTGGACATACAACGACCATAATGACAACTGTCTTTACCGCATCGACAGCACCAACGCGGCTATTTTGGAAACACTGTGTATCAATGGTTTAAACAACTATGATACAGAGGAAATCTCACAAGACAGTCTCTATCTGTACTTCGGCGATATAGGCAATAACAGCGGAAGCCGACGCGACCTTCACATTCTGAGAATAAGCAAGGAATCTATGCTGAACCATACATTTGAAATGGATACCATCGCTTTTTCCTACGAAGACCAGACCGACTTCTCCCCGCAGCCACAAAACACCGACTTCGATTGCGAGGCATTCATTGTCGGTCGCGACAGCATCTATCTCTTCACCAAACAGTGGGCCTCTACACAAACTACCATTTACAGTCTGCCCAAAACACCTGGCCACCATCTTGCACGCCGTGGCAACACTTACAATGTCAATGGATTGATTACTGGGGCCAGCTTTCTGCCAGAATACCAACTGGCTGTTCTTTGTGGCTATGATTATGACCGTGAGAATCTGTTGACAGCCCTACACCCTTTCATTATCTTACTATATGATTTTCAGGAGGACAATTTTTTTTCAGGCAATAAACGACGCATAGATTTTGATTATTCGGTAAGGGCACAGGTGGAAGCCATCGCTACACAAAATGCCCTGGACTACCATATTACTTCAGAGCACTATGCCACTACTGTAATGGGCTTCAATATTGACTTCCCCGCACAATTGCAACGACTGGATCTACGTACCTACCTCCTGCCCTATTTAAGCAGATTCGGAGTATCTGATAACCCCAATACTATTCTGAATTTTGATGACCATGAAAGCGATTTCCGCCTTTACCCCAATCCTGCCTACAACCAATTGCACCTTGATTATCCGCAAGAATATCTGGGAGCCGAATATGAGATTCTCAATCTTAACGGGCAGAAAGTGGCGGAAGGCATTTTGAAGGACAAGACTATTCCTTTGAATAGCAAGGGCTTATCTTCCGGAAAATATATTCTGCTCCTTCGAAAGAACGGGCAAGTAAAAAGCTTTACTTTCATCAAAATGGAAAAATAAAGAGCTCCTACAAATTCACAACATATAGAATCGTGGAAATTTGTCATATAGAGCCGCGGCTCTATAATCTTAAATTGTGTGAAATTTATCAAATTCCCATTTTATTACATTATTTTCAATATATTGGGAAATATATTTTATTTCGTTCCAATTGCGGATGATATGATCGTGAAAACGGGTCTGCCATTTGAATGGAATATTGTTTTGATGAGCAAAACGACTAACTGCAGATTTTAGTCCACCAACAACAACAGACAGCCACCCTTGCATTGTTGAAATTTTCTGATATTGTTCCGTTATCGTTTTGTTATCCAATGTATGTTTTTTCGCATGATTATCTATATTATTTTGATATGTTTGTTTTGTAGAGCCGTGGCGCGCCGCGGCTCTACAGGAAATATCACGACGTTTGTATGGTATTTTATTCCCATCAATCTTTATGATTGCATGCACATGATTAGGCATTATTACCCACAATGGTATTTCTGCATACGGGTAATGTACAGTCACCTTATGTAATTGTTCCTCAACATAATTCCCAATAGCAGACAATATAATTATTCCGTCTATGATTTTTCCGAAATATTGTTCCCTATTCTGTGTACAAATTGTAACAAAAAATATACCACCATCATAGTTATGCCACTGGGCTCGAACACTAGCAATTCTATATCTGTTTTGAAATCTTTCCGTTGACATTATTTTATAATTTTATTAATAATTTGCAAATATACACTTATTTCTAATATAAAATCATTTTTTTACACTAAATATTCAATGTAACCATTGATATTATATTTTATAGAGCCGTGGCGTGCCGCGGCTCTACAAATAATCATATATTATATAATTATATAGGGCATATGTCATTCTTTTTGACTATCTTTGCGGATGCAAATCTGTATTTTGCACTGTAATAGATTTCGCAATGATTAAAAAATTGTTTTTTACATACCTACTGTTCTGTCTCTGCCTCGCCGCCAGAGCACAGACCTTCACCGAGTGGCAGGATCCCACCGTGTTTGAGGTGAACAAGCTCTATCCGAGGGCAAATATCCCGCAGAACGACTACCGTTTCAACAGCTTGGATATCGACATGGTGGAGAAACTGGGTGTTGTGAGTCTCAACGGCCAATGGACGTTTCATTATGTCCCCAACGCAGACGAACGTCCGACCGACTTTTTCCGCACCGACTACGACGACAGCGGCTGGGACTCCATACCAGTGCCGGGCAACTGGGAATTGAACGGCTACGGCGTGCCCGTATATGTGAACACCACCAACGATTTCGACAACAGCCTGTTACCGAAGGTACCCGTAAAAGGCAATGCCGTGGGCAGCTACCGCAAATGGGTGGAAATCGACAAGATGTGGGAGGACAAGCAGGTGATTATCAACATCGGGGGCGCAAAATCCTGTTTCTACCTTTGGGTAAACGGCGAGTTTGTGGGCTACAGCGAGGATGCCAAGACCAACTCCGAGTTCGACATCACCCGGTTCGTGAAGTTCGGGGAGCGCAACCTCATTGCTTTGCAGGTTTTTAAATGGAGCGACGGTTCCTACTTCGAGTGCCAGGATTTCTGGCGGCTGAGCGGCATCGAGCGAGACATCACCCTCTACGCCCAGCCCAAAACGCACATTTTGGATTACAAGGTGGTGGCGGATTTGGATTCGACGTGCCAAAACGGGATTTTGGATGTGGAGGTGGTTATTGAAAATTTAACGGACAACGTTGTAGAGACGAAATGTA
>CACXXY010000225.1 GCA_902771655.1 uncultured Bacteroidota bacterium | reverse complement strand
CTCCTATTCAGAGCGGTTCCCGAAATATGAGGTGAATATCGATGCACCGCAGTGTGACCGTGCCGGTGTTTCACCCGCAGCGGTTTTGAATACTCTTGGCGCCTATTGTGGTGGTGCTTACGTAGGCAACTTCAATCAGTTCGGCAAGGTCTATCGTATCATGGCAAACGCCGCACCGGAGTATCGTCTCGAGCCCTCCGCATTGAACAACATCTTTGTACGTGTACGCGGCGACAAGATGGCGCCTATCTCAGAATTTGTGACCCTTAAGGAAACTGTCGGTTCAGCATCTGTTGAGCATTTCAACCTGTTCCAAAGCATCACCTGTGGTGTGATGGCCAACAGTGGTTTCTCCGAAGGGCAAGCGCATAAGGCTATCGCAGAGGTATTCAAGGAGACGATGCCCACCGGCTATAGCTACGAATATGGCGGCATGTCGCGCGAGGTAGAGGAAGCAGCCGGCTCTAACGCCACGGTGCTCATCTATGTCATCTGCGCCATCCTCATCTTCCTCATTTTGGCGTCGCTTTATAACTCATGGTTCACTCCTTGGGCAGTACTGCTCTCAGTTCCCTTCGGTCTGATGGGCTCTTTCGGTGTCGTATGGTTGGTATCATTGTTACACTTACCCGGCATGGAAAACAACATCTATCTGCAGACAGGTGTCATCATGCTTATCGGCTTGCTGGCCAAGACTGCCATTTTGATTACCGAGTTTGCCTCGGAGCGACGCGCACAGGGAATGAGCATCCGTGATGCTGCTTTCGCTGCTTGCGAAGAACGTCTGCGTCCTATTTTGATGACTGTCGTCACGATGATTGCGGGTATGATACCGCTCATCATCGCCGGTGGTGCGGGTGCTAACGGCAACCGCGTTCTCGCCCTCGGTGTCACCGCCGGTATGGCCGTCGGCACACTGGCCCTACTCTTTGTCGTCCCCGCCTTCTTCATTGTATTCCAGACGCTGCACGAAAAGTTCCAAGGAGCTCCTGTAGCAGCACAAGAAGAAGCTGTTGTTTCAGAGAATGATAATAAAAACATGTCAGAGCAATGAAAAGATTATTCATCATCATTGCCGTCAGCGTAATGTGTCTTACGTTCACTGGCTGCAAAATTTATAACAAATACACACCCCAATCGCAAGTTTCCTCCAACATCTATGGCACCACGGAGGATGTGACAGCGGCACAAGCCGACCAATCCATTGCGGAACTTTCGTGGCGTGAATTCTTCACCGACCCGCTGCTGCAAAACCTTATCGATTCCGCCATAGCGAATAACACCGATCTCAATTCGGCGCGTATTGCTGTGGAACAGTCGCAGGCCTCTCTCAAAGCAGCCAAATTAGGCTACCTGCCATCCATTTCCTTCGCGCCTTCTGTCGGGGTTAATTCTTACTTGAACGAAGGAAGCATGGCATCCACCTTTACATACAATCTTCCATTGCAAATCGACTGGAATCTCGACATATTTGCTGTGAACACGAATCAGAAGCGCAAAGCGCAGGCTGTTCTTGCACAAGCCGAAGCTCATCAGCAACTTGTTCAGGCCAACATCATTTCTGCCGTCGCACAGCAGTATTGCATGTTGCAACTCCTTGACCGCCAATTGGAGATACTGGTCAACACCGACAGCCTCTGGAACACCTCACTGGAAACACAAAAATCCTTGTGGGAAAACGGCAAAGCTTTCTCAACAGCTGTCAATCAGATGGAAAATTCCTATCTGAATGTCAAAATACAAATTGTCGATGTCCGCCGCCGTATCCGCGGTGTTGAGAATGCCATCTGCCAACTGTTAGCCATCGCACCACAACATATCGAGCGCACTCGTTGGAGTTCCTACGAGATGCCGCAACGCCTTAGCACAGGTGTGCCGGCACAGCTGCTGACCAACCGTCCAGACATTAAGATGGCTGACCACATGTTGGAAGAGGCATTTTATAACACACAAGCTGCCCGTGCGGAATTCTACCCCAAGGTTTCACTGCAAGGTTTGTTGGGATGGGGTAACAACTCCGGTATGATACCCAACCCGGGAACATTGCTACTGAATGCTCTTGCCTCCCTCACACAACCTATCTTTGCCCAAGGCAAGCTGAGAGCCAACCTCAAAATCAGCAAATTGTCAGAGGAAGATGTAGCACAAAAATACGTGCAGACGGTCATCAATGCCGGCAACCAAGTTAATGAAGCGCTGGCAGATTGCCAAGCTGCCAGCGAGAAAGACAAATACTACAAACGTCAGTTAGATGTATTGCATGAAGCCTATTCAGGCACGCACGAACTGATGGATAACGGCAAGGCCAACTACCTCGAAGTGCTTACCGCACAGGAATCACTTCTTTCCGCACAAATCAACGAAGCCACCAACCTGTACGAAGGCTCACGTGCCCTCATCGCCCTGTACATCGCCCTTGGCGGCGGCACAAAATAGCAGGTATTTTGTAACGCATAAATGATGTAGGGCTGTCATATTATGGCAGCCCTACATCATTTAAATTGGCTTATTAACTAATTTGCTAAGTAAAACATTTTTTTCGTATCTTTGCATTTTAATTCAAAGCTGATATAATTATGGCAGAAATTGAAATTGGAAACAAGAAAATAGAACTGGATGGTGACGGTTTTATGGTTGACCCCACCCAGTGGAATGATGAGCTGGCAGCCGCTATCGCCAAAGCTGACGGCATTGAGGAACTGACAGAAAACCACTGGAAAGTGGTCCGCATTATCCGCAGCAACTTTGAGGAAAAAGGCTTGGCTCCTATGGTTCGCACCATTTGCAAGGAAACTGGTCTGAAACTGAAAGATATTTACGAACTCTTCCCCTTGGGACCCGCAAGAGGCGCTTGCCGTGTGGCTGGCCTGCCCAAACCGGACGGTTGCGTATAATAATCAGTAAAAAATTGATACCATGTTAGTTACTCAGATTATTGCCTTGATTGCCCTGGCAATCTGTTTTGTATTGCTGCTCTCCCACTTCATCCGAATCATCCGTTTGGG
>CACXXY010000224.1 GCA_902771655.1 uncultured Bacteroidota bacterium | reverse complement strand
CCTCAAAGAAAAAGAGGGCGAACGTCAGTTGCCAATTCTTATCGGTATGAGCGAGGCAAGGGCTATTGTGTTGGAAATGAACAAAATGCGACCAAAACGGCCTACTCCTCATGATTTGTTTCTGCAATTGTCGGAGCAGTGCAGGGTATATCCGGGTTATGTGCTGATTCACAAGTTCGAAGAGGGTGTTTTTTATGCTGATATCCATTTCCGCAAGGAAAATGGAGAGGTGTTCACCATCGACTCTCGAACTTCGGATGCGGTGGTTATCGCCTTGAAAACCCATATTCCTATTTATATTCAGGAAGAAGTAATTGATGCTTATTTGTCTGATACTGAAAATCTTGTTGATATATCAGATGAGCAAGCTGAAGAAGATGACGAAGAATTGGCAGACGAGCTGGAGATGGATTTATCAGATGAGAATTACGACAAATATATTTCCACCAAACTCGAGGAGATGAGTCTTGAGGAACTGCAAAATCTTCTGGATGGTGCCGTAGAGTGTGAGGACTTTGAGATGGCCTCCAAAATCCACGACGAAATCGAACGCCGGAAGCAGGGGTAAGGGTTGTTGTTATTGTAATCTAATCAGTGTTGAACCGGTGGTAGCTTTGCTGTCGGTGGTCAGTTGTACGGCATAGACTCCGGTTTTCAAGGCGGAAAGGTCGATGTCGCTTTTGCCGCTTTGCGAAAGCAATAGGCGGCCATCAAGTGAATAGATTTTGAAGACCATCTGTTGCGGAATATTGTCACCGAAGTCGGCATAAAGGTGGTGGTGCTCCAAACGGAAAGTGACCTTTTGCGGCTGGTTTTTGCTCAGTTCAGGGATACTGGTGGATAGGTTCAGCACTTCAAGAAGTCCTTGATAAGCGTCGATTTGTCCGTGTCCGTATGTATTGTTGGGATACGAAAGTGTGTTTTCGGGGTGTGTGGAGGTATGACTGATAACTTCCAGCACCTGTTCGGGCGTGAGGTCGGGTTTGGCTTGCAACCATAGGGCAATGACGCCAGCCACCACGGGTGATGCCATTGAGGTTCCTGACTCTGCTAAGTAATAGTAAGTCTGACCATTGTAAGTTCCTGTATAGGTAAGATTTTTTCGCATACCTGCGAAATCCTCGTAGAAGCTGTTGTAGGCAGCGTTGATATTGAACCCTGGTGCGACAACATCGGGCTTGGTAAGTCCATTGAAGGTGGGGCCGCAGGAAGAAAATTTGGTGATTTGGCCCATTTGTTCTGGGGCAAGGGTAATATAGTCGTCGTTGACCTGTCCGTCAATGTTGACGAAACTGTTTTTGTATCCTGTGGCTCCTACGGCAATGATGCCGGGCAGCAAACTGTATTGAGGCACGTTGGTGACATTGAGGAAGGGACTGTAGGAGATGTCGCTGTACATATAGGCAGGATAATTGCTGGTGAGTAGCACCGTGGCGCCGCAGAGCAGTAAATAAACAGCATTGGGCATTGTGCCGTGGATATGATAAACGGATCCGCGTGGGTCTTGATTTGGGCTTTGCACCACTTCGAGTTGTATTTCACCCATACTCACTGTGGTGGAGAACTGGCTGCCAGCTGCATCGATACTGTCGGTGTTGAAGGCGATAGTACCTTCGATGCCGCCTCCTGCAAGTCCTACGCCCATGAAATCGAAGCGCACATATTGGTTGCCAGGGGTGACAAGGTCGATGTCGATAACCTGACCGCCATGGAGGCCGTTCTTGATGCCTGTGCCTGCTTGGAAGTCGTTGGCACTTTTTTCAAGGTAGCACGAGCGGGTGCCATCATTGCCAGCCGACGAAACAATAATACGGCCAGGTCCTGTCAGTGCCTGCATGGCTTCGCCTTCGAGTACACGTTGAGAGGTGAAAATAACGCTCTCACCGCTGCTGAAGTTTACCACACAAGGCTTGCCTTCGGCTGCCGCACGGTCGAAAATTTTCTTGAAGCCTAACACAGCAACTGCCGAGGTGTTCTCGTCAGGATTGGCAAACTGCTCGCGGTCGGAGTTGAAGTCCACCAGGTAGATGTCAGCTTCAGGGGCCATTCCTTGGTATTGACCATTTACCGCTGAGCCGGTCATGATGCCGGCCACATGGGTACCGTGAATACCATTTCGAGAGTAAAGAGAATGCTGCTGGGCGGCAATCTCGCTGGAACTCACCAACGCATGGCCGTATGTGCCATCGGCATTAGGCCATTGGAAATCATAATAATAGCTGATGCGCAAGTCTCCATTGACATCACGGAAAGCGGGATGAGTGAAGTCGTAATAGCAGTCGAAGACTCCTGCCACTACACCTGCACCCGTGTATGCCTGCGGGAGGTTGGTGCCAGCATAGACGCCGGTGGCATTTATTTGTTGCGGAGTGACATCCATCAGTGGCTGCGGCATACGCTCTGCCTCAATACGCTCGATAGTGTCGTTGTTCGACAACGGGCCCACTTCGCTGAGTGGAATGCTCACAATGTAGATTCGCTCCACGTTGTCAATGAGGCGACATCCGTGCCGCTCAAAGAATGCAGGAGCATCACAGGCTATGGACAGTGTGGCCAAGGCGTTAACACTCCTGTGACTGTCTTTGGCCGCCGTGTTGACAACCATCTCTGTCAGATATGTCGATACTTTGCTTTTGTTTATTAAATTTTGTGCTGATGCTGTGATTCCTATCAAGAATGCCATCAGTATCAAATTTGCTTTAAATATTATTTTCATGTATCAGTTAAATCACTATTATTTTTTTAAGAAATATACTATAAATCAATTTATTATGTTAAATTTTTATGGCTTTGATGTATTTGGAAGCAAATGCAAAAATACAAAAATTTCAACAATTCATCTATTTAACAAATCAACAGTCAACAGTTCAACAAATCAACAAAATTTCGTATTTTTGCACCATGTTGAAAACCTCTGTTACCAATCGTGAAATATGGCGTATTGCCTATCCCATTATGCTGGGCAATCTGGCACAAACTGTCATCACTTTTACCGACACGGCTTTCTTGGGGCATTTGGGCACTATAGAACTGAGTGCGTCGATGATGGCAGGCTTGTTCTATTACGTGTTCACTACGCTGGCAATGGGTTTTGCGGTGGGCATCCAAATCTTCATCGCCCGGCGCTACGGTGAAGGTAATCTGAAACAGATAGGTGTGGTTTTCCAGCATGGGGCCCTTTTCGTCATGCTACTCGGTTTATTGTTACTCAGTCTTTTGTTTTTTTTCAGCGATGGATTGATGAATATTATCATTGAGTCGGAGAATATTTACGTAGCTTCCATGAAATACCTGGATATCAGGCGTTTTGGCATTGTTTTCGTGGTATTTAATTTTCTATTCCGTTCGTTCTATGTGGGTATCAGTAATACCAAAGTTATCACGTATTCCACCCTTCTCATGGCGGTGGTCAATATTTTCTTCGACTGGGGTCTGATATTCGGGAACTGTGGTTTGCCCGAAATGGGCATAGGCGGTGCGGCCTTGGCTTCGCTGTTGGCAGAGTTGACAGCTTTCTGTTTCTTCTGGGTCTATACTTTTTTCACCATTCCTCATGAGGAATATGGTATGTTCCGTTGGCACAAGCTGCAGCCTGCGCTGATGGGCAATATCTTGAAAGTGGCATTTCCCTGCATGATTCAGCGACTGTTCTCCTTCGGGGCCTGGTTTGCTTTCTTTATCCTGATCGAAAAGATGGAAAGATGGGCGAGACGGCTCTTGGGGTGTCATCGGTGGTTCGTAGTACCTATATGATTCTCATCATTCCGTGTTTCGCTTTTGCGGCCACAGCCAACACACTCACCAGCCGCATCATCGGCGAGGGCAAGAGCGATGAGGTGATGGCAATGCTACGCAAAGTGGTGAAAAATGCTGTGCTTTGCTCTTTGGTTTTGGCCGTTTTCACAGCCATTTTCCCCGATCTTGTCCTGCGGATTTATACTGATGACCTCAACTTGGTGGCGGCTGCCATTCCTTCGATTTATGTTATATGCGTTGCCACTATTTTGGGTTCTGTTGGTGTTATTTATTTTGAGGCGATTTCGGGTACTGGCAACACTTCGGCAGCCATGGCTTTGGAATTTGGAGTACTTATTGCCTATATGTTTTATATCTACTTGACAACCAAGGTTTCCACTATTGCCGTCGTTTGGACCGCCGAGTGGTTCTATAATATTATCATTGGCTTTATTTCTTTCTGCTATATTTGGAAAGCCGACTGGCGGAAGCGGGCGATATAGTTTTTTTGATTTCAGGATAAAATATAGTTTTGGAAAAAAGTGTATATTTGCAATGCCATTTTTTCAAATCTTGTTCAGCGGACTTCACAGGGTTTGAGAGTCTGGCGCATAAAGTTTATAAGTAGATGTCCACTGTTAATTGAATATGAAGCATTTATCCCTCCTTTGCATTGTTATGGGCTTGCTTGTCTCCCTTCATGCACAGACCCCGAATTGTTATCGTATCTATCTGAGTGACAAAAACAACAATCCTTATTCTATCAATAATCCTTCGGAATTTCTTACGCAACGTGCCATTGACAAACGAAGCCGTTTCAACATTCCGGTCACGGAGCAGGATTTGCCGGTAAATCCGCAATACAAGCAACAGATTATGGCTTTGGATTTGCAAATGCAGGTTCTGGCGGTTTCCAAATGGATGAACACAATTGCTATCTATTCCACGGATGCCTCTATCGTACAGCAAATCAATGATCTTTCGTTTGTGGATTCTGTCAAAGCGATTGGTTCAACCCAGTTGAAAAACAATACTGCCGTTTCAGTTCCCGAGAATCCTGCACCCATGATGCAAAATATTCCGTTATCTACGAAAGATGATATAAACTATGGGGATGGCTATAATCAAATCGCGATACATAACGGACATCTTCTTCATGCGGAAGGGTTCCATGGAGAAGGGATGCTCATTGCTGTGATAGATGGGGGTTTCAAGGAACTTGAGCAGAATTCTTTCTATAACAAAATGGTTAATCAAGGCCGCTTCGTTGGGAAATATTCCCTCAGACCTAACTTTGTGAACGAAACGTACATAAATGGAACAAGACATGGTATGCGGGTAGCTTCTGTTATGGCAGCTGATGAGAATGGTACTTTTGTGGGCACTGCTCCCAAGGCTTCATACGTCTTCATCCAATCCGAATGCTCCGAGACCGAACAACCCTTTGAGGAGGATTTATGGGTCAATGCTGTTGAAATTGCTGACAGTCTTGGAGTCGATGTTATTAATAGTTCCCTTGGATATACTACTTTTGACAATTTCTCCCAAGGCTCTTATACCTATGAGGATTGTGATGGTCAAACCAGCATCGCCAGTCGTTGTGCCGGCCTTTTGGGAGAGAAAGGTATCATTGAATGTAATTCGGCAGGCAATAATGGGGGAAATAGCTGGTATTATATTTCAATCCCTGCTGATGCTTTTAACATTCTTACTGTAGGTTCATGTAACATTGACAGCGTCAGTTCCCATTTCTCCTCTCGCGGACCTTCATACGATGGACGCGTGAAACCTGATGTCACAAGTATGGGAGAATCAACCAGAGTGTACTATTACGCAGATTATACTCTCTCTGAAGAGGGCACAAGTTTTGCCAGCCCCATCATTGCCGGTCTCAGTGCTTGTTTATGGCAGGCTTTGCCTCAGTATTCCGCTTCCGAAATCATGCAAATCATACGTGAGAACAGTCATTGCTACAATTCTCCCAACTCTACTTTAGGTTACGGCATTCCTGACTTCTACCATGCCTACACCTCACAAGTTGGCATCAACAACCATAATCCCCTGCGATTTAGCGTTTATCCGAACCCCGCTACCGACAAAATCCATCTCACCGATCTTGATGGCAGCATTCGCTTGATTAACATTTACAACGCTGCTGGCCAACTTGTCCTGCAACAAGCTGTCAACGGGAATCCGCTCATCGAAATCAACGTAACATCCTTGTTGAAAGGTTTTTATGTTGGCACCGCAATAATGGATGGAAACCAGACGGCTTCTTTTAAGTTTTTGAAATAAGACCTACTTCCCAGCAATTCCAATTAACCAATTTACTAATTTGCTAATTTCCCCATTATCTTCTCGCAACTCCCCAAGTTGCTTTCCACATATTTTTTGCATATCTCACAAACAGCACTGTATGCTTCGGGCGAGGAGGCGTAGAGTTGGCACTTTTGCAGCATTTCTTCGTAGCTGGTGATGGAGAAGGCACCTTGCAAAGCTACTAATTGCACCGCTTCGTTGAACTTCTGGTATTTGGGGCCGAAGAAGAGGGGAACTCCAAAAACGGCGGCCTCCAGGATGTTGTGCAGGCCTGTTTCGAAAGCACCGCCAATGTAAGAAATATAACTGTATTTGTAAATCTTGCTC
The DNA here is from genome assembly GCA_902771655.1 of uncultured Bacteroidota bacterium. GTDB lineage: Bacteria > Bacteroidota > Bacteroidia > Bacteroidales > WCHB1-69 > RUG11690. Next base: position 333 of record CACXXY010000224.1, on the reverse strand, counting down.
AAGATACCTATGGTGTCAATCACCAACACCCGATAGGCCGATAAATCTTTGCCGTCTTTTTCGGTATAGCAAACCGTGGAGAATTCTTGGAACATTTCTTTGATCTGTCCGATGTGCTTGGCATCGGTGACGTGTGGAGCCAGCACCAGCTTGTAATTGGCTGGCAGTTTTTCTAACAGCTGTTTCAGTAGCTGTTCGTCCGGACCCCAGGTGCTGCCTGCCACAATCAGTCGGGTGTCTTCTTGGCGGAAATCCTGCACAAAGTCCAGCTCGTACTGCTGTCGCGAGATGTCATAAACCCGGTCGAAGCGGGTGTCGCCGGTGATTTCCACC
>CACXXY010000223.1 GCA_902771655.1 uncultured Bacteroidota bacterium | reverse complement strand
CATCTTCCATAGTATAGGAAAGATTTTGTTGTTGCAAAGTAAAGTATCGGAATCCCATTTCCATGCCCTCTTTTGTATCTTTTGTCACATAATATGTGGTTTTGATAGTTATTGTTTTATTAGAATTGTCAATGAGGACTTCATAATCCTCCCCATCCGGATCCACCAACTTCACCGGGTTGTCCGCGCAATACGTGTACGGCGACAGCGAAGGATATTTCGCCGCCTGCGGGTCCACGCTCAGCCACACACTCAAATCCGAGCTGTAATACCGTGAGCCAAAGTAGGATAGGCCGGTTTCAACATCTTTTTCTTTGGCGGAGAACGTGTAAGTTGAGTTAGCAGTTAGCAGTGAGTAGTGAGCAGTTGGACGGGATTCGGAAGTGCCTGCGCAGATCCGATAGCAGAAGCCAGCCCCGCCAGGGGCCAAAGCTCGGTAGGAAACGTCGGTGGCGCGGGTTCCCGGGAGCCCCTTCAGGGGCGGGACGGGGTGTGTCGCCGCGTATCGCACGTGTCTGCACGGATATGGGCGCAGGAATTCTGCGGTATTCTGCGGGATATGCAGGCGATATGTTCGGTGGCGGGTCATTAGCGGGATTTGAATAGGATGTGATAATATCAATCTACAATTTTAAAGACAATGGAATAAATACTCTGATCGTATGGTATTGTGCATCGTGCAATAATCTTTCTCCCACTTCGTAACCATAAAAGTCGCAATCATTTAACTCTGCAATCACTCCCCATGATTTAAATGGCATCAACTCTATACGAAAGTCATCTCCTCTGACCCTAACAGTGTCGTTGTATTCAGCAGAGGGCAATAGAGCAGAAAAACTGTTCCATCCATGTTCCTTGCCCTTAAAATACAAATTGCCAATACTTTTTTTCTCCATAGGTATTGGTGAAGGCTCATAATTTCTGTAGTCCGTGGTATCTTCTATATGAATCCCCCAAATAATAGATTCGACTATTTCTTCCTTGCTGAAGCGAGAAGGAAGCGAATCTTCGAGATAATCCTTCATGACAGCAAACTGACTGGCATTAAGATTAGACACCAACAGAAGTAATGAATCGTCGCGGTAGCTCGTGTCACGGCTAAAAGCTGCGGCTATTGCGGAAAGAGCTGTTATTCTTTGTTCATCATTATTAACAAGACAATACGCAGTTGTACACTCTCCAATGCAACCATTTATTCTGACCGACAATACGTATCCGTCAAACAACAATGTGTCAGTGAAACGGTAACAAGGCTTATCTTGACCATAAACCATGCTTGCGAAACCATTGACAAACAAAAAGACAAGCAGAAGTTTAATTCTCATATACAATTCCTAATTTGCTATTAGATTGATTAATAAGTGTTTCAATATCTTCCATCTGCACTTTTCGTACAGGCACCGGTTCGCCATTGACTTGCTCGTTATAATCCATTATTCGGTGGCCCGTGGCGGACGCGGGTGAAATCTTCCTTCTCGAAATTGTTTTAGACAACATCACAGCAATTCGTTTTTTAGACGTGTTGAAAAATCATAGAATAGTTTGTTGTTTGAGTATAATATAGAAATAATTTGTTCCTCTATACTGTTATACTGCACCCCAATGATTTCAGAGAAACTATATGCAGATAATCCATCGTCATCACCTTCCCAACCTATACTATGTATTAGTATATGAGATGAATCTACAGCTATAGGTATTCCAGTTGCGTAATTTTTGTTTGTAAATAATAACTTTATCATATTTTTATTAGTTATACAGTCTCTTACAATCTCTACTAGTTCTTCTGGGTTACCATACACTATTACTTTCTTTTCTGCATCTAATAATTCTTTATTTGAAAAAATACAAAGAAGCCTTTTTTGATACCGATCATCATAATCCACAGAAAGAATGTCTTTCAGATCGATTGAAGTCAGCCCTTCTATTTTTCCATATTGGTCAATTTCCTGTATAATGACCCTGCCGTCATTTAACTCATGTACAAAGCCAATGAGAGATTCTTCAAAATCCATATTTTTGGTTCTTAGTCCAATTAAACGACTTTTGTTTTTTGCTTCTAATAATAGATCGAATACCATATTCATTTAAATTTAATCAATTATTTTACCTTTATTTTTTTCTTTCATTGGCACCCTTTCTCCTATTCGGATTATTCGGACGATGCTTGCCCCCTTGATTATATTGCCTATCATGTCTGTCACGTTTAGATTTGCCGGTACTTTGTTTCTTTCTAACATGAGCGAAAAGCACAACTCCCCCATAAGCGGCTGTCCCTGCAACAATAACCACTGGAATGAAAATGTCATCCGCTATTCCAAAACCTGTCCAATCATCAGAGGCTAGTAAAAGACAAGCAGTCGCAGTAGAAGACATTATGTTAGTATTAGATGGCAGAGACGTAATTTCTGAAGACGATATAGTATAATTCGCGTCTGAATTTAAACTTTTTGAGGAAATCACCGCAGAAGTAACGACTCCGTCATCGCCCATACCTGAGGTTGGAACAGAACTTTCTTCCTGGTATTGTGGTTTTGTATAACTAGTATTTGTTCTTCTGTTGACTATTGAGTAATTACCAGAGTAATTATCGTGTTTGGAACGCTTATGAATACTGCCACCAGTGTGATGTTCTTTTCTATACTTTTGAGCCTCTGCTCTTGTCTCAAACATACCATTTGGATCCACAATCATCAATGGATTGTTGCTGCAATACACATAATTCGATTGATATGGATAATCATCACTCATCGGGTCCACGCTCAACCAGATGCTCAGGTCGCTGCTGTAATACCGTGACCCAAAGTAGCTTAGGCCGGTTTCGGGGTCCTTTTCTTTGGCGGAGAACGTGTAAGTTGAGTTAGCAGTTAGCAGTGAGTAGTGAGCAGTTGGACGGGATTCGGAAGTGCCTGTACAGATCCGGCAGCAGAAGCCAGCCCCGCCAGGGGCCAAAGCTCGGTAGGAAACGTCGGTGGCGCGGGTTCCCGGGAGCCCCTTCAGGGGCTGGACGGGGTGTGTCGCCGCGTATCC
>CACXXY010000222.1 GCA_902771655.1 uncultured Bacteroidota bacterium | reverse complement strand
ATGGGGAAGAGCGGGCTGTCGATGTGTTCGCGGTGGACAATGCCGATGAGCTCGGCGAGCTTGTCTGGGAAGCGGTCTTTGAGGTCTTTGGTCACATCAAAATCCGTTCCTTCTTTGAGTCCGACAGTGATGATTACTTCGTCAGTTTCCGTTTTGGGATTGGTGTTCAGGGTGATATAATAGTTCTCAATATAACCGGTATTGCTGAGTACATCCGCGATGGCAGGTGGATAGAGGGTGGTGCCTTTGTATTTGATCATGTGGTTTTTGCGGCCTACTATCGGACTGATGCGGAAGGAATGGCGACCACAGCGGCAAGGCTCGGTATGAATGCTGGCCATGTCACCCGTGCGGAAGCGCAGCAAAGGCATGCCTTCCACGCCCAAGGTGGTGATGACCACTTCGCCGACCTCGCCTTCAGGAACGGGCTTGTCGTCCTCGCCAATAATCTCCACGATAATCAGTTCCGGATGATGGTGCCCGCCACAGGAATACTGGCATTCTGGGAAGGTAGTGCTCATTTCAGTGGAAGAGTAGGTGGCATACAACTCCACATCCCATTTTTCTTTGATTTGTTGTCCCAATGCGTTCAGGTTGAAATTCTGGTCACGTAAGCCTTCGCCAATGCCGATAATGCGCTTGATGCTGGAATTTCTATAGTCAATATTATGAATTTCAGCATATTCTATCAGCTTAAGGATGAATGAAGGAATGCACATCACGGTGTCGGGTTGGATACGCTGGATGGTGTCCCATTGCAGCTCGGGAATACCATTGCCGACCCGGATGACACCCGCTCCCAATTTCCTTAAGCCCAAGAAATAGGCTAACCCTGCCATAAAACGCTTGTCCATGGTGGTCATCAGTTGCAACACGTTGCCAGGTTTCAGTCCCGCACATGCGAATGACAATGCCTCGTTGTAAGCTAAGCGTTCCAAGTCGGCATCAGTGCATGCAAAGGTCACAGGATCTCCTAATGTTCCCGAGGTGGTGATGTAGTCTATGATTTTTTCCTTAGGCACACAGAGAAAATCCATATTATGCTGCTGCAAGTCCTTTTTATCCGTAAAGGGAATATGCTGCAGGTCTTCTATTTTCTTGATAGAAGCGATATTGATGTGATTTTCCGTAAAAATCCTTTGGTAATAGGGAGAATGGGCTTGCAGATATTGCAACATATCTCTCAAACGCTCCTCTTGATAAGCTTTGATGACCTCTTTGGGTTGGAATTCGATTTCTGAAATCATTTCTTTTGAACTTTGAATTCTGAACTTTGAATTCCCCTTCTTTTAGAAGGGGTGCCCGAAGGGCGGGGTAGTATAATTGTTAATTATTAATTGTCTTGAGCCACTTAATGAATTCATACTTCCACTGTCCAGCCTCTGGGGCTATGGTTTCGCTGAGGCCATAGCCGTGACCGCCTGTCTTATAGAGCAAGAACTTATGCTTGATGCCCATTTTTGTCAAGGATTTGTCCAATACCACGCTGTTTTGGTACATCACCACGGGGTCGTCGATGGCGGTGACCAAGAATACGGGCGGCATGTCTTTAGGTATGCTCAGTTCCATGGAAAAGCGGTCGCGTTGTCCATCGTTGTATTGTCGTGTCAACAGGTTGCGGCGTGAGCGCTTGTGGGCGATGCTGTCTTGCATGGATACCACAGGGTAAACAGGTACTACAAAGGCTGGTTTGAGTGAAATACCATCAGATACACCTAAATCCTGAATGTAGTTGTCTTTGTAAAATGCTCCGGTCATGGTCACCAAATGGCCTCCAGCGGAGAAGCCCATCGTTCCTACTTTGTCAGGATTGATGCCATACTCTGCCGCATGTAGCTTCACATAATGAATGGCATATTGCGCATCCTGAATCATGGCTGGGTGGTGGTACAGCTGCGAACCAACACGGTATTTTAAAACAAAGGCACTGATGCCCTGACTGTTGAGCCATTCGGCCACCTCGAAGCCTTCGGTGGCGATGCCCATGGTGTGACTGTAGCTGCCTCCAGGACATACCACCACGGCAATGCCAGTGTTGTTTTCCTTAGGGGCGGGAAAAATATACAGTTTGCTGGGCATGCTTTTCATTCCCGGCACATCTGCCCATAGCTTAACAGGCTTTGGCTGCGCTTCCACAGCCAAAGCCAATATTATACATACAAAAGTCAGAAATAGTTTTCTCATTATTTTAACTTGCTAAGTTTCTTGCCAATGGCTTCTCCTACGCAACTGAAGGCTTCAGCAACTCTTAATTCAGGTCTGGGAGCCGTAAAATAGGGACTGTGTGATACTTTCTTCAACTCAATGGTGCCCATCACGGCCTGAGTTTCGGTGTTGACGATAATGGCATTGGTGGTGATTTTTGCCGGTACAGACATAGGACCCGCAAAAGAGCCTGGGTCAATGTCCACTAACTTGATAATGATGGTGTAGGTTGCCTCTGGAAAATCACCACACTCCATTTTTTTCTTTGCGATTTCTTTATTGATATCTTCCGTGAGTCGGGGTTCCCATTTTTCAGTGCGATAGGTGGAGGTCCATGCGGCTCTCCAATCGGCTTTCTTGGCGAGATCCTCACTTTTGAAATATTTGCTCTCGCTGTCGCCGTCGTAGGTTACCCCTTCGTAGTTGAAGCTGATGTTGATTTGGTTTTGTCCTTTGAGACAGGAGATGTCACCAGTTGTTTTTTGTGCGTGTACTGCAAAGGCTATGCCAATGGTCAATACAAATAAGAATAACTTTTTCATAATGAATCTTTTTAAGGGTTAAAATTGGATAAATTAATATTTTTTCTCTCAGTTTAGGATGCTTTGTATTTCCTCCTTCCCCAACTGTCGGTACTTGGGCTCTTGGGCTTCCGCAAAAGTCACCTCAAAGTATCTCACAAATCTGGTGATAAAGGGATTCTGCGGCGTAGGTTACAGAAGTGCCTGGATTGTCCTGATACAACTCCGTGACAATGATATAGGTTTTGTCATTTTTCTGGATGATCTTCAATCCACAGCTACTGGGCATATCCCATTGTCCAGCAAAATTGAAAATCTCATCGTAGTATCTTTCGGGAACTCTCATGTTTAGGTTTTAGTGATTAGGTTTTAGTGGTTAGGTTTTAGTGGTTAGGTTTTAGTTTTTAGTTTTTAGTTTTTAGTTTTTAGGTTTTAGGTTTTAGTGATTAGTGAATAGGGGGTAGTGTAATTTGAATGCCTAACTATCAACTATTAACTATCAACTATCAATTATTAATTATTAATTATTAATTATCAATTGTCAACTGTCAACTATCGACTGCTTAAAACTCATTAAAGTGGCTCTTGCTCCTGTCCACTTCTTTGCCAAAGGTCTTGTTGGCGAGTTTGCGGTTGCGGGGACGGTAGGTGCCGTCTTCCATTTCGCGCAGCATCACCTGGGTA
>CACXXY010000221.1 GCA_902771655.1 uncultured Bacteroidota bacterium | reverse complement strand
TCAAAATTTTACGATTATGGCAAATCTGATTTTAGCAAGCAAGCGAGAGGTAAAGAGTGGTGCAATGATGTGGCATGTGTACCGCAGTGAGGACAGTGTAAAGAGTGGCGAGTTCTACTTTTCGGAGCCGCTGAAGGCGTTGAGTTATGATACGTTTCCCATTATGTAAAGTTATTAATAAAAGCACCTCTATCTTTGATGTTTGACAGAGGTACTTTACAATTTAAGTTTACATAATCATTGTTACTTTAAAGACTGCAACCAGTCCAATAGAGCGTTATCTCCTTTCCATATTGGAGAAGGGATAATATCGGGATTGGTCTTTGAGTAAACCTCCTCAAGAGCTTTTCTTTTCATTTCGGTGTCTGCTTTTGCATAATGTTCAGTTGTTATAATGGACGCATGCCCCAATAAGTCTCGTATGTGCCTCAAAGAGACATTGGCTTTCAACAGATTCATTGCTTTAGTATGCCTAAGGCAATGGCAACTCAAATGCCCAGGCATCAGTTCGGGATTTTCCTTATGAGCCATATCGACATATTTATCAAGGATGTATCTCATGCCAGCTCGAGTCAGTTTTTCCCCTCGTGCATTTGAGAACAAGACCTGAGATAGATTGTGCCCAATATCCAGCCCGTAGTCTGTCATATAGCGCTTTAGTATGTTGGCTTGTTTGCTGATCAACGGAACAACTCTTATCTTTCGTCCCTTTCCAGTGATAACCGCTGTATATGGTTCGACATCAAGGCGGACATCACTAACCCTCAGGTCAATGATTTCCTGCACCCGGGCGCCCGTATCACAAAGCATCGCTAAAATTGCCAAATGGCGCCGTCCCATTTTGGAAGATGGATCGGGCTGTTTCAGGAGTAATTTCACGCCCTCTGGCGAAAGATACTTCATGCGTGGTGAGTTGTACTTGGCCATTGGAATGGCTAGGATTTTCTGCCATTCTCCTATATTGTCAACATCCTCATATTGAAGATACTTCACAAAAGCACGGATGGCGCAAAGCCTATGATTCCTAGTGTTCATACTACAGTGTCTCTTTTTCACAAGCCATATCAAAAAATCCTGGATCCTAAGCTTCGTTATATCCTCCAGTTTTATTTTATTGGAGGGGATGCTCAGTTCATCACGATAGTATTTTAGCAGCAACACAAAGGTGTCACGATAAGAACATATCGTCAAGCGACTTGCATTTTTCTCGTGTTTGAGATATACCGTAAGGTATTTCTCAAGCATCCGGTGAAATTGGTTCGTTTTCATAATCATCTAACATGGGATATACTTCAGACATAAGATTTGACGACTTCGTCACGATCTCGGGGAACTCTGCCTCGGTAAGATGTATGTAGTACTCAGTTGATGAGATGTGCTTATGGCCTAAAACTGCCGCCAGCGTCGCCAACGCAGAAAACATCTCCATCCCGTTATCGATCATCTGTTTTATCGAATGGACTGCAAAAGTATGGCGTAGATCATGCACGCGAGGGCCAAAGCCATCACCGAGATACGGGATTCCACATCGTTTAAGAAGATCCAGGAACCAGTGGTAAACTGAGGCATAGGATAAAGGTTTACCGTTGTTGCGGAGAAAAAATGCATCTTGGTTTGCCTCACCAGTTGTTTTTAGGATCCGTTCCCTGACACCCAGATAATCTGTCAGCACATTTTCCAGACTGGCACACATTGGCACGACGCGTTCATGGCCATTTTTTGAGTGGCGGATGACAATGACTTTCTTGTCAAACTGGACATCGGATAAGGTGATGCGTATCGCCTCACCCAGCCGGAGTCCAGTGCTGTAGATTGTCCTTATCAGAGGGGGAAAAGCATTTAAGCTTGAGTTGTTTTTCACAGGCCCCGCATGAGAAAGATTGACAGACTCCTCGAACATCTTTTCGATTTGGGATCTTTTGAAAATGTATGGTGCGAAGCCTAATCGACAACCAGTCTTCGCTGGATTTGATGCGATGTAGCTTTTAATACCGAGGGACTGCATGTATCTGGCAACCCCAGCCCAAGCGGAGTACTTATGGCCTATCGTCACAGGAGCATCATTTACACGTGTCTGCCTCCAGCGCTCTATGAGCTCTTTTGTGATTATCGGTTCGTTATGGCCGGTCTCAATCAGGAACTTGTCAAACTGAAGGAACATATACTGATAAGCATTCACCTTCTGTCCAGCTGCCTCTTTGAGTTTTATGTAACCCGCAAAATAAGGGGCAAGCACTGATTTGTATTGATATTCTCGTTTCATAAGTATAAGTTTTTGTTATAAAATGCCAGTTCCACAGGCGCCACAGGTAATGCGCTTTTCATTATCGTTGTGATGTCCGTTCCCAAGTAGTGTTTTGTGGAGTCCGTTGATGAATGCCCCAAGATGGAGGATATGGTGGGTAATAAAGCACCATTTCTCAGCAAATTTGTCGCCAATGAGTGACGCATGGAATGAGCGCCCTTTTGGCGGTCACCAGTATGAACCTTGGATCGGCGGATTATTGCTCTTACAACATTACATACGATTTTAGAACTCACCGCTTCATCAAAAGGAGCTTGTGCCCGAAGAAAAACTTTTCCTGTTGGTCTGTATTCCTTGGGGCGAGCATATCTGATGTAATCCACAATGGCATTTCCAACGTCTGTTAATAGTGGCAATGTCAATATTTTCTCAGTCTTGTGCTGGGTGAACTCAATAATGCCCTTATCCCATTTTATGTCCGTCAGTTGAAGCTGAGCTATATCCTCGGAACGCATACCCAACCTTGAAGCCAACAAAAACATGGCGTAGTTGCGTTTACCGACGTTGTTGTTCCTGTTAACACTTTGCTCAATTTTGTCTATTTCTTCCCTGGTGTAAGTCGCAGGGATTTTCTTGTACTCTCGTTTGGGTATTTGATCGATTATAAGAGCAAAATTGACAGGAAGAGCGTCATTGTCATATAAGTAGGCCAGAAACAAACGAAAACAAGTGATTCTGGCCCGACTATGGCTAGAGATGTAGTCATACAATAAATCTAAAGAAATTTCTTTCACATCAGTAACTCTACGCTCGATACAGTACTTATAG
>CACXXY010000220.1 GCA_902771655.1 uncultured Bacteroidota bacterium | reverse complement strand
TTCTGGTTGGGCTCTTCCCAATACCGCGTCATACAAAAACCTGTACCTTGCCTCCGGAGAAGATGTCAACAAGCTCAAATCAAGCACAGGCTCCGACTGGTTGACAGGCCTGTCAGGAACAAACACATACGGTTTTGGCGCAGTTGGCGGAGGATATTATATGAGCATAAAGCCTTATTTCTATGACCTTCTTGGTGAAGCCTATTTTTGGATTAGCGAAGGTGATCCCATTGCAAAGAAAGGTGAATGCAGCACCATTACCCTCACGTGTCCCATTCTGTTGTTTAAAACCTTTGATGCGGGCATGGGACTTAGTGTAAGATGTGTCAAACGTGAAAACTAACCATAACGTTTCTATCAATACTTTCATAAAAAAAAGAGGTTGGAGTTCCAACCTCTTTTTTTTATCAATATTTTCAGTTTTTTATTCTTTCACGCAACGCACGCTGAAACCGGTACCTTTATCCTGGTAGATTTCCTGCCATCTGTAGCAATGACAATCGGCCTCAAAACATTTCACCTGAGTGTCACCATAAACGTCAGTTGTCATGAAATAGGAGTTACCCAGAATATTCTCACAACGGTTAGTGGCATTATTGTAGAATCCAGCACCTACAAGCGAGAACTGCGTCTCATTGGTGCCGCCACCATCCAACCAGTATTCGCTTCCCGGCTTGCGCATTTTATTCATTTCAACCTCACTTAAACTGGCGAAGCACTCTCTGTCTGGCAAGCGCCATCCGTCAGGGCAAACACCTTGAATATAGCCTTTCCCATCGACTTGTGGTGTCACGCTTGCGGCAGAATTTTCAGGAACCTTCACAGCAGAATACCAAGTGTATAAACGGCCAAATGTCGAGATGTTAGCGGTTGTATCGGTATAATTGCCACCCATATAGCCACGGGCTTCAGGAACTCTTGTCTCGTCTTCATACTGTGTGACCTTCAGATTTTCCTTCATCCAGCAGTTCAAGCCCATTCTCACGGTATTATAGACATTGCCATCTTTGTCAGTAACCGTCATGTCACCACCACAAGGAGGCAGGATGAAATGCAGAGTTTGGTTCTTTGTATGTACATTGCCGCACTTATCAGTGATAGTCCATGTAATCACGACATCCATATCATCCATAGATGTCGGGAAAATCTTGGAGCCTCCGGTGTGTTCAACAGAAGCGATATAGTTGGCCGGAACAGGTTCGCCATTGTGCATCAAATCGGGAACTATCAATGAATCTTCCGACAAATAATTGTCACCATAATTGAAGGTATAAGTCATATCTTCCGTTTTCAGTGTGTCGGCAGACAAATCAAGAACCACAATATCCAAACTATCCAACGTGGTACAGCCATTCTGTTTCACCTGGATATAGTGACGAGTAGAATGTGTGGCTTCATCAGCGGTATAGTTCAAGGTATCCTGAATACCCAAGGTTCCATTAGCGGTGAACCAGTGGAAACGCTGGTCTTCCGGTACCAAGGTGAAATTCAGGCCAGCAGTATCCACCACAAACTGCATCGCCGCGCCCTGACATACAGAATCCTCGCCAACGGTTTGTACAATCTGAGGCTGCAGACGCACCGCAATGGTACCAATTTGTGACAATGTGGCCGCGGAGCAACGGGAGTCGGGTTCTGCAGTGATCAGATAACGGGCAGAGCCGCCATCTGTCAGTGTACCACCTATTGAAACAACACCATTGTTGTCATCATTATATATGATACCCTTAGGCATCACGTTACCTTCTGTCAACCAGGTAAAGTTGTATGAAGTGGCATTCTCAATCGAAAATTCGACATCCAATGTCTCATTACCGCACAGACCAGCATCCAAAGAACCGGAAGTAAGTGTAAGTGTAGGATTTTTCACTACTTCCACATTGAACGGTCCCCATATAGAGTCACACATCGTTGTCTGCTCCACAGCTTTGATAATATAAGATGTGCTCTGGGTCGGAGTAATGCTGATGGATGTTGCCCCAGCAAAAGGAGTCTCATCTGTAGTAGTCTCATCCACCACGTAGAACTTGAAATAAGTGTCATCACCCTGGCAGGTAAAGGTCACCTCCTCGCCCTCGCACACGTATGTCTTGTCACAGGTCTGTGCAGTTCCATCCAAGCTGGCGCGTGCGGGACGGTCACCCCAAATCATCACGTTATCCACGGTAATGTAGCTGGGCAAATATTTTGAACCAGAGAATGTACCGCAAGACTGCGTACCACCTTCTGAACCACCCGTAAATTCCACCTTAATGTACATTTCATCCTCATCAAGAGAAGCGGCTGCGGATAGATCCAAAGTAGCGCTTGCCCATGAAGTGGAGTTTATGGTTTGTGAGACTGGTGTGGAATAAGAGCCACTCTCTGAGAATTTGTATGAATATCTAACGTCGTTGAATGCCTGGGCACCAGATGTGGAAGCATTCTCTCGCTTATAGTCAAATTTAAGTTTCAGATTCTCATAATCGTAGGGATTGATTTTGATTTCGAAATATGCTCCACTATAACTGGTATAACTTGCAGATCCAAAAATACCACTACAAGAACTGGCCAAATTTGGCCAACATAAGGCACCATTACTTGATGCTGCAGAATAACAATAGTCGCTTGCAGGCGTATTACCCTCTTTGTTGGTAAAAGGAGGAACATTGCTTCCGCCATAAATCATGAATGAACTGTTGGAGGTCTTCACACCACAGGCGGGCGTATAGTTGGTTATTCCCTTGTCCATAGGCCAAGCCGCCAATGTCACATCGTATTCGGGTGTTAAAGTCTGCTGCACACTATTGGTAATCAATGTCAAACGATAAATACTGTCACAACCCGTAGAGCATGTCCAAGAAGGATCAGAGGTGTGGTAAGTCACACCCTCTACCGTCGGTGTAATGTCAAAACCATACTCACTGTATGTTTCACCCAAACAAATATGCGCGACAATCGTTGTATCAAAAGCCTTGCGGACTTCCAATTCCAAAGTGATAACACTATCGCAGGGATTAGTAGTGGTTGGAATACTCAACTCACAAGTATAAGTTCCCGGTGTGCGCATTTCATCTGCCGTAGGCGTCACAATGAACATGCCATCCACATAC
>CACXXY010000219.1 GCA_902771655.1 uncultured Bacteroidota bacterium | reverse complement strand
GCAGAGTCCTGCATGCTCTGGCTGAGTGAATCGAGGAAAGTCTGTTCTCCCATTTTGTATGTCGTTTATATAATTGTCAATCAGATGGAGTGTGGAGTCAGCGAAGCCGTTGCATTCAATAGTTTCATATATGTGCTGAATATCGGTCATTTTTCCATTAACGGAATATTCTAGTTTTTAGTATATATGAGCTCGAATAAAAGTTGTTTTTGCCCCCACAAACTGCCAACCATCTCAGAGCCAATTTAAATACGCCAGCTGTTCCATTATTTCTTCATTGTGGTAGGTAGATTCTCGTTAATGTTATTATGTTAATGGGATGATAATGTGAAGCATCGATACTGATACGACAACCGGTAGTCTTTCTTCAGTTTCTCTGACAAGAATGAATGCGCTATCAACTTCAAGGCGAGAGGAGATTCCTTTGCGAAAGTGTCGAGTTCACGGTTGATGGTCCGGTTGGGCAAACCGATTCTATGTCCGAATTCTTCGAAGTCGCCCCTGTCCACGGTATGGGTGTCGGACATGCGCATCCCTTCTTTGAAAAGGCCCTTTTCCAACGCGAAGATGTGAGGTTGGTGCAGATGCAGGCTTGTATTGATGAGGTCGTAGGCTGGAGCGAGACGGTAGTCTCCATCTCCACGGTCGATGAGGGAGAAGTTTTTCAGGTGGGCATCATCATTCAGTGTGATGTAGTTGAACAGCACCACCCGGAAGAATCGCAGCAGGTCCACCTGTGCAGCACGAACATAGCGACGAATGATATCGGCACAATCTTCGTAGCTCAATATGTTGTATTTGTAGTCACTTCCACCATTGGCCCTGGTCAATCCGGCCAAAGAAGCGAAGTCTTCCTGCGGATATTTTGTTCCATCGGGAGCCACATCAAACCGTTTGGTGAGATACGCGGCCTCTCCATCGCGAAAAAAGCAGAGCGCATTGCGGGCGGTCTCTATGCCGTAGGCTTGTGAAGCCATCTGCATGGTAAGGTGTTCGTTGGCGGGACAATACTTGCGCTCCAGCAATGCATAGGATACCGGTGCAGGTTTCAAAATATACCGTCCCCGTTCTCCTTTTTCTGGTTTCGACAGCACTCTGTTTCGCAACACAAGCGCCCCCTTGGGCTGAACACCGGAAAGCGAGATGCGTCCAATATGGGTTGCATAGTCGGTCGAGTCGGCATTGGCGTTGTTAGGGCTGTCAAAATTCAGTATATGCGACACTTGCTTCCCGCCGAACAGACTGCGGCAGGCCTCGGGAGAATATGTATTAAAACCTTCTTTCAGTGTCGAAGGGCAAAATCTCAATTCTTCCATCATTGCACTGGTTTGATTGTTACCGTTCCGATGGTGTCTGTTTGAGCGGTGGCCAGCAGGATGCCGAAGTCGTCATATTCGTCGATATGTAACAGCTGCGACTGTATCTTGCGGTTCGCGCCCTCTGAGAGCATGTTGAAAAAAAATGGAAACAGATGGTCCGAGGTGTATGCCTCGTTCCTCACCGGCATGGACAGACAGACGGCTTTACCGGTATAACCGACTGAATAGGAGAAATTATACCGTCCGCTGTCTTCTTCTGTCAACAAACCGGCTTCCAAGTCATTCACATACACCTTACATTGTCTCATACTCCATTATTTTGGGTTTCACCTCAACCTGGAGACCGATGGTGTTGAGAATATCCATCAGGGTGGTTATTTGTGGGTTACCTTCGCCACGTTCGATGGCGACAAGTGTGTTTACGGCGACTCCAGAGAGTTCCGCCACCGTGCGTTGGTTCACACCGAGCGATGCCCGTCGTGACTTGATAGCCTGTCCAATTTCTTTCAGATCCATAGTCTCAACATGTTGCGATTTTCGATGCAAAAATACAATTTTTTTTGATAATGGCAAAATAAAATTGCAGTGTATTGCGATTTTTGGTGTCGTCAGTCGCTGTTCGCCTTTGTATTTTTAAACAATAACGGAATAGCTTTGTTTTTAGTATGACTATGCACGGATAAAAGATGTTTTCGGCCCGACGAACGCCCAGCCCTCTCCCACCGTGGTAGGAGTGGGTAGGGAGATGGTAGGTCTTTGGCAGGGGCAAAGTAGGGGTATGTGGCCAGTCGTTGCCTTCCAGAAGGGCCTGCTGTATGTGCCGGTTTTATGTACTGTTCGTTTCAATTATCTATTCTTTCCCGTTGTGACGTGGTTCTTTTGCTAATTCTCGGTTGTGGCGAGCATGATACTCTTTCTGGCCCAACCCGACAACTGCCTCCATACTGCCCTTTGCTTTGATAATTTACAATTTAAATATTATTTTTGCCAAAATCACCAACACAAATAGACCTGGTATCATACACATAGTACTTTTAAGAACTATCATTGTATATTTGTAATCCTTGATATCATCCGGTGTTAGTTTTTTTTGTTCATTCAGTTTTTGCAGTTCACTAATTATCTTGATTGTATTGTTCGAGTCAATCCATGATAGTGACCTGTCATATTTATCAAGCATTGTTTTTGCTTCTTTTTTCGCAAAAAGAATTGCCAACATCCAGAATACAACTATTGTTATTATAATTACAAAAAAAATCATTTCCATGTATTTTAAAATGAATATGATACGCCTACGCTACCAGTACTAGGGACTTTCCCTCCTTTTGAATATCCAAAAGTAGATATACTCCACCGAGTCTTTGTCTGTTCAGAAAGACTATGTTGATAAAAGAAACTTCCATATCCCACTGAAGATATATAATTCATCCCACGAAGACCGTCTATGGTTGGAGTTCCGGAACAAAACCCGATACAAAAACCCGCTTCGAGAGACATGTCAAAACCACTACCTGCTCCAGGAGAAAACGAAATAAAAAAGCCATCGTTTTTGACAAATCCTATTGCTATATCAAAAGTGTATCCTCCTCCTATGATTATATTTCCACCCAAATGCAATCCAATCATATCTGGGGAAACACCTCTGCAAGCCACATGGCTATTAAATAAATCTTGTTTATGACAGATAGGTAGCTTACTTCTATTACTAATTAAAAAAGTTCGAAGTCCTTTGTCTCGATACGCCAATTTAGATGCGTCTCGTTCTTCTCCTATTGTAATCAAATAATTCTGGTAATAATTCGAATAGGTTCCATCA
>CACXXY010000218.1 GCA_902771655.1 uncultured Bacteroidota bacterium | reverse complement strand
AATGGCTTCAAGCCCTTCACCACGGGATTGGATGCTCCCTGCTCCTGCGTGATCACCAGGCTGCCATCAGCATCTGCCGAAAGCCACACCCAGCCAGAGCCAAACAGCCCTACGCCCTTGGCCTCAAACTCAGCCTTAAAGGCCTCTACACTCCCCCACTGCTTCTCTATCTGGGCAGCAAGCGTTCCCGTAGGCCCCTGCGCAGCCTCACTGGCAGGCTTAAACTGCGTGAAATACAACTCATGGTTCAGTATCTGTCCGGCATTGTTGAACACGGGCCCTGCAGGAGCCTTCCGAACGATCTCCTCCAACGCCATTCCCTCATACTCACTGCCCGGAAGCAGCTTATTGAGGTTATCCACATACGCCTGCAGATGCTTGCCATGATGGAACGACAATGTCTGAGCGCTGATCGCAGGCTCCAGCGCCTCCATCGCATAAGGTAATTGAACTAATGTAAACATATTATATAATGATTTCCACTGATTGATACGCTTATACCTATTACACAATTTCAACAATTCCAAGAACTGAGTAAATCTCGGATCCGCCAGTTGCCCTGCATTCAACATCTTACGCCCCCGTTTGAGGAAGTTAACCATCAGCCTTTCCTCCGGTGCATACTTAGACGGATTGCGCTTATTGGTCTCGATGAAGTTCTTCACCTCATCATATCGTCTCTGCCATCTTTCTTCCTGTTTCATTTCGTTTTTGCGGACAAAGATAAGAAAAAAGTTCTAATGCTCCAAATAAAATCCATTTTTTCGCTAAACAATCAAACATCGGTCAAACATCGGGGACGGTTCTTTTTGTTTGACGGTCAGCTGTCAAACAAAAAGAACCGTCCCCGGTGTTTGACTATTCATGAAAAAGGTCATCTATATCCACCTCATTATTTATACTTTGCCATCCCGCATTGTGCACCAAACCTGCAGAAGTCACCATAGTCAAGTGAAGGGACTTATTAGTACCAGTAACCTCACGGAATGTATCACGCCGTTCCAACATTCGTTGTGCATATTCTGCAGAAATTGCAAAGGGTTTGTTAGTGAACTTCATCTCGCAGAGGTTAATGGTCTTATCACCACGGTCAATAATCAGGTCTATCTGAGCGCCCTTATGCTCTTCGCCATCCTTACCAATATATGGCTTACACGACCATGAACATACATTTGTCAAGATACCACTGATACCCAACTTATGCTTGATTTGAGGAATATGATGCAGGCAAACCTGTTCAAAAGCGTAACCCTCCCAACTGGAAATATCCTGCCCCAGATGACTCCAATAGTGTTCGTCACCTCCATGATAGTTCTTAACGAAACGGAGGTAGAACAAAGAATAGAGATCAGTAAGTTGATACATCACATCACGTTCTGACTTTCCAAAAGCATTGTAACTACGGATGAAATCACAGTTGCACAAATCTTCAAGAACTTCAGAAAAATAGCCGTTATCTTCTACACATATTTCCCGAATCAGTTCCTGTCTTGTCATACCTTTCATCTGCTTCGAAAGCACTTCAACAACACGACGATAGAGACGGGACTCCTTAAAAAGAGACTTATAGAGGAAATTATACTCTTTTTGGAGTGGTGCATTCTCTGAAAAAAACAACGCATCTAAGTTCTGAGCAACGCTCAGACTTCGACTCATCATATCAAGATAGTATGGTGTTCCACCAACTGCCATGTAGGTTTCTATAATATGTTGGCGCGATAAATCAAAGCCTCGCAACTTCAGAAACTCCTCTGTTTCACTGAGATTGAATGGACGCAGATAGATTTGCTTCGTCACCCGATTGTGCAGTCCACCCTTATCGCCAAGCAACTTGTTTGTCATCCAGGTCGTTGCCGATCCACAAACAATTAGTTTGATATTGTCATGTTTCGAAGCCCAGCCATTCCAAAACAAGTCAAAAGCTTTAAGGAAACGCGAACGGGGGGTATCAAGCCATGGGAGTTCGTCAATGAAAATATCTATACGTTCTTTGTCATGCAAAGTCTCTATATACTCACGAAGCATAAAGAACGCCTCCATCCAATCCTTGGGAGCCTTGTATTTCTTCTTTGCATAGATGCTAAGTTGGGTCGCAAAGTTGGTCAGTTGTTCTTTACGAGTAGCTTCGTAGATACCAGTTGTATAGAAATCATATTTTGCATCAAACGTCTTATCAATTAGGAATGTTTTACCTATACGCCTACGTCCGTATACAGCAACCAACTCTGCTTTAGGGGAGCTGATTATTTCCTGCAGTAATGCAAGTTCTTGGTGTCTACCCACCATCGTATTTTTATTCTCCATACTCGATATGTTTAATTTTGGTGCAAGGTCGGTGCAAACCGAACGCAATGAAATGAATTTCAATTGCTGAGGTGCAGCCCGAGCTCGCAATTTTTTTGCAAAGATAGCATTTTTTTTTGAAACTCAAAACAAATAGTGCGTTATTTTACTGCGGTAACCCACTTTTTTTTTGCGTTACCGCAGTAGTATCATTGTATTCTTGGATTAACCACCCTCAAAAAAGCGTTTGCTCGGCATTATAGCTTGCCGCCAGACAGACCAAATCCTTAAAATCATTTTTTGACTGGAAGTGAACGGATATGCTCCGTTTTTCAAGGCCTTTCCATGGTCATTTTCATGACTGAATGGGTGGATTCCGACGTTCCAAACTGGGTGGGAATGCTCCGATTTCGCCACTTAGACAAGCGTAGCGGCTTCGGGGGATGCAAAGGTACCGCTCGGCTTTGCCGCTTCGCTAGTAACCGCCACAAAGATAGGAATATTTCAGAAATCTTCCAAATCTAAAGGGTACTTTTTCGCAAACTATAACAATAGGTGCTGAATCAAACACCGGGGACGGTTCTTTTTTGTTTGACGACCGCCCATCAAACAAAAAAGAACCGTCCCCATTGTTTGGAACATTATCTGTATCTCAAAATTAGTGCAATTCGAGCAAAAAACCAAATAAAAATAGTTTATTTCTCAAAAACATTTGGAACATATCAAATAAATCCCTATCTTTGCCACGAAACAAAAAGGACAGAAGTTATGATGACCCCAAAGACCACCATTAATCCCATCCAACTCCATCTGCTCGAGATGTTCAGATACTGCGACAGCGAACAGATGATGG
>CACXXY010000217.1 GCA_902771655.1 uncultured Bacteroidota bacterium | reverse complement strand
ACGGCCATACTGCCGGAGACACCAAAGAGTTCAACTTCACTACTTCCTCAGCCAATAAATGAGAGCGGCGATGACGAGGAGCGATTATCAATTCTCGTTTGGTGCACAGGATGAGGGTGTTCTCAAACTCCAGTGGCTGTAATTTCCCAAGGAGTCAATTTCCAACATTATGGGCATGTAATTCACTTTTTCAAAATCAGGAATTATCTTTTTCAGGATATTATTGGCCACCATTTTATCCAAACCGCTTCTGCTGTCAAATCTATAGGCACTTCCTTTGTAGTTGACTTCTGATAATAGCTGGTCAAAATGTGATTTGTCGGAAAAATAAATGACCATAACCCCTATGGAATCTTCTTGTAATAGGGGATTCTGCAAGAACTGCTCTTCAAGACTCGGTTTGCACGCCCTACACCATTGGGCTCCGATAAAGATAAAACTTGTTTTGGAATGCTCTATTTCCTTCGACATCATGTCTATACATTCTTGTTCACTCGAAGACGAGGTGTGAAAACAAGAACTTGTCACAAAAGAGAGACAGATCGTTGATAATAAGAAAACAAATATTCTTTTCATGGTCTTGGTTATTTTGTTTGTTATCAATTTTTTGTTGTATCTAACAACAAGCTTTTCTTGTTTAATGATTAGAAGGGGCAAAGATATAAAAAATGTCTTCTTTCACGATAGTAAATGTGGCGAAATTCGCTATACAGTCATTTTCGCTGGCCGTCAGGTCTGCGGGCGAAATGATAGTCTGCGTGCTGAAAGCACGTTATTCTATTAACCCCTAACAAGGCCGCAGGCCGCAGTTTGGGGTGGTGATACTCGTGGTGGAATGCAGCGTGCCGAAGGTACAAATCCATTTGCTAATTTGCTAATTAACTAATTTGCTAATTCCATTGGCACATTAGCACATTGTCTCATTAGCACATTAATCCTTCATTTCCCCTATTGTCGTGCAGGGGTTGTATCCCAACTGCTGTAGCAAATGCACCTGTGCGGGGATGGTGGCCTCGAAGCGGGGCCAGTCTTTCCGTTCTTTGGGAGTCCATACGGTTTCGGCCAGGGCGCACAAACGGGGCAGAAGCATGTATTCGGCATGGTCGTAGGTGAAAATAAACTCCGACCACAAGTTGCACTGTGCCCCTTTGATACACTTGGCCTGCTCGGCGGTCAGGGTGTCAGGGATGGGCTCGAAAGCATAAGCTTTTCCAAGGGGTACGTAGCCGCCAATGGCTTTGGGCTGGGTTTCAGGCTCGTCTTGGTAGTAGTCGAAATAGCAGAAGGCGGTGGGCGACATCACCACCTCGTTGCCTAACTGGGCGGCCTTGATGGCGGTTTCGGCCCCCCGCCAGGATTGCACGGTGGCCGTGGGAGTTACACCTCCATCCAGAATCTCGTCCCAGCCAATGATTTTCTTGCCGTGCTTGATCACTTCTTTCTCTATCTCAGCCACCATCCAGGCTTGCAGCTCCTCCTCGTTGGCCAAACCCAAATCCTTGATTTTCTGCTGGCATTTGGGACAGACTCTCCAGTTGTCCTTGTAGGCTTCGTCACCGCCAAGGTGAACGTATTCGTAAGGGAAAAGTTCCATCACTTCGTCAAAAACATCTTTCAGGAAGACCATCACCGAATCGTTACCGCCACAAAGGATGGCTTTTGGGGGCCAATAGGGACCGAGGGCCACGCAGTAGGGATAATCGTCGCAGGCGAACTGCGGATAGGCGGTCAGAATGGCGGAACTGTGGCCGGGCATTTCGATTTCGGGTACCACATCAATATGGCGGGCGGCGGCGTATGCCACAATCTCGCGAATCTGGTCTTTGGTGAAGTAGCCACCATAGCTGCGTTCCTCGCCTTCTTTGGCCTCCTCGGCCTCGCCCCAAGGCACGTCGCTGCGATCTACTCGCCATGCACCCACCTCGGTGAGCAAGGGATATTTGTCAATCTGGATGCGCCAGCCATGGTCGTCGGTGAGGTGGAAGTGGAACTTGTTGAGCTTGTACAGGGCCATCACGTCCAAGTGTTTCTTCACTTCGTCGATGTTGAAGAAATGACGGCAAACATCCAGGTGGCTGCCTCGCCATTCAAAACGGGGATAGTCGGTGATTTTGACGCCCGGAACAGCCAATGCCACAGGATTCTCCGTGTTCGCATTGGCCGGCGCCAGCTGGAACAGTGTCTGGAAACCGTAGAATAGTCCCGCTTCCGTATTGGCGGAAATCAGAATGATTTTTTTATCCACCGTAAGCTGGTAACCTTCTTCGCCAAGCTGGTCGTTTTTCTCGTCATTCAATTCAAAAATGATGATATTTCTGACAGGTGAATTTTGCACTTTGGGTTCAAAACCGAAATAGTGCTTGTAATTCTCCACGATGTATTTTTGTGTCTCGCTGTCCTTGCTGAGATTCAAAAATGACAATTTAGTGTGCTTGTCGAGGATGAAATTCTTGAGCGAATCCTGCTCTATCGACACGGGTTCGGGCACTAAAGCTATTTTTTTGGGCATGGGTTTTTCGCTACAGCTGTAAAGCAAAAACGCCAGACTGAGTAGTAAAAAAATTTTTTTCATATTAAATTGAATTTAGAAAGTGCAAAAATAATCTATTTTTCAAAAAAAAAGTTATCTTTGCAAATTCAAAAATTCAATGACTATGACACCAACTGTTACTACTATTTTATATGCCGCTCTAATCATCGGAGCGATAGGTATGATTGCGGCTGTAATCTTATATTTTGTTTCCAAAGCGTTCAAAGTGATAGAAGACCCCCGTATCGACGAGGTTGCCGAGCATCTGCCAGGTGCCAATTGCGGCGGTTGCGGCTTCGCGGGTTGCCGCGCATTGGCGGAGGCTATTGTGAAAGCCAACACCTTGGACGGCTACAAATGTCCTGCTGGTGGTGATATGAAAGCGATTGCTGCAGTTATGGGCTTGGAAGCCGCCGAAGCTGAACCGATGGTGGCGGTGGTACGCTGCAACGGCAGTTGTGAGAACGCACCTGCCAAGGTGAAATACGACTCGGCTTTGTCCTGCCAGTTCGCCACTTCCATTTATGCCGGCGAGAGCGCTTGTCCTTTCGGCTGCCTTGGTTGTGGTGACTGTGTGAAGGCTTGTAAGTTCGATGCTATCCATATCGA
>CACXXY010000216.1 GCA_902771655.1 uncultured Bacteroidota bacterium | reverse complement strand
AGGTCGTTTATTGTTTCGCTAAATCATGTGGAAATGGCGGATGCCGCGAATGTGACTGTGGCAGGTGCGGAGCTGCCCGTGGGGCCCAGCTATCGGGACAGCGTGCTGAAAGTGTTGAGTGTATAGGTGTCTGGTTGTAGTTAAGAATTCAAAGTTCAAATTTTAATTTGCTAATTTACAAATTTGCTCATTTGCTAATTAATTTGTATTTTTGCAAATTAATTCATTATAGGATGAAAAAATCTCTTATTACAGTGGCATTGAAGTGGGGCGCTTTGTTGGGCGTGGCATTGGCTGTGTGCGAATTGGTGAAAATGGCAGCCCGGGATATCAATTATGATGCGGGAGCCGTGTTCAGCATCCTGCTGTTGATTGTCATTATCCTTTTCTTGTACGCCAGTATCAAAGAGTTTCGCGATGAGGTGACGGATGGCTATATCCGTTTCCCGAAGGCTTTCGGCGTGGGCGCTGTGACAACCTTGGTGTCTTTTGTGGTGGTTCTTGCCTATATGCTGATCCATTATCAGTATATAGATAAAAATGGCTTGGAACAGCTGAATCAAAAGAATGTGGAGTTGTTTTATGCCAAGTTGGAAAAAGACACTGTCTCGCAAGAAATGGCTAAGCTTTATCTGCATAAGACAGACTCAATGATGACATCAACCTATATGGACATGATACAGCAGGATATGATTGATACAGCTTGTGCCAACTGGACTCGTGAACGTGTGGACAAGATGCTGCAAGCCTACAATGATCGTGTGCTGTTGGGTTATAGTAAAGACTCGCTGGGTAGTACTTACGCTGGTTTCGCCGGTTTCGCCCAACATCAATTCCTGGATGTCTATCAGAACCTTTTGGCTCTTGACAATACGAACGACAATTGCTATCAGTCTTTATCCATGCTGGTTAACAATTCCCGAAGCAATATGGAACAGATAAACCTGTTGGATGAAGCCTACGAAATGCAGAAAAACAAAATACCTCACTATACTTCTATTCTTCCTGTTTCTCTCTCATACGCATTCTCAGTATTGCTCTACGGACTTTTCCTCGCCATTTTTGTTGCCCTCTATCTCACTAAAAAGAAAGAAGAAACACAAGAAAATAGTGATCAGGGGTCAGGGGACAGTGATCAGGAGTCTGTGGATAGAATTCAAAATTCATAATTCAAAATTCAAAAAATACAATATGCAAGCAAAAATTCCATTAATATAGCTCCCCTCGAGCACTTTAGTGTGAGACTCCCCTGATGCGAAGCATCACTCCCCTTGAGCACGAAGTGCGAAACTCCCCTAATAAAATTAGCACATTAGCACATTAACTAATTAGCACATTATCATATATAGTCATGAACATCTCAGTAATAGTCCCTTTATTGAACGAGGCAGAATCTTTGCCGGAATTATGCGCCTGGATTGAACGGGTGATGAATGAAAACCATTTTTCCTACGAAGTGGTGATGGTGGATGACGGTTCCACCGATGACTCCTGGAAAATCATTGAGGAACTGCAAACCAAGAATCCGGCAGTCAAGGGCATTCGTTTTAGAAGAAATTATGGTAAATCTGCTGCTTTGAATGTGGGCTTCGAGGCCTGCCAAGGCGATGTCGTTATTACAATGGATGCCGATTTGCAGGACAGCCCCGACGAGATTCCTGATTTGTATCGCATGATAACCGAAGAGGGTTATGATCTGGTTTCTGGCTGGAAACAGAAAAGATACGATTCCAAATTAGCGAAAAATATACCATCTAAATTTTTTAACTGGACAACCCGCAAAATGTCAGGTATTTACCTGCACGACTTTAACTGCGGACTGAAGGCCTATCGTAAGGAAGTGGTGAAGTCTATCGAGGTTTATGGCGAAATGCACCGCTATATCCCTGTCATTGCCAAATGGGCTGGTTTCAATAAGATAGGGGAGAAGGTTGTACACCATCAGAAGCGTAAATACGGGGTGACCAAGTTCGGTTGGGACCGTTTCGTGAATGGCTTCCTCGACCTGCTGACCATCTCGTTTGTGTCCAAATTCGGAAAAAAACCGATGCACTTCTTTGGACTGTGGGGTACCGTCTCTTTCTTGATAGGTTTTGTTATCACCATCTGGCTGATTGTGGAAAAATTGATCAATATACATAGAAATGCGATTAATTTCCGCCAGGTAACTGAACAACCGCTCTTCTATATTGCTCTCCTGGCTATGGTTTTCGGTTTGATGCTCTTCCTGGCTGGCTTCTTGGGCGAACTTATTGCACGTTCTTCCAGCGACCGCAACAAATACCAGATTGCTACACGCGTAGGCTTCGACAATTAATAATTTACAATTAATAATTAATATCCGTGTGTTGTCAAATTTCAGGCGATATTCAACAGGCCATGCATAACGGACAATGGTTGTCGGGAAGGGTAGTGCAAGGTCTGCAAAATGGCCGCAAATTCGGTTTTCCGACTATCAATATTGAACTTGATATGCCTGATTTGCTGAACGATACAGGTGTCTTCGCAACGGAGCTTGTCCTCAATGATGTGCATTATCATGGCATGCTGTATGTAGGTACCCGGCCAACCCTTGATTTACAGACTAAAACAGTGGAAATCAATATTTTTGATTTTGATGAAGATTGCTATGGGGCTAATGTTCTGTTTAAAATATGTCGAAAAATCAGGCCGGAACAGAAATTTTCTTCTCCGGAAAAATTAATTGATCAACTGAAAAAAGACAAAGATGAAATTTTGCAAATATTTGAGAATTAGTTTTTTGCTGATAATTACAGCCTTGCTATACATGAACGTCAATGCTCAAAAAGTGCGTTATGGTTATGCTCAGGATGACGATGGTACGGTTTATAAGTCCATTGATGAGGCATTGATGAATGTGGACAAGGCATACAGACTGAAACTGGTGAACAAACGCAGAATGGATTCTTTGCCCGAAAAGATATTCCAACTGAAAAATCTTCGCGAATTGACCGTGAAAGGTTGTAAGTTGGAGGTCTTGAATCAGCGCATTTGTGAATTGGACAAGTTGATATACTTGAATGTGGGGAGCAACCACTTGGTCCCGTCTGCCGGAAAGTATTGGAAAAATGAAGGAATTGAAGGGCCTTGTTATCAGCAGAAATAAAATCTATGAGTTGCCGGAGTCTATTGGACAACTGACAAAACTGGAAATAATTGACGCTTGGGACAATCCTTTGTATGTTTTACCTGCATCCATAACTAATCTGTCTGAGACATTGCAGATTTTCGATTTGCGCCAGGTGGCAATCCGTGAGTCGGAATTGGACAAGATGGAGAAACTTCTACCCAAAACCAATATCCTAACTACCTCTTTCTGCGATTGTACCAAAGGAGAGAGATAGTGGTAGGAAGTTGAAAACTGAAAACTGAAAACTGAAAGTTGACAGTTGACAATTGATAATTAACCTTCTAAACTAAAACATTTTTTTTGAATTCTGAATTCTGAATTTTGAATTCTTAATTCTTAATTCTTAATTCTTAGCCCCCTATTCTCCCCTCGAGCACGTTAGTGCGAGACTCCCCTCGAGCGAAGCGAGACTCCCCTCGAATGCGTAGCATGAGACTCCCCTCGAGCGAAGCGAGACTCCCCTCGAATGCGTAGCATGAGACTCCCCTTGAGCAAAGCGAGACTCCCCTTGAGCGAAGCGAGACTCCTCTAGTACAGAAAATTATTGTACGGATAAATCTGAATGTGGAGTTTCTTGATTTCCTCGTAAAGCACCTCTTTCAATTCCTCAATGTTTTCCTTCTCTGTGGCGGAAATGAACAAGGTTTTATGTTTGCTCTTCGCCATCCAGGTGGCTTTTAATTCCTCTAAGCTGATGTTGCACTTTTCTTTCGGAGTCAAATCATCAGGCTCTTTCTCAATCCAATGATAATTATCTATCTTGTTGAAAATGAGAATTATGGGCTTTCCGCCAGCG
>CACXXY010000215.1 GCA_902771655.1 uncultured Bacteroidota bacterium | reverse complement strand
CAAATTATACGCCGACAGCCGACTCTTGTACAGAGCCGGCTGCCGTTATTTTGCACTTTTTTCTCCTGAGGCTATCTTTTCGTTTTGAGACGGCCCCGTTTTTTATAGTGGAAAAATCCGTGGTGATGGTGTATAATAAACTACTTAATTTTTGCATCTTTGACACAGATAATGTTTGAGTTTTTAGCAGATTGACACTTGGAGGTATCAGGTATGAAAAAGAAGCTGCTTATCCTCTTAGTTCTTGCAATCATTGTTTTAGTAGTCGCAGCAGCAGTTTTGCTCAATCGTCCGTATAAGCCAATCTCATTTGTGGCAGACGGCGAGATTTTTTCAGCAACAGTTGACAATGGCAATACCCTAATACTGGATCTGGACAATGACAGCAAAAACAGGGAATGGTCAATTACCCAGGCTCCTGAATGCTTTACGAGCGATTTCAGCACCGTTACCGAAAACTGTTCAGAGTTTCATATCATCGCTCTGCATGATGGCAAAGGTGTGATGGAGTTTCAGTGTGTTTTAGATGATGGAACAGTTGAAGATTATGAGCTGACACTTTCCATATCGCGCCACCAGAAAACCTATCTCCAAATAGACTCGGTTTCATTTGAGAAAACAGCAGTCCGGTAGCTGCCGGTTCAGCACCTTGTGCTCCTGCTTTCGACGGTAGTAATACACCCCGATTTTTACTACCATTTGACTACCATTGATGACCTCATCTTGCCGCATTTTGCCGTATTTTGCTTTTTCCGTGACAGAGTCACAGAATATTAACAACTTTTTCTGCCCGGCAAATCGCGGTAAATCGGGGCAGAATACGGCTTTTCAGGAGGCTGATTGCGTTTGACAAAGATACTTTTTGTGTGCCACGGCAAGCCGAGATGGCAAACAAACATTTTTAGGTAAAACGCGGCATATTGCAGCAAATCTTTGCAAGATAAAAACCTTGTTACCACCATTCTACTACCTTTTTACTACCACTTTTTCTCGCTTCAAAAACATACTGTCCATAATGCGGTAAAACGCAGCAAATCGCGGCATTTCATGCCTTTGTTACGAAAAATATTTGTTTGCTATCCGGGTATGTGCAGAGTACGCATGGCAAAAACGGATAGAGATGTACAGAAAAGTGTTTCTTTGCTGTTTGGTTATGTGTAGAAGTGTTATCTCATAGCCTCGGGCAAGAAAAGTTTTCAAATTGTTCTTGCAATGTGGACTCCATTTGCATATAAATATAATAAGATTAAGAGATGGCGGCAACGCCAGCTTGGGGCTGGTCGAAAGACCCTGGTCCACCGAACGGCGGGGGAATCCCCCGCCATTTATTTTTGCCCAGAGAGGTGAGGGAGTTTTAATGGCAGAGAAGATACTACTAAAAAAAGATCGTGTGCAAACGTCTGTGAACCCGCAAGGCACTCTGCCGCAGCAGAGTGCCGTTTTTTTATAGTGGAAAAATCCGTAGTTATGGTGTATAATTATACCAAATTTTAGTGTGTGACGGGAAGTTCCCGGCGGGTTGGGATTTGGAGGCTGAAAAATTAATAAATTCTTTGGGAAAAAACGAACTAAGAACTGA
This sequence comes from uncultured Bacteroidota bacterium, assembly GCA_902771655.1. GTDB lineage: Bacteria > Bacteroidota > Bacteroidia > Bacteroidales > WCHB1-69 > RUG11690. The sequence goes on along the minus strand of CACXXY010000215.1, from coordinate 1,600 downwards.
AGAAGGCAAAAATACAGAATCAGGATATCTTATCAGAAAGGAAAGACCAATGAAGAAAATTGTAACACTCGTATTGATCGCCGTGATGATCTTCGTTCTCAGCATGCCTGCCTATGCTGAAGGAAAAAAGGAAACCTGGGATAAAATGGGGTTTACACTCACATATCCCGAAAAATTCATCAACACCAAAGGTATTTTTTTGCCGAACCCTTACCCTGTGGTGAAGGACGGCATTTATACCATGATGTTCAACTATTATGCTTTCTCAAAAGCAGAGTCTGACGCTTTTAACGAGAAGACCAAAAAAGGAGACCTGTCAGCAGAAGATACCGACAGAATATTAAACGCCATGGGCACGTTGCTCATCGTGATGGGAATCGACGGTGACCGCAGTCTCGCGGATCTGATGGAAGTGATGGGGTTTGAAGGTGCTCAGGAAGGTAACTTCATCCTGGTGGGGAAGAACGACGGGATTTCCTATTACGCTTTGACCGAACCAGATTTGTACGACGGTTTTGCGGAGAGGATTCCTTCCGAGTATGCGGAAGAGTATCTTGATCTCCAGGCCTCTATGATTGATGTTCTGAAAAACGCGGAGTACTTCTCGCCTCATTCTACAACAGCGGATCTCCTTGGCACGACTCTAGAGTTTGAAACCACTGACCTCGAAGGCAATGCAGTGAAAAGCGGGGAACTTTTCGCTGCCCATGCAGTCACGATGGTCAACATCTGGGCGACCTGGTGCGGTCCCTGCAAGGCCGAGATGCCGGAGCTCGGTGACCTCGCACGCCGCATTGAGGCAGAAGGAAAAGACGCTGCTATCGTCGGAATCTGTAATGACGCGGACGAAGAACTTGAGGCTTGTAAAGAAATCCTTGCCGAGAGAAACGTGGAGTATTTGAATCTTCTGCCCTTTGAAAATATGGATGAGCAGCTGTACCTCTCCACCCTCCCCACGACACTCTTTGTCAACCGGGACGGCATTATCCTTTTGGCGCCTATCGAGGGTGTTCCGAGTGATTTGTCCAAGTATGAACAGCTGATTGATATATTCATCGGAGCAGCCGCGCCTGCTTCCGAAAGCGCAGCATCGCCAGCGGCCGTTGAAAATGATGAGGGTGTCTATCGCGTGATCGTCACGGACAACAGTGGGGAACCTGTGAAGGGAGCCACGATCCAGTTCTGTGACGATACGGCCTGCATGATGGGCAAGACGGATGATAAAGGTATCGTATCCTTCCCGGATGCCGCGGAAGGACATCCCTATACGGTTCATGTTCTGAAGGCTCCCACAGGGTATGAGAAGAATGCGGAGGAATTCATTGCACTGGATACCTACTGTGATGTATCCATCGTTCTCCAGAAACAAAGCTGAAAACAGAAGAGGGACCCGCTAAACTGTTCAAAGCCGTTTGACCTCAAAACCAACAAGGCACTCTGCGAGCTGCAGAGTGCCGATTTTTTATAGTGGAAAAATCCGCCGATATGAGGTATAATAAACTACTTAATTTTGCGGGTGTGACGGGAGGATTCCTACAAGTCGGTAATTGAGGTGCAGCGCATGATTGAGATATCTTTGTTAAGCGGAGAATTGGCTTTC
>CACXXY010000214.1 GCA_902771655.1 uncultured Bacteroidota bacterium | reverse complement strand
TTTACCATAAATATTTGACACTATGAATTTTATTGAAGAAATCATCGAGGAAGACTTACGGAACAACAAGAACGACGCCAAAGTACGGACCCGTTTCCCTCCCGAACCCAACGGATATTTGCACATCGGCCACGCCAAGGCTATCTGCATCGACTTCGGGATGGCGCAGAAATATGGCGGTACCACCAACCTGCGTTTCGATGACACCAACCCTGTGAAAGAGGATGTTGAATACGTTGATTCCATCCGCGAAGACATTCATTGGTTGGGCTTCCAGTGGGCCGAAGAGCATTACGCCTCCGATTATTTCGAACAATTATACCAATGGGCAGAGCAGCTCATTCAGGAAGGACTGGCTTACGTTGACGACTCCACCCAGGAGGAAATCAGCGCCATGCGCGGTGTGCCCACCAAACCTGGCACTCCCAGTCCCTACCGTGACCGCAGTGTGGAGGAGAACCTCGACCTCTTCCGCCGTATGCGCGCTGGCGAATTTCCTGACGGCAGCAAGGTACTCCGTGCCAAAATCGACATGAGCTCGCCCAACATGCACATGCGCGACCCTATCATGTACCGCATCCTGCATGCCCATCATCACCGTACCGGCGACAAGTGGTGCATCTACCCGATGTACGACTACGCTCACGGACAAAGCGACTCCATTGAGGGCATCACCCACTCTATCTGCACGCTGGAATTCGAGGTACACCGTCCGCTGTACGACTGGTTCTGCGAAGCGCTGAAAATCCATCATCCGCAGCAGATCGAGTTCGCCCGACTGAACCTCAGCTACACCATCATGAGCAAGCGCAAGCTGATGCAGCTGGTACAAGAAAAACACGTCATGGGCTGGGACGACCCGCGTATGCCCACCATCTGCGGTCTGCGCCGCCGCGGCTATACCCCACAGTCTATCCGCAACTTCGCTGAAACTGTCGGCGTGGCCAAGCGTGACAATATCATTGACGTTTCGTTGCTCGAGTTCTGCGCCCGCGAGGACCTCAACAAGGTGGCTACACGTACCATGGCTGTGCTTGACCCTGTAAAATTAATCATCGACAACTATCCTGATGGACAAACCGAAGAAGTAGATGCTGTCAACAATCCTGAAGACCCCAATGCTGGCACCCGTAAACTGCCGTTTGGAAAAGAACTATGGATTGAACGTGCCGACTTCAGAGAAGTGGCCGACAAGAAATTCTACCGTCTGACTATCGGCAGCGAAGTTCGTCTCAAATATGCTTACATCATCAAATGTACCCATATTGACAAGGATGCTGAAGGCAATATCACCGCTATCCATGTCACCTACGACCCGGAAACCAAGAGCGGCCTGCCATTGAGCAATCGCAAGGTGAAGGCTACCATCCACTGGGTAAACGTTAATCATGCACAAGAAGCCGAAGTAAGATTGTTTGAGCGACTGTTCAAAGTTCCTGCTCCTGACGATTGTGAGGAAGGCCAAACCTTTATCGACCATATCAACCCCGACTCACTGCATATCACCAAAGCATACGTCGAGGAGACCATCAACCTGAACAACAAAGCCGACTACTATCAGTTTGAGCGTACCGGCTATTTCTGCGTTGACAAAGACTCTACTGACGGACATTTGGTATTCAACAAGACTGTCAGCCTGAAACAATAAAAAAATGGCACAACTGCATTCTCTCACCGACTACGACACCAAGCTTCTTTTGGCCTTTTTGGAAGGGCTGAAAGGAGACAAGAAATTTTTGGACTTTCTGATTGCCAATAATTTCGCGGAATTGGCAGCCTTGGCCAATGCCATCAATTCCGATACTGAAGCCCTGGACTGGCTGCTCCGGAAAAGCAATTACCCCGAATTTGGTGTCTTGAGCAATGCCATCGACGGCGAAGAGAATGCCATTGAATGGTTAAAAAAATACCAGTGCGATTTTCTGCTGAAATTCGCACTGGCTTGCCGTAAAGATGACGAAGCCATCAAATGGTTCGCCGAACGGGATTTGAAGCTCTTCATCATGATCATCCAAAGAATCCACGAGATTTTATTGTTCCAATCTTGGGATTCTTCAGATGTTCATCGACGCAGATATTAGAAGCTATATCCAATACCCAAACCCAACACTTCCTTAAACTGTACTCTCGGGCCTGTATTGCCGTTCTTGTCGGTAATCATGACTTGGTCGTAATACTTCAAAGAAGTCATCAAACTTACATTCAACACTTTCAGGAATTGATAGGAAATAGAGAAGTCCCAGTCCACATCGAAATTGCCGAATGGCTGTTTTTTGTTGGTGTAAGGAGTAAATAATACCAGGGTTGACATCACGGTCAAATTCTTGTAGGTGTAGTTAACCTCAGCTTTGAAGGTCAAACCGAAGTCTGCCTTGTAGGGTTTGCCTGTAGTGGTGTCAATACCATACGAATGGCGCATTCCATTGACTGTATAGGGCATTACGAAACCGTCTGAATTTCTTGTAGGCTGGGCCAAGCAAGTGGTGATACGGCCAGCCACTGGTGACAAATACAATGAGATAAACGGTTTCGGTTTCCAGTCGATACCGACAGAGAAATCGGAGTAAGAAGGTGACAGCCAGTTTGACACGTAGGTCGGCATATCATGCTCACCCTTGTCAAATTTGGCATAATCAAAACCTCTGGCATACTGTGACTTGAAAGATGCCATAGCGGTCACAAACCAAGTTTTCTTGAACTCGAAACCATACTTGGTACTGAAGTCAATCTTATCGCTGGATTTTCTCCAGTTGGTCTTTTTCAGGATAGTCTCACCATCCTCAGCCAATACTGGACGTGCACCCATAGTGTACATCATACCCAGTTCGGTAAGCAAGTGTGCTTCCCATGAATGAAGACCTTTCTGATAGGCCAGATTCAAGTTAGCGAAAATAACACCATTGGCATTGTTCTGTCCACCGGCGGCCCAGTTTGTGAATGAAGTCTGGGTAAGGTTCAAGCCAACCACACCTGTCAACTTCCAGTATTTCTGCCAGTTGGTGGAATCCTTCGGCAAATTGGGATCCACATTCTTTTTCTTGAAAAGCTGGGAAGTTTGAGGGGAGAATGTCTTGCCATAACCAATTTCGGCTGCATTCACCATGATTGCTGATGCAATGAACAAACAGGTTAAAAGTAAAATTTTTCTCATAATAATAATATTTAGTTTAACGATTCATCTTATGATAAGCG
>CACXXY010000213.1 GCA_902771655.1 uncultured Bacteroidota bacterium | reverse complement strand
GGCTCAATACCCATCATTTGCGTAATCGTCATGCAAACCAGTAGAATAAGTGTATATATTTTTTTCATAGCGTCATATTCATCATATTAAACGTGGAAAATCAATTAATATTTCCTGATATAATAGTGGTGAAATCATTTTTTTTCAGAAATTTTTGGGCCAAATGCATGGCTTTCTCTTCGTCAAAGGACTTGATGCTTTGCATCTGCCGTTCAAATTCACTTTCATCACTGCCTGCATCATCCCAGCGACTGTATTGTGACATATAGGACACGCTGTTGTCCACTTTGCGCAATAATTGCCCAGCCATGTAGTTCTGCACTAAACGTAGTTCTTCTGTGGTCACGGGTTCGTGGCATAATCTTTCCATCTCTTTGAAACACTCGTTGATGGCCTGCCGTGTGACATCCACGTTGACTTCACTTTCAATATAAAAGACAGAAGAGTCTTCAAAATATAGACTGTCACAGCTGATTCCGTAGGTGTAGCCATTTGTCTCGCGCAGGTTGCTCATCAGTCTTGAACCGAAATATCCCCCTAATATGGTTGATAAGATGCTGAAATCCATTCTTTTAGGCTCTTTGTAACCCAATGATTTCCGGCAAATGTAGAAAGAAGATTGAAGGCATTCTTGGTGTATGTCCAGAATGGGTTCAGAAGATGGTATCGCCGTGAGGTTGGAGCTAACTATAGGCAATGCGGTCCCATGAGGAATTGTCTCAAACAAATTGGACAGTAATCCGCATTTCTCTTCATCTATATTTCCTGCGGCGAAAATACGGATGTTCTCAGCACAAAATGTCTTGCGGTGGTGCTCGTATAAATCTTCCGCAGTAATGCTGTTTATGTCGTTCTCATCCAATATTTTACCAGTTTTACAGCTGTTTCCGAAAATATGATGGAGCATCAGTTGCGAGGCGCAATAGGACACCTTCCCGCGGTTGTATGCCAGATCCATGAGTTTGCGTTTGCGCATTATCTCTATGTTCTGCTCTTTGAATACCGGATGTGCCAGAAAATCAAAGATGTAAGGAATGACTTTCGCGAAATTTTGTTTGGGAATAACCAGATTGATGCTTGCGTATTCGATGGAGAGACTGGCTGTATAATTGACACCATAATAGTCCAGAAATTCGTCAACTTCGCTGCTGCTGTGCTGCTTTGAGCTTTCCTTAAGTAGCAAATAGCAGAATACGGAAGCGTTTTTTTTGCTTTCGTACAAGCTGCCTGCTTTGATTTTAATGGTGAAGTGAAGCAGGTCTAATTGCGGGTTTTTGAAAATTTTGATGGGTATGCCATTATTTAAAACAATGGCTTCGGGCTTTTGGGGTTTGAAAAGCGTGAAGTCTTTGATTTCGGGAGCTTTGCTTCGATCCACTTGGCACATGTATTTTTCTTTTTAAATGCAAAAATACATATTATTTTGGATATAATCTATTATCTATCGTATTAATAATAACTGGCCTTTGTCAATATGTTCTTTGCCATCAATGTCTTTGTACTTAATCACATAGATGTAGTTTCCGCCATTTTGGAGGCTGCCTTGAAACTTGCCGTTCCATCCGTAGTTGATGTCTTTGCTTGAAAAGACATGTTGACCATTCAGCATAAAGATATCCAGTTGGTAATTAACAATTTCAGCTGCGGTAACGGGCTTGAAGATGTCGTTTAATCCATCGCCATTGGGAGTGAATGCGTTGGGAATGGAAAAAAGGGATTTGATAGCTTCATTGCTGGCTGGAGTAGGAGATGGGGTAGGCGTGGGCTCGGCGGCGTTTGACTCTTTTTTGTTGTTGGTTTGAGATGGCAGTGACTGTTCCGGATCGGTTTTTGTGTTGACATTTTCCTTATTGTCAGTTTTTGTCGGTAAAACAGTATTTGCGGTATTCGGGATGGCATTTTCGTTGTTTGTCACCACATCGTTAGACGGCTGTGCGACAGTGTTTTCCATGACATTTTCGGTGGCCATAACGGTATTGTCGCTTGAAACCTCATTCACTGTGCTGATGATTTCCTCGGTGATGTTGTCCTGTCCTGTAACAGTTTTTGTATCAGTTGTTTCTGTGTTTGTGGCTGTTGCTTCGTCAACTACTTCTTCAGTGTTTTCTTTTTCAATAGAAACTGTGTCATTTTTTGGGGTATGGAGGAGCAGGGCGGTGCAGGTTGCGACGGCGACGATGGCCATGGCGGAATAGAAAACCAGGTTTTTGGTTTTCTGTTGGCGCAGATGTCGCTGCCAAGTGGGATTATTCTCGATTTTGTCCCATAGTCCGTCGGAAACAGGTGCTTCGAAATTCTCGAACCGTTCTTTGTATAATTGGTCTATGTTATTCATAATTCTCGATTTTTTCTCTTAATAATTTTCTTGCTCTCAAATATTGCGACCTTACATTGGATTCGGAGCAGGCCAGCATTTGGGCAATTTCTTCGTGTTTGTAACCGTCGATGGCATGAAGGTTGAAGACGGTGCGATAGCCGTCAGGGAGTTCTTGGACAAATTTCAGCAGTTGTTCTGTAGGAATGCCATCATATATTTTGTTGTTGTCTTTTATTTCGTTGGTAATGTCATCAATGCTGGTGGTGATAAGGTTTTTGTTTCTGGCTTTCAGGAAGTCCAAGCTTGTATGTGTGGTGATTGTTTTTATCCATGTAGTCAAAGTGTTTTCATCGCGTAGTGTATGGATATTCATGAAAATTTTGACAAAAACGTCTTGTGTCACATCTTCCGCGTCAGAAATGTTTTGGGTGTAACGGAGAGCCATACCCATTACCAGACGGCAGTATTTGTCATATAACAGCCTCTGACTCTGTGGTTTGTCTGCTTTGCATCCTGCAACAATATCCCGGTCTTTCAATTTCTGTTTCATTATTGTCATGATTAAAGACGATATTTTTTGTTTTTTGTTGCTCCAAAATTTTTATTTTTGCAAAAATAATTTTTTTAATTGAATTCTGAATTTTGAATTTTGAAATTTACTCACTGATCCATGACCCCTATGCGTAGGCTGCGGTTCCACCGCAATTGAATTTTGAATTGTCAACTGTCAACTATTAACTATTAACTATTAATTCTAACCCCTAACCCCTATGCGTAGGCTGCGGTTCCACCGCAATTGAATTTTGAATTGTCAACTATTAACTATTAATTCTAACCCCTGACCCCTAACCCCTACCCCCTAACCCCTGACCCCTATGCGTAGGCTGCGGTTCCACC
>CACXXY010000212.1 GCA_902771655.1 uncultured Bacteroidota bacterium | reverse complement strand
TTCCCCGTCTGCAAAATATAGGTGCCATTGACAACGTCGGGTTTCTCGATGACGGTGTGGGAGTGCCCGCCTACAATCACATCAATGCCTTTTACTTTGCTTGCTAACATAAGGTCACCGGGGTTCTCTTCTGTGCCATTGAGATAGCCTAAGTGCGACAGACAGATGACTAGGTCGCATTTCTCTGTTTCCCGTAATTCCTTTACTATGCAGTCGGCCACATCTATGGCGTTGAGATATTTGATGTCCTTGTAATTCTGGGGCGTGGTGAGGGTTTTGATGTCAGTCAATAGGCCGAAAATGCCAATGCGTTTGCCGTCCATCTCAATGACGACATATTTTTTGACGATGTTTTTCAGTTTTTTATTGAAAAACAAATAGTTGGCACAGACAATGGGAAATTTGGCCTTGGCTAATTGTTTGGCTAAAATTTTGCTGCCATTGTCAAATTCGTGGTTACCCAAAGCGGCTGCTTGATAGCCTATCAGGTTCATGAATTTGATTTCAGTGGCACCTTTGAAGTAGTTGAAATAGGGAGTCCCTTGAAAATAATCTCCCGCATCCAGCAGAAGCACATTCTTGTTTTCTTGCCGCACCTGGTCGATGATGGCGGCGCGACCATAAATACCTCCAACCATAGAACCGTCTTTGTCTTGCAGGGGCTCGATTTGGCTATGGGTGTCGTTGGTGTGCAGAATCACAAGAGGCGTTTGTGCGGATACTTGCAGCATCCATGCACAAATCAGAAATAGTGTGAAAAAAGTGAAAGTCTTTCTCATGATTATCTGGGTTGGGGAATGATATACATTCGTTTGTCTGTTTTGCCAGTGACATTTTTGCCCTCGGCGGTCATCTTCTTGATGTGTTTGATATAGGCGTCGCGCACGACAATGCCTGTGTTGTCCACATCTCCGAGTTCGACGTCTTTGAGAATGTCGTCACCACCAGTAAGGATAAAATCCAAGGTAATCATGCGGTAGGTCTTGTTATTGTCAATTTCCTGTCCGTTGATGAGTGCTTTGTAGAAATAATCGCCGGCATACTGTATGTTGACTTGTTGGGAGTAGGGCTCGCATTTTTTCACTTTGAAGCGGCGGAAGATTTTCCTCACTTCACTGCCTTTGAGGTCAACAATGACCAGATTGTTTTCGAAAGGGGCAATTTCAAAAATGTCACCGATGGTGATATTGCCGGCTTTGAGCGAGGAACGTATGCCTCCGAAGTTGAGCAGTGAGAAATCCACGGCTTCTTTGTGTTTTTTCTGGCAGTATTCATTGCCGATTTCAACCAAAATATCTGTCAGAAAGTTGGAAAGTGGACTCTGGGGCATCTCGCTCACCATTTCTTCTGGACAGTATCCGATGACAACACTTGTTTGCTTTTCCAATTTTTTCTTTGATTTGTCCAACTCCTTTTTCAGCTGGGGGTTGTTGTATGTGGTACAGTTCCCGTTGACTTTTTTCAGCTCATAGCTAACGACCTTGCTTTGCGCAGGGCATAGCAAGGTCGTCATGCTGATTAAAAGAATGAGTGATAATATTTTACGCATCACTGATTGTTTTTCTCGTTTTTGTTATTGTTGGTGGCGGCGGGCTTCCCGATGCTTTCACGCATTTGGGTGTCTGCCTTGATGTTCTGCAGGCGGTAGTAGTCCATTACACCCAAGTTGCCGTTTCTGAAAGCGTCGGCGAGGGCAAGAGGCACTTCGGCTTCTGCCATAATCACCTTGGCACGGGCATCCTGGGCTTTGGCTTTGTTTTCTTGCTCCAAAGCCACTGCCATGGCACGGCGTTCCTCGGCCTTGGCCTGGGCAATGTTCTTGTCGGCATTGGCCTGGTCCATCTGCAGGATGGCACCGATGTTCTTACCTACATCGATATCAGCGATATCAATAGACAAGATCTCAAAAGCGGTACCTGAGTCCAAACCTTTGGACAACACTACTTTGGAGATGGAGTCGGGGTTTTCGAGCACTTCCTTGTGGTTGTCGGCCGAACCGATGGCGGTGACGATACCTTCACCCACACGGGCAATGATGGTTTCTTCGCCGGCACCACCCACCAACTGCTTGATGTTGGTACGCACAGTCACTCTTGCCTTGGCAATCAACTGAATACCGTTCTTTGCCACGGCTGCCACAGGAGGCGTGTTGATAACTTTCGGGTTAACAGAAGTCTGGATGGCTTCCAAAATGTTACGTCCTGCCAGGTCGATGGCAGTGGCGGCTTTGAAATCCAACGGAATGTTGGCTTTCTCGGCGGAAATCAAGGCGTTGACCACAGGAGTGATGTGTCCGCCAGCCAGATAGTGGGCCTCCAATTGGTCGCGGTTGAGCTTGATACCAGCCTTGGTGCCGGTAATCAAGGCGTTGACAATGGTTCCGGGCGGGACTTTTCTCCAGCGCATCAGGATCAGCTGAACTAATGACACGTGTACACCGTTGACTAAAGCGGTGAACCATAAGCGGATAGGTATCATCCACAAGAGGAAAAGCAGTAGGATGATACAGGCGATGATAATGGTAATGGTAAAGGGTTCCATGGTGAATAATTATTTGAGTTTAACGGTTATTTTGTTGCCTTCTATTTTAAGGACTATGATTTCTTGGTTTTCGTCGATAAAGTCGTGGGCGGAGAACACTTCGGCGATCTCGCCGTCAAAACTGGCTTTTCCGCCTGGCGCCAAGCGTGAAACAGTCACTCCTTCACTGCCAACTTTGATTTTGGCCTCATTTACTTCGTTCACTTTGCTGTCTATTTTGGTGTCGAGCATCAGCTTCCTCCATGTGCGTGAGCGTAGCATGAAATAGATGCCCACAAGAATACCTATTACGGTGATTATCAGTGTGATGTTGCCTGCAAGCACGCCGTATTTGTAGTAAGCGATGCCTATGCCTCCGGCAATGACAAACCCGCTCACTATTCCAACAATACCACCGGGAATGACTAAAAATTCCAACACCAGACCAAGAATGCCGATGAGAATGAGGGTGATGATGACTGCCCAGTTCATAATGTTTGGTGTTTAGTTGACTTTGACGATATAGTAGTTCTTTTTACCTTTCTGGACAAGGATGTATTTGTCGTTCAGCAGCATGTCGCTATTGACGGTGCAGCTGTCGTTGACTTTGTTCTTGTTGATACTCACACCATTGTCTTTCAGCATACGGCGGGCTTCGCCCTTTGTTCTTGTTGATACTCACACCATTGTCTTTCAGCATACGGCGGGCTTCGCCTTTGGAGGGGAAAATGTTGGTGTTCTCGCTGAGGAAATCAACGATATTGACTCCGTTGGCGATGATGTCACGGGAGACTTCCACTTGTGGCACTCCGTCAAAAACGGCCAAAAACATTTTCTCTGACAGTGAGGCGAGGCTGTCGGCAGTGCCTTTGCCGAATAGGATTTCGGAAGCGTTGACGGCGGCGTCATAGTCGGCCTGTGAGTGAACACGAACGGTAAGGTCTTTTGCCAGAGCTTTTTGCAAAATGCGCAGGTGTGGTGCCGCCTCATGCTCTTTCTCCATCGCTTCGATTTCTTCTTTGGAATACAGCGTGAAAATACGGATGTATTTTTTGCTGTCATCGTCGCTGCAGTTAATCCAAAACTGGTAGAAAGTATAGGGAGAGGTCTTCTCGGGATCAAGCCAGACGTTGCCCTTTTCGGTCTTGCCGAATTTGCCGCCATCGGCTTTGGTGATGAGCGGGCAGGTGAGGGCGAAAGCCTCGCCGTTGGTCTTGCGTCGAATCAGCTCGGTACCGGTGGTGATGTTGCCCCACTGGTCGCTGCCACCCATCTGCAGCTTGCAGTTGTAATGCTGGTTCAGGTACAGGAAATCGTAACCTTGCACCAGTTGGTACGAGAATTCGGTGAAAGACATGCCGTCGCCTTCGCCGTTGAAGCGTTTCTTCACGGAATCTTTGGCCATCATGTAGTTGACTGTGATGTGCTTGCCAATGTCGCGAATGAAGTCAAGGAACGAAAACTGACTCATCCAGTCGTAATTGTTAACCAAGATG
>CACXXY010000211.1 GCA_902771655.1 uncultured Bacteroidota bacterium | reverse complement strand
AAATCTTAAAATCAAGCGTGAAAGTATTGTTAATTAGCTAAAAATCAGTGTTATGAAAAAATGTATCGTTCGTTCAAAAAGTGGACGAAATAATACGATAGCATGCTAAAAATGCATATTGTGTGTTTTTTGCTACTCCAGAAATCTTCGGAATGGCAGCAGGAATTTTGGGAGTTTTTTGGGTGTCTGTTTCGTCTCAAACGCCCCCCTTCGCGGAGTCCTTGCCCAATGCTTCGGCGCACACGACACCTACATCGCGGCAGAAATAACGGAGTTATACCTATGCCTGTTGATGTTGAACCCTCTACGAGGGTGGGGTGGTAAAGGCGCTCTGCCTGTGTCTATACGGTGATTGCGGCTCCGCCGCTAATTCCGTCAAGTTTTGCAAGGCTGAAAATGTCGGTAAAGATCTTTTACCTATTTTCCTATCATGGTAAAAAAAAATGAAAAGAAATTTTTTGCTTCGTATGATTTTTTTTGTATCTTTGCCTCGTTGGTAAAGGGAGTATCTTTATCGTAAAATTACCAATGAGTGCAGTCCTGGTAATTGCAAGAATTAGCCTGATTTATTCAGGCTTTTTTCTTAAATCAAAGGCTGTTAGCAAAAAGATTTTGATCTGATTATCCCACCTTGTTTGTATGACTATTCTAAATGTATCACTTTCCAATATCATTTTCTTATCATCTGATTTCTTCACGGATAAGTTTCCAAACTGTACCACAATTGGAATAAAATCCTCAACTTCAAAGCCCAATTCTTTTATGTTTTGACCATGTTTTTCCACAATATGTTTCAAACCATATCCTTTGTTGGTTTTTGGATCATTTTTGCCCCATACTATATCAATAAATCCTATATCTTCGCGAAACAGTGCTTTGGGACACTCTCCGTTTTGTACTTTAAGTAAATGCTTAATAGCCAGTTTCGTCTCAAACGCCCCCCTTCGCGGTGTCCTTGCCCAATGCTTCGGCGCACACGACACCCGCACCGCGGCAGAAATAACGGAGTTATACCTATGCCTGTTGATGTTGAGCCCTCTACGAGGGCAGGGTGGTACGGAGGCAAAGTAAAAAAAAGGTCGGCAAAAATCTGCCGACCTTTTCTGTCAAATGAAATGTATAGTTTACTCTTCTCCTTCAATCACTAAGCGAATCAACGCAAACATCGCATAGTTAATCATGTCGTAATAGTTGGCATCCAGGCCTTCGGAAACGAGGGTCTTGCCTTGGTTGTCTTCAATCTGTTTGATTCTCAAAAGCTTCATCAAGATAATGTCCGTCAACGAGCTGATGCGCATTTTGCGCCATGCCTCGCCATAGTCATGATTCTTGTTCATCATCAACTCTTTGGCTTGGTTGAGGTACTTGGTGTACAGCTTGATAGCTTCGTCGGCGGGAAGCATTTCGTCCATGGTCTCGGCCACGCCCACCTCCAACTGTATGAGGGCCATGACCGAATAGTTGACGATGCCGATAAACTCAGGAATGATACCTTCACCCACTTTGTTCACGCCAGTCTCCTGCAGGCTGCGAATGCGTTGGGCTTTGATATAAATCTGGTCGGTGAGCGAAGGCAAGCGCAGAATGTGCCAAGCCGTGCCATAGTCAATGGCCTTTTTGGAAAACAGGTCGGTGCACTGTTTGGCGATTTCGTCAAATTGAGCTGAGGTATCTGCCATGAGTTTTATTTTTTGATGATTTTGCTTATAATCTGCTGGTTGTTTTCATCAATCACTCTTACAAAATAGAGCGCTTGTGATAAATTGCTGATGTTCAGAATGTAGTTGCTGTCGCCAACGCCATCAACACGTTGAACGCTTCGTCCAGTCATGTCGATAACTTCCACAGATTTCATGTTATTGCTGCATTGGATATGAATCTGTTCACTGCTGGGATTAGGATAAATGAGCAGGCTTGTGGAAGTTGTTGTCTCAACGGAGGAAGGCCCAGGATTCTCGCCATTCAAGAAGGTCAGCATAATGGGACAGCTGGTGGTTACATCTCCACAGCTGAGTGCGAAATCAAACATGATATTATTACTTTCAGTAATCTCACCAAGTTTAGCAATGTTGTATTGTGCTGTCTTGGAGGAGTTAATGGCCATGGATGGATAATCGATAGTACTGCTGGTGCCATTTTCATTGATGCTGATATCGTTATTAGCGGTAGTCAGTGTGGCTTGGATGTTGGTAGCCACCGTACCTCCTGCATTTTTGAAGACGACTTTGATGACGGGTTCATCGCCACGCAACACGATATTGTTGGCGTAGGTGCCTTCAATGTCATAATGGTCAATAAGCAGCACGGGTGATGAAGGAGTTATGGTTTGGCCTGAAATCGGGAAGACGATGTTGTCAATCCAAGCACAGTCGCTGCCACTGCTTTGGCTAGCGTCTTTGGAGTATCTGAATCTGAAGGTATGGTTGCCGGGAGTAACATCGAAGCTGGTTTGTCCCCATGCAACTTCACCACTCAATTCTTCTTTGGTTGTTCCATCAATGGAGAAAGAGAACATGTCGTAACCAGATTCCGATGAAACTTTGCGGAAATAGGAGATGGGGCTTGCCTCTGTCACATTAAGGGTAATGCTGAGGTCGGAATTGCTATTGGTGGAATTCCACCAGCTGCCACTGCCATGAGGAAGGCTGCTGTTGCTGCGTGCGCTATAACTGCCGGCGTATGTATTGCTATTGGTGATTTGCCATGGATAGTCGCCATTAATATTCCATGCAAAAGCAGTGAAATCACCGCTCTCGAAGTCTTCCATGGCTCTGCCAATCATGAGACTATAAGGCATGTTGAGTTCATATTGTGTGTTGTTGATGCTGAATGACATGGGATACATGCTTCCCACTGTGGCGGAGGCGGCTACGCTGATGTTGAAGGTCACTTCCGCAGTATTGCCACTGGTAATTTCGTTGATGGTCACATTGCCGCTGTTGACTGTTATGTCGCTGTGATGGGAAATCAAATGGCCCGTGAGGGCGGTAATGTTGTTCAGACCTTTATTTTTCACCACGAAGGTGATGGTGCCGCTTTCGCCAGGATTGATTTCCCCGACATTCGGAGTGCCGGCATTGATGATCGTGCTTTCCACCTGAAGTTCAGGAGCGATGGCATTATAATTGAAATTACGCTCAAAAGTGCCATTGTCGGAGAGTATGGTCACTTTGACGGAAATCTGCTCGTTGTTGCTCAGTGACGCACTGGTTCTGGAAATGAAAGCATTATTGAGGTCAAAGTTCTGGTTGCCAGTCATGGTGCCA
>CACXXY010000210.1 GCA_902771655.1 uncultured Bacteroidota bacterium | reverse complement strand
CTGAATCGTAGTGGTAAAAATCTAACTATCTTGAAGATAGATGATGTGAACAACATCGGCTCCTTACGTCTTCGCATCCGTTCGTTAGTGGAAAGTTTGCAGTTCAAATCTTCTGAGTTGAACAAACGACCAAGGGTTACTACCAAATTGTTCATGCCGGAGGATAGGCAGCGTACCATTCTGGCACCATATTTTGCAGAGGGATACTCGGAGTTGTTACCCTCGGTGTTCAAGCACATGGGCTATAATTTGGTCAATTTGCCGCTTCCCACAACGGAATCCACGGAGCAGGGGTTGCGCTATGCCAACAATGAGGTGTGTTATCCTGCCACTATCGTAACGGGTAGTATTCTCACCGCTTTGAAGAGCGGTCAGTACGATTTGGACAAGACGGCGGTGGCGATTACGCAAACGGGTGGACAGTGCCGTGCCTCCAATTATATCGCCTTGATAAAGAACGCTATGGTGGCGGCTGGTTTCGAGAAGGTGCCTGTGGTGTCGGTGGCTTTCGGCGATGACATCAGCAACGAACAACCCGGTTTTGACCTGCCCTGGGCCAAGGTGATGCGTAAGGCTCTGCTGATGCTCCTGTTTGGCGACTGCCTTGGCAAATTATATTATCCGGCAGTGGCAAGAGAAAAAGAAAAGGGAGCCGCCAAGCGTCTCCATGCTGCCTATTTGCGCCATGCTGGGCAGGCTATCGAACAAAACCGTCCTTCTGAATTGTACCGCATATTAGACCATGCTGTGACGGATTTTGCCGAAATCACAGAAGAAAATGACAATATTCCGGTGATGGGTGTAGTAGGGGAGATATACTTGAAATACAATGCGTTCAGCAACCGTCATATCCTGGATTGGCTGGCCGACCGCCATATTGAGGTGGTGGCTCCTTCCATGTATAACTTCTTCATTAACAGCTTTGTCAATAATCATATCAACAAAAAACAAAATATCAAGAAACCAGGTATGCCGCTTTGGATGAGCGACGCTTTGTACAAGCTGGTGCGTTTCTACACCCGCAAGTTCGACCGTATCTGTAGCCGTTATCGCTATTACCGTCCCTTTGCCGATTTGTTCAAAGATGCCAAGGCTGCGGAGAAAATCATTAACCTGGCTGCCAATTTTGGCGAAGGCTGGCTGATTCCTGCTGAAATCGCCAATTTTGCCGAGAACGGGGTGAACAATGTGCTCAGCTTCCAACCCTTCGGTTGCATTGCCAACCATGTGATTTCCAAAGGTATAGAAAAACGAGTGAAGAAAATCTATCCCAAAATGAATATCCTTTCCCTTGATTTCGATTCCGGCACCTCCGAAACCAATGTCTTCAACCGCCTGCACTTCATAGTGAAATAGGGGTTAGGTTTTAGGTGTCAGTGGTCAGTGGTCAGTGGTCAGTGGTCAGTGGTCAGGTTTTAGATTTCACTAACTATCAACTGTCAATTATCAATTGTCAATTGTCAACTAAAGCAATAAAATCCCTGTTTTTTCGTTTGAGAAAAAATCGTAACTTTGCAAGTTATATTTCTAAGAAATCGTATATGAGAAAAAAACTGTGTGCTCTTTTATTTTCTTTTTTGATAATATTTTCATTTTCAAATGTTTGTAATGCACAACATGATTTTGAAATCGCTAAAAATGTTGATATTTTTGTTTCGATTCTAAAAGAATTGAATGCGAAATATGCCGATGAGATTTCCCCTGGTGACTTGACCAAAACGGCTATCGATGCGATGTTGTCGAGTTTGGATCCATATACGGTCTATTACCCGGAGTCGCAGATAGAGGACTACAAGATGATGACCAAAGGCCAGTACGGTGGCATCGGTGCACTTATTCAGCAGCATGGCGACTATATCGTCATTTCTGAACCCTACGAGGACTGTCCGGCACAGCAGGCTGGACTTATGGCAGGTGACCGCATCCTGAGTGTCAACAAACAGAGCATGAAAAACCGTAGCTCCTCCGATGTAAGCGAATACCTGAAGGGGCAGCCGGGCACCAAAATCAATATCGAGGTGGAACGCTATGGCCAGTCCAAACCACTGTCGTTTGATGTGACGCGTAAGGAAATCAAATTCCCGAGTGTGCCTTATTCGGGCATGGTGAGTGACGAGGTGGGTTACATCAAACTCGACCAGTTTACCGAAAAGGCCAGCAGTGAGGTGAAAGAGGCCTTCATCAAATTGAAAGAGCAGGGTATGAAATACCTGATTTTCGACTTGCGTAACAATGGTGGTGGTCTGTTGCAGGAAGCTGTCAACATTATGAATATTTTTGTGGACCAGGGTACGATGATTTCCGAAACCAAAGGCAAACTGGAATCCCAGCATAATGTGTATAAAACACGCTTCCCCGTAACGGATAAAACTATTCCGGTGGTGGTACTGGTGAATGAATACAGTGCCTCGGCCTCGGAAATTGTCTCGGGTGCTTTCCAGGATTTGGACCGCGGTGTGATTATGGGACACAAGACTTTTGGTAAAGGATTGGTTCAGAATGTTTTACCATTGAGCTACAATACGTCTTTGAAAATCACTATTGCCAAATATTACATTCCCAGTGGACGTTGTGTGCAGAATATCGAGTATTTCAAGAATGATACGATAACTCCGTCACGTACCAAGATCCCGGACTCTTTGGCAGTGGCCTACAAGACCAAGAACGGCAGAACGGTGTATGACAAGGGTGGGGTGGAGCCCGACGTGATTTCGCCGGACACGGTTGCCAGCAACCTGCTTCTCGCTTTGGTGCTGAACAATCTTATCTTTGATTACGCCACCCAGTACCGTGCTACCCATGCCACTATACCTGAAGCCAAGGATTTCAGGGTGAATGATGAGATTTATAATGATTTTGTTCATTTTCTGAAAGATAAGGAATATACCTACACCACTGAAACTGAAAAGGTTATGGAAGAACTGAAAGAAGTGGCTGAAGATGAGCAATATTTCAAGGATATTTCAGCTTTGTATGATAGCATGAAGAAGAAGATTGAAGAGGAGAAAAGTGCTGAATTACAGAAATATAAGGCTGAAATTTCCGACTATCTGGCTTCGGAGATTATCAGCAGATATTATTATCAGAAAGGAAAATATGTAGATATGCTGCGTTGTGATCCGGAAATCACCGCGGCAAAAGATTTACTGTTAAACCAAGCCCGTTATAAATCTATTTTAGGCCAAAAATAAGCGTTTTGAAGCGACTTCAGATTCATCACAGCATTTATGTCTTGTTGACGGCGGCTTTGTGCGTGGCCATGCCTCTGTCCA
>CACXXY010000209.1 GCA_902771655.1 uncultured Bacteroidota bacterium | reverse complement strand
AAGAATCTAATGAGTTTGTTTGTCCAACTTGCCTTGTAATCGCCCCACATCGCCTCTGATAGTGCGGTTTATTTGGCTAAAAACAGTTAAGAATAGTGCAAGCGACTTTTAGTCCATTTTCAGACTGAGCCCAAAAACGGCTCAGTAGATATTTCATAGGGAATTTTTTAAACGAATAATTCTTTTCGACGGGTTGTTTGAGTTAAAGGAAATGCCGTTAGGCATTAGATATGGTAGCCAGCTATGCAGAAACGCCGTTAGGTGTTTCAAAATGGCTGGGACAATGATGTTTGTGTATTATACCATGCCTTTAGGTATGGGACATGATAACCTTATCGCCTACCTAACGGCAGGCATTTATGATTTGTGCGTTCCTATTCCAGCCATTTCGGTCTACCTAACGGCAGACCTGCATAGCTGGCTACCATATCTGATGCCTACGGCATCTTGCAACGCTTTCTAATTACATAATAGAAAATCGAATGAGCTGGAATTTTTCAACAAATGATAGGGGGGAAATCAATGATGAAAAAAATGGGGCAAGGTTTATGTGTAACCTTGCCCAAATAATTGGTTTACTTCTCCAACACTTCCTTGGCCGCTTCCAGTTCTTCGGCATTCTTGTCAGCTTCGAGTTGTTCTTTCAGTTGCTTGAAAGTATCGGAATTCTTGTCCATGACAACATACTTGGCCAACTTCGACCAACGCTTCATGTCGGCTGCGCATTTCTTGACGGTATTGGCACCTGGGGTGATGAAAACGGTCATTTCAAACTTCTCACCCTCTTTGTAGTTCAGGGCTCCATGCGTTTCTGCATGGTTGAACGTTCCACCTTTCCCCTTGACCTCAATGCACTTTCCTTCTGTGTCGATGGGAACAATCACGATGTCCCCCATTTTGTTGAAATTGATAGAGGAAAGAAACTCACCAGTTCCTATTGCGTTGATGGAACCAGGTTTGTTCTTCCCGTCAATCTTCAGGTTTCCGTCCATTTTCAGGGGGAGTCCTTCCGCAACCTCTACGGGAATTTCCTTGCCGTCGAGCGCATCCTTGGTCAGCAAGAGCTTGGCTTTCTGCTCTTCCCTGAGTGCGTCGAAGTCGGCAAGTGCTTTCTTTCCGTCTTCTTCAGTAAGTTGCCCAGAGAAGATTTTCTCGCGCAAATCGCTCAACGTTTCAGCATAATAAGCCGTTACCTACTACCACCTCCGCAAGCGGAGAACAAGGCTGCCACGAGTGTCAGAACACCCACGGCAAAGAATTTTCTTGTCATTTTCATTCTTGTTTTGGGTTTGATTAATAATAGGTTTATTCTTTCGGTTTATCGATAATTTCCACCATCACAGTACCTTGCGGATCGATGAAAACCATGTGATCATCTAAATCCTCAATCCATGTGCTTACTTGCTTCCGCCATCCTCTGGTTGATTTCTTAATGGCTTTGGCGTAGCCGTCCATGCTAAACACGTCGGGCTTCTCGTATTTCCAGTTGTAAGTACGGATAACTCCCTCATAGTCCATAATATAGCCCACGTCGTTCGTCAGGCTACCTTTGAAAATATTATACCCCGTGTATTCCCAACGAGGAGCCACCCAAGCCTCTTTTGCAGGGAAAGTTAGTTCGTAGTCGCGAAGAACAAACGGCATTCTCACCGTCTTCTCTCCTTTGTCGTTCTGCGTCTCTATCCACGGTTGTGTGGGTTTCACGATTTTCAAACTTGGGTCATTATACTCCCTCAGTATGCTACCTGAGGGTTTGCAGAATTGCGGATGGTCCCAGTCCTTATTCTTCACGATGCAGACAGCTGCCGTATTGGGCATGGTTTTCAGGCAGAACGGTGAGGCATCATCGAACGAAGCTATGACTCTCATCTCTGGGTCGATAATGTCGTATTTGCCCGTCTCGTCGTTCTTGGCTACGGCTCCAGAAGAGATGAAATCACTCATATTACAATGATGTGTCCAACCGTATGAGGCATATTTCTTGGGCACCTCGCTCACTTTCTTACCCATGGTGTTAATCACCCAATACTTCTCTTGCGTGGCCGTCATGTCATACACAATGGCCAATCCACCGCTGAAGTTGCGAGCTTCGCTATATTGCGGTTGAATCACCACATTACCGTGAGCATCCATATAACCATATCCATTCTTTCCGCGGAACATACGGCGAGTGCCATCTATGAGAGGATAAATCTCGCACTCTGTGGGTTTTACGTTGGGATAGACACGTTGCCCCTTGTCGTTAATGAAGAAACAATCCGTATAACTCGTACGCGCAACAGCCACACCATCCATGAAGTTGGTCACCTCCGTAATCTTGGTGTCGAGCGCAATGCTGTCGCCAGAAGCTTTCAAGATGTACCATTTGCGTGATGTTGCCGACTTCACGGCACATACTCCTTTGTTGAAGTGCGGCTCACTCGATGCTTTCCATTCGGAATTGCCAACCCGTTTGCCACCATCGGTTTTGTAAAAACGGTATCTTCCCGTGCTGCCTACGGGAATACAGAAAATGCCGTCGTAGGAAGGACTGACACATTCCCAACAGAAGCCGTCGAAGTCAATCTCGATGGAGGGTGGTCCACTCCAAGGACCTGAACCTTCCCCATGACCGTCAGGATTGGGGTTGCCCGACGAGGGGGATTTGCCCTTTTTACCAGAAGGTGTTTCGTCCTTATCACCTTTCTTCTTCCTGCTTGCCTCTATCTCTTCCTTGCTACCTACAAGCGCATCAGCTACTTTCTGAGGTGTTTGCTTGAGCGTTTCCACACCCTTCTTCGCCAATTTTCCCAAAATACCTTGCGCACTTGTGTCAATAGGGCAGAATAGCATGACAAGCCCCATGATCAATAGTTTGTTCGTTGTATTCATAGATGTTTTGTTTTTGATGATTGAGGAAATAAATATCAAACCATTTCTTTCGTTCACAAAGGTACGTTAATTGCACATACGACTATGAGATATCCAGTTGTTTCGTACGTCAATTCGTCAATTTTGGTGCGTCATTGCGTAAATGAAAGAATGCCATGCGTTCTATTGTTTCATTGATAGGTAGAAAATGTCAAATAATCAAGTTGAGAACAATTTTTTTACAAAATAATCCGTATCTTTGCAACGTCATCAGTAGATCGTTCTACTCAAAACAAGGAAGCGTCATGAACATTTCAGCCTTTATGATAGGGATAGCAACGTCGTTCTTTGCCATCTTCGCCATTCATATCCTGTGTTGGCGACAGGGACGTACGAGATTCCAGACCGTGGTGGGTATCATCATGGCGGTGTGGGCGGTATGGTGCGCGAAAGACTTAGTGACCACCTTCCCTCACATGTACCGTAGCGAGGTGCTACGGTGGATTCTCATCATCGACGGGTGTTCGGCCTTGACCTACACCATCTTCATCTTTGAGGTCGTGATGCCTGGTTGGACCACGTTGCGACGGCTCGCCCTGCTCACCTTGCCCTTCGCCCTGTTTGTGTTGGTTTACGCCCTGTGGCCAAGTCGTGGAGTGATCTATGCCTACATCACATTCCTATGGTGTTACGCATGGGCGGTTGTCTTCGTTGGCTACATCAAGATGAAACGCTACTTGGATTACGTGCGCCGCGAATATTCGAACATCGACAAAATAGACGTGTCGTGGTTGCGCCCCGTGTTCCTCTTTGCCATCGTAGGACAGTTGGCATGGTTGTTCACCTCGCTCTACGCCTCGGTAGCAACCGATATTGTTTATTTCTTCAGCATCATCGTCCTATGGCTGGTGGTGCTGCACTACAGTTGGGATTTCCAACCCATTGTCGTCGAGAACGAGACCGAACAGGCGGAGAGCATGGGCGACATGAAAACGATGGAAGAGTCCTTGGCGAATACGACTGGTGCCCCTTCCGAGAAACCCATCTCGCCCATTGCGCACGGCAAGTTGGAACAATTGGTCGAAGAACAAAAACTCTACCTACGTCCCAACCTCACGTTGCAAGAGTTGGCACAGGCATTGGGCAGCAACCGTACCTACGTAAGCACCTATCTGAGTCAGGTCATGGGGCAGACCTTCTACGACTATATCAACCAGTTACGCATTGAGCGC
Organism: uncultured Bacteroidota bacterium; assembly: GCA_902771655.1. Lineage (GTDB taxonomy): Bacteria > Bacteroidota > Bacteroidia > Bacteroidales > WCHB1-69 > RUG11690. Next base: position 3,497 of record CACXXY010000209.1, on the reverse strand, counting down.
TCAGCCATTCCCCTCATCACCGAACATCCCGAATACAAGTTTGAGTACATCGCCCATCTCAGCGGTTTCACCTCCATGTCCACATTCCGTCGCGCCTTTATCAAGAAAACGGGGCAAACGCCCAGCCAGTTTGCAGCCGTGAAAGCGTGAAGTCTTTCAATCACCTTCGGAAGTTGGCATATTTAAGGCTAGGCATCAGATATGGTAGCCAGCTATGCAGCCGTGCCGATAGGTATGGCGAAATGGCTGGAATAGGAATGCACAAATCATAAATGCCTGCCGTTAGGAAGGCGATAAGGTTATCATGTCCCATACCTAAAGGCATGGTATTTACACACAACCATCATTTTCCCAGCCATTTTGAAACACCTGACGGCGTTTCTGCATAGCTGGCTACCATATCTAATGCCTAATGGCATTTCATTTAACTCAAACAACCCGTCGAAAAGAATTATTCATTTAAAAAATTCCCTATGAAATATCTACTGAGCCCCAAAAACTCATACAATGGTTAATCAACTTTCGCATTAAAGATATAAAAATGAAAACACCCAACTTTACATTTTTTGGGTGTAAAATTGGGTGTAAATCTTGTAAATCACTGATAATCAAGCGATATTGCGGAGAGAGAGGCGAGCCGGTCTAATTCGGTAAAACACAGAAAACAATAGAAAGCCTTTCAAATGTCTTTTTTCCAGAAAGGCCTTTAATTGTTAAAATCCTACCACTTTTGTAAACTATTTTTCTCATTCAACACTTTTTTACATTTGGTAGATGTAAAACATCTATCTAACTTTGTTTCAGATTTGGGGAGCCATCTTGGGAGCATTTTGGGAAATCCTGTTTCCTTTTCCTGAATGGTCGTAAAGAAATCCGAAAGAAAACCAGGTTCCACATGAGTCATCCCTGGGAAACATTTGGGGAAAAATTAACAAATTAAATGAAAGTTAAACTAATATAATTGATTGATAATGAGAAAATTTCTAAACGTAAAAACAGAAATGGAGTATTTTGCACCTCTCCGCTCCCATTTTCTCCAGTATAATTCTGGGGAGCATGTTGGGAACATAAACTTGGGAACTTTTTGTGATTGTTTTCTGAGAGCATTTTTGACTGTTAAAACCGATTCTAAAGAGCACCGTAATAAAACTGATTTATTTATCCGTCCTCCTAATTCGTTAACGAACCTTTATTTGATATAGTGATTTCATGGTGAAAGTTAGTGCTTTTAATAGGAAATGAGGTGTATTTCGGTATTTGAATGTTAATTTCTTCTTTCCGAATCTTAATAAAAACAAATATACCCAAACCTGTAAAATGTATTTCCTTAGCCAATTTTTGGTATAAAATTACAACTTAATTAATATATAGAGAAAAATGGATTTGAAAGTAAAATTTAGACTGAAGAGCAGGAAACTAACAGGCTCTTTAAGACTCGTCAATGTACCTAACGCGCTGATAACTATGAGGATAGCATACAAATCAGCAAGAGTGGAACTATCAACAGGGTTGCATGTTGATTCATTTAGATGGGATGATTTTGCCCAGGTGGCTATCGGTCCGAACCGAGATGGAATGAGTGCAGACCAGATCAATGCCTCCATGATGAGTCTCGTGAAGAATGCCCAGGACACAGTGGAGATTTTCGAAAGTCAGCATGTCATTCCCACATCGGAACAGTTCAAGGAAACATTTGAGAGGCTGCGTAGTGGTGAAACCGTTTCCTTGCAGCCCCCCAAAGCCAGAAGAAAGCCCCAAAAGAGCCGTTCTGAAGTTGCGGACATTACCTGTTCAAAACAGGACAAAACTAAGTCAAAATCCCCAATTAACACAAATTTGGAAAAAACAAGAAAGGGGGAAATTAACAAATCTTTACCTCTTTGGGAAGTCGCTGTTGAGTTTGAAAATGTGTGTGGCCGACAGAATAACTGGACGGAGTCAACTCATGAGAAATTTCGTGCTATGCGTAACCACCTGAAGGGACTCCGGGATTACAAGAGGAAGCGTGGCCTGAAGACGTTCGATCTGAACTTCGACTACTTCGACGACGAGGGAATGCTCTCATATCTGGAATACCTGCGTGATGTGAAGAACATGAAGAATACCACTATTGAGAAGAACATGGAGTTTCTTAGGTGGTTTCTCCGCTGGAGCCTTCAGAAAGGTTTTCACAAGAATGCCCAGTTTGAGGTTTTCCGTCCCAAGTTCAAGAAGACACAGAGAAAAGTCATCTTCCTAACAAAGAAGGAAATCAAGAAACTGGAGAACTACAAGATACCGGAGACCAAACTATATCTGTACCGTGTAAGAGATGTCTTCCTGTTCTGCTGCTACACAGGCCTGCGCTACTCGGACGTTTACAACCTGTTCTGCTGCTACACAGGCCTGCGCTACTCGGACGTTTACAACCTGAAAAAGTACGATGTCAAGAGTGACCACATCGAGGTCACGACCATGAAGACATTTGACAGCCTGAAAATAGAGCTCAACGATGTCAGTAGGAGGATTCTTGAGAAATACAAGTCTTTTGACCTTCCAAACAATAAGGCATTGCCTGTAATCAACAACTCGAAGATGAATAAGTATCTGCACGAGTTGTGTGAGATGGCTGGTTTTGACGAGCCTATCCGTCAGACCTATTATAAGGGGAACGAGCGAATTGACGTCGTGAAACCAAAATACGAATTGATCGGCACGCACACTGGTAGAAGGACGTTCATCTGCAATGCACTTGGCATGGGAATACCTCCTCAGGTCGTCATGAAGTGGACAGGACACAGCGACTATAAGGCCATGAAACCCTATATTGACGTGGCAGACGAAATCAAGATAGAAGCCATGAAGAAATTCAACGAGTTCTGTCAATAGAAGTATAATATGAAGGAATTTTGGGCAGGATTGAAAGATTTTGCCCAAAATTCTTGGATTTTGTAAACCAATTAGTTAACTTTGCAAATGAAAAAGGAATTCAAGAGGCAGGTCACCGTCTATGGTGACTACTTCATGAAAGACTATTTCAAAAACAAGAAAAAAGCCGAAGACCATGGATAGAGAAAAGCTGAAGAAGTTGAATCTGACACCGATAGAGGATTTGATAGAGGAAGATTTCGGTAAGGAAGGCACACCGTCAAGGCTGGAGTTCGAGAACGGCTGCGATGCCTTCATTATCGGTGAGCGCCTGAAGGAGGAACGCCTCAGGGCGGGACTCACCCAGGAGCAGCTTGCATCAAGGATCGGCACGAAGAAGGCCTATATCTCCCGTGTGGAGAACGGCCATACCGACGTGCAGGTTTCCACGCTCTTCAAGATTTTCGAGGGGCTTGGCCGCCGAATCAGCATCAACATATTGTAACCCATTTAAATCAACCGAGAGGACATGAAACAGGAATATGCCCGGGCATACGCAGCTATGCCCGAAAGCAAAGACGTGAAGAAAAAGCCAGTCGTCGAAGTTTCAAACGAGATAGATAATGGCGACATCAAGGAACAATACACCA
>CACXXY010000208.1 GCA_902771655.1 uncultured Bacteroidota bacterium | reverse complement strand
TTCTTGTTATCCATCTCTTCGATGGCATAAAGAATTTGGACACAACATTTTTCTAAAAAGATGTTCATGCCTGGGGAAACCACATCCTTTGACTGATTTAAAACCGAAATTCCACCCGTCTTGAAACGATAGCCCACAATAGCTTTACAGCTTTTCACACCCGACAGCAAGACAGAGGTATTATTCTTGAACAGCACCTCATAAATCAGAGTATGACCCTTCTGTTTCAGCTCATGAACCACCAAAATATTGTCCTGAGTATATTGCTGGTCGCCGAACTTCGGAGCCATATAATGTACAGCCGCTGTCTTAGCTTCTGACATGGACACGAAACGCTGGGCTGACAAGGTCAAACCCAGAAGGCAAAAGATTAAAACAACGGCAAGTTTTTTCATAAGTTAAGAATTAAGAACTAAGAATTAAGAGAAAAAATATAACACATATCATTTTTAACTCTTAGTTCTTAGTTTTTGATTTCTACTGGGGGATGACAATTGGGAAATTGTGGGTGAACTCCATACGGTATGGTGCGCCGATGATGTTGGTCAAAAAGTCAACATACTGGTCGGTGAACATAAACTCGTTGGGGTTGTAATAGTTGGAAGGCAACGGGAAATTTCCGATATTGCCCATATCGATAGCATCTGTGTGGAATTCTTCCAGCTCGTTGTAAGGCACAATATCACGCATTACCGGCATCTTGCCGTAATCCTCACGCAGCAGCAGGTCAACTACCTTATCGGCCAAGGTAGAGGTCAAGCGGCGGTCATACTCATAGCACTTACCCGAACGCGGAATATAACCTGAAATCTGACCACGTGCCTCAACTCCCAATTTCTTGGAAATTTCGGAAGCGATAACACCGCTGATACCACCAAAACGCGGATGACCATATTCGTCCAAATCTGGGCTGGCATATACCATTTCCAAACTTTCTTTTTCTTCATTCCACCATCTAACACCCTCTGACACAGCGATAATCAGACTATGTTTCGGAGAACGCATATACTGCTCTTTCACATGTTCGAAGAAGAAATCTTTGCGTTCCTTGGTCATTTCAACCTCGGGCACCAATGCCACTTGAGCACCACCGAAAACAGCAGTACCAGTCAACCAACCTGCATCACGACCCATCACCTCCAACACCATGATACGCTGATGTGATTCGTTAGTTGTATGCAATTTGCTGGTCAGTTTCTTGATAGCCATTGCTCCTGAAGGGAAACCTGGGCACAAAACTGTTTCATACTGCTGGCCTTGATAATGATGTATAGTTCTGGTTCTCAAGTCATTATCAATAGTTTTCGGGAAACCGATGACGGGAATGCCATATTTCTCATACATCTTTTTAGCTGCACCGTTGGTATCATCACCACCGATAGTCACCAACACATCAATCTTATATCTCTCGATGTTTCTCAGAATCTGCTGTGAACGGTCTTCCGGATTTTTCTTGCTGGGGAAAGGATTGGTACGGCTTGACAACAGGCCAGTTCCGCCATAAATACCATTATAAGCGATATTGGTCAGGTCCACCACGTCGCCATCGCCCAAAAGGCCTTTCCAGCCACGCAGGATACCATAAACCTTGAAACCCAGCATAGAGGCACGGTTTCTTACAGCTTCGATACTTGAATTGATTGCTGGGGTATCACCACCACCAGACAGGATTGCCAATGTTTTGCCGGCAAAGATTTTCTCTTCTCTCATAGTTATGATTTTTTTCGATTATTATTTTTATGATTAATTTCCAAAGACTAATTCCAGACTCTCCGTTGTCCGCCAACCTGCATCTGTACGCACTAGTTTCTCTGCTTCCGCCATTTCAGCAAAGATGCCATCCATTATTTTTTCTGTGATATATCCATTTAGATCAATAGACACAGGCTGCTGACTGTAAGTATAATAGATGGACAAAATATTATTCCAGTCAGCTGCCACACCCTTTTCGTTTAATTTCATCTGAATGGGAGTCAACATAGACTGTTTGATTTTATTGCCACACTGCGTCTTAAAATAATTAGTCAAAGCACTGGTATTGGATGTTGAAACCATAGTCTGATGGTTGGTATATGACAAGCCTTCGCGAGCCGAGGAAAATGCGTTTTTAATAACACCACCACTGGCTTCAGCGGCACGGTTGATATGCAGGACCATCGAATCGATAAGCGCTGCCTGCCCGTGAGCTGTCAGGCTATCTACAATAGCACGGGCAGAAGTAGACAAGGTAATCCGATAATTCTGACTTTTATAGTCATAAAAACCATAACCCAAAGCATAACTCAACTCATCTGCCGGACACAAGCGCTCCACAGCATAATCCGTCGCCACCGACAGACAATCAGAGAAAGCGTTCTCCATTTGTGTATAAGTCAGTTGTTTAGCGACATAATCACCTGATGTGTCCTTACAAGAAACCAAGGTTAAAGCGACCAAACCGAGCAGTAAAAAAAGTAGTTTTTTCATCTTTTAATATTTAAAACAATAACTTGCAAAGATACGAAAAATTTCAATTAGCAAATTAGATAATGTGCTAATGTGCAAATATCATAAGAAAATATAATGCAAAAGGCAAAAAAAAGAATTCAAAGTTCAAAATTCAAATTATAACTTTCAGTTTTCAACTTTCAACTTACTGAATTGGCACATTGATTTATTTCGTATTTTTGCGGTCTTAAACGCAGACTATGAACAAAGCAGAGGATTTACTTTCGCAACTTAATGATGCTCAACAAGAAGCGGTGAAACAGGTAGAGGGTCCGCTGATGGTAATTGCCGGCGCAGGCTCTGGCAAAACCCGCGTGCTCACCTACCGCATCGCCTATATGCTCACTTTGGGCATTAGCCCTTTTCAGATTTTGGCATTGACCTTCACCAACAAAGCTGCCGGCGAGATGAAAGAGCGTATCTTCAAACTGGTGGGCGACAGCAACGCCAAAGCCGTCTCTATGGGCACCTTCCACTCCATATTCTACCGCATTATCCGTGTCGAAGGTTACCGCTTGGGCTACGACCACAACGTCACCGTGTATGATACCGACGACTGTAAAAGCCTGATCAAATCCATCGTCAAAGAGATGCAGTTAGACCCTAAAATCTATGTGGCCAACTACATCCTCAACCGTATCTCCGCTGCCAAGTCAAGTTTGATTTCCGAACAGGAATACGCCGAAAACCCCGAAATCATTGAGGCCGACAAACGTAGCGGCAAACCGCTCATTTGCGACATCTTCAAACGCTACAACCAGCGCCTCAAGAGCGCCAATGCTATGGATTTCGACGACCTGCTGTACTA
>CACXXY010000207.1 GCA_902771655.1 uncultured Bacteroidota bacterium | reverse complement strand
CTCGATGGTGGAAATGATGGGCTTCACGATAACACCGCACATGGTGGCGAAAGCGTTGTAGTTGGCATAGAAAGGTTCGGGGATGATGATTTCGTCGCCTGGATCCATACAGCTGTTGAAGGCGAAAAGGAGACCTTCGCTACCACCAGTGGTAACGATGATTTCGTCGGTGGTGATGTCGATACCCACGCTGTGGTAATATTCCACCAGTTTTTTGCGGTAGCTGAGATTTCCAGCAGAGTGGCTGTAAGCGATTACTGGAATGTCGGCGTTGCGCACGGCATCACGGGCTCCTTTCGGGGTCTCGATGTCGGGCTGACCGATGTTGAGGTGGTAAACGTGGATACCACGACCTTTGGCGGCATCAGAAAATGGCACCAGCTTTCTGATAGGGGAAGACTGCATGCTTGCGCCTTTTTGGGAAATTTTCGGCATAATTATTAGGTTTTTTAATGTTTTGTTGTTTTAGAATATAAGCGTGCAAAAATACGAAAAATATTCAATTAGTTAATTAGTTAATTAGTTAATTAGCAAATGTGCAAATTACGTAAAGGCGTAAAGGCGTTAAGACATGCACTGCGTGCATTCGTTAAGACGAATTTCGTCTACACGAACGAGCGAAGCGAGTGTCTACACGCCTTGACAAATGAGCGCAGCGAATGACTCCACATTTCCACGTCTAACCGTTTATCTCATCATAGCATCTATCTGGCTGACGAAATTGTAATAATATAAGGCGGAGTCGCGTTGGCCTAAACGTTGGAAAAGGTCACCTTTTTCACGGTAGCCTTCCAAAAAGTTTTGCTGGTATTTGATGCAGTTGTTCATGCATTCCAAAGCTGCTTTGTAGTCTTGGCGATGCTTTTCCACAAGTCCTTTGTAGTAGTACAATTCACCATTGTATGGGAAAATGGATTGTGCCTTGTCAATCACCTGCTCGCCCTCATCCCAGCGGTCGCTCAGCAACAACACCTTGGTTTTCAATATGTAACCTGTTGGAGCGTATGGATCCATTTGGATGGCTTTGTCGTAATACAAAATGGCGGAGTCGGGTTTTCCTGTATTGTAATAGTTCAGTCCCATAAAGGTGACAGCGTCTGTACGATTCGGGTCTAATTGCAAGGCTTTTTTGAAATAATAGAAAGAGGAGTCATACATGGCCAACGTGCCGTATGTGCTACCTAAGTTGAAGTATGCGTCTGTCAGCAGAGGGTCGAAATAAACAGCAGCCAAATAAAATTGTTTGGCTTTCTGGATTTCGTTACGCTCGTAATAAATTTTAGCGAGGTTGCTGTTGGCTGTGGCTTTGCTGGGAATATTCCTGAGACATTCCAGATAATAATATTCCGCTGTGTCTCTGTATGACATATCGTTGATTTTGACGCCGATTTTGTCATACAGTAAGCCCAATTGCTCATAACAGTCCGCATATTGCGGATAGATTTCAATGCCTTTTTTGAATTGTTTGATGGCCTTCCAGGTCCAGTCGAAATATTGCTGGTCGTTTTCCAGTCTTTTTACCCAATTTTGTTCTTTGATATTGGCCCTTTCATATTCGTCGCCTTTGTCGCGCAGGGCCAAACCCCAATACAGCCGCATGTGTGCGCTTTTGTCAGATTTTTTGACATCCTTGCCGAAAAGTGTAAATTGGTCTTTCCAGTCGGCGGCGCGTGTAATGGTGCGGCCCGAGTAGAGTAAAAATACCACTGCCAAAACTCCGGCTACTATTCCGAAACGTGGTGTTTTGACAGAAGTATCTTTGCCATCAATTTTTAAAAGCTTGAAAATAAGGAAAATCAATGCCATGCAAAAACCTAATGCAGGGATAAAGAGAAAACGTTCAGCGAAAGAGGAACCTATACGGTAAACCAGATTGCTGAAAATACTCATCGTGATGATATAGAAGAATATAGCGTAGGCAACAGGGTTCTTTTTCTTGATGCCAAATATTGCGTAAACAACTAATCCTAAGTGAATTAGTAGTGAAATCCAGGTGGATACATCCGTGAAAGAAGTAAGAGGGAACTGCTTCATGGAATAGTCGCAAGCTAAACTGTAAGGGAAGAACAGCTTGATGAGATATTGTCCTAAAAGCATAATAGCAGTAGCCCAACCTTCCAACAAATCACTTTCATAGAAGTAGTTGTCAACAATGGAAACGGAAAAATGATCGGATTCGGGATAATTGGCTAACACCGCATGTCGTGCCATCAGGTAGATGATAGCAGGTATGGCAATCATCAGGAGGGTGAGCAGGTAGTCTTTGGCTTTGGCGTCTCTGAAAAAATAAATGGTGAGAGGCAAGACAGCCAGTGTGGTGATAGCACTTTCCTTGGAGAACATGGCCAAGAGGAAACTGATGAACACCAGGGGCAAAAGGTAGAATTTCTGTTTATCCACATATAGTAAGGAGAGATAAAGCGTGAGGACGACAAAGAGAAAACACATGATCTCATCGCGGCTTTTTATATTGGCAACCACCTCTGTATGAATAGGATGCGCGGCAAATAGCAGAGCAATGAAAAAGGGTATCCAAAGGTTGTATTTTTTTAGCAGACGGCGTAAAAAGAAAAACAGCAGCGTGCATGCCAAAGCATAATAGAAAACGCTGATGGCGTGATACAAGCCAGGATTGTCTGGCGAAAGTTGCCACTCGGTGGCGAACATGAGCTGGGACAAGGGTCGATAAAGGTTGTCGGTGTAAAAACCGGAACCATGACGATAGGTCTTGGTCAGGATGTCGTGGTAACCATTGGTACCAGCCGTGACATAGATGTTAAGCTTGAAGCTGCCGTAATCGTCCAATACCCATTCATGATGGAAAGTATTGGCGTATAGTAAGGCAGCCACAATGAAAATAATCAGTCCTAAACCCTTGTATTTCTTTTCTTTAACGATTTGTACGGGTGCCTGTACGGCTACGGTGTTTTTCTTTTTTGGCTGTGGTTTCATGAAAAAAGTCGAATAGTAAGATTAAAAAATGTTCAGTCCACGATAAATAGCTTCGTGAACGGTGAGACGTATCTTGCTTTTAACTAATTTGTTGGGTTCGCTATAGGGGTAAACACGGTTGGAAATGAACACATAAACCAGCTGTCTATCGGGGTCACACCATACCACATTGCCGGTAAATCCCTGATGGCCGTATGTTTTGCTGGATGCCATGGAGGGCAGTACGCCATTGGGTTTTGCAAAGCAGGGAGTGTCAAATCCCAAAGCTCTTCTGTTGCATCCGTGAATGGAATAAGTCTTTGTGAAAAAGCGGACTGTTTTTTCAGATAAATATCTTTGTCCCTGATAGATACCTCCATCCATCAGCAT
>CACXXY010000206.1 GCA_902771655.1 uncultured Bacteroidota bacterium | reverse complement strand
CTTGAGCTGCTGGGGCTTGAATAGCTTCTGCTGCTTGAGCTGTTTGAAGGTCTTGAATAGCTGTTGTTTGAACTGCTGTTAGAGGGTCTGGAGTATGAGCTGCTTGAGGAACTGTTAGAGGGTCTTGAATAACTGTTGCTGGAAGACGAGCTGTTTGAAGGTCTTGAGTAGTTGGAAGAATTGCTTGAGCTTGAAGAGCTGTTCGATGAACCGGAAGGTCTTGAGTAGCTTCCATTGTTTGAGTTGGTGTTAGTGTTGGGTCTTGTGGTGCTGCTTCCGGATGGAGTATTTGTGGCAGGTCTTGTAGTGTTATTGTTGTATCTGGGAGTTGTGGTGGCAGGAGCTTTGCTGGAGTATGGATCGCCCGTTACAGTGGTGTTGGGTCTATTGGTAGTAGTGTTGGGAGTTCTTGTGGCTCCAGTGTTGTTGTTGGCAGGAGTCTTGCTGTCGTATCCGGAGGGAGTTCTGAGAGTTCCGGTGTTGCTGTTGTTTCCGGTGGTGTTGGGAGTTCTGACATCTCCAGTGTTGCCTCCAGGAACCTTGTTGATGGGTGTGTTGCCACGACCATCGGTTTTGTTCGCACCGCTGGCTACAAGAGTTTCGTATCTTTCACTGAAGGAAGTGTTAGGATTTGTACCTCTGCCATTGGCTCCAGCGTTAACCCCACTGCCATAGTAGTTTGCGTATGGACTGTTGGTGTAGTTGCCACCTCCCATACCGCTGCTGCCTCCAGCCATGTCGGGACGATTGCCTCTGTCGTAGTCACGGTCATTGGCTTTGCCGTTGTTGACACCATTGCGGTTGAAGTGGCCGTATGTGAAGGATCTGTTGTGATCGTAGTTGTTGTGATAGTATCCCGCGTGTAATGCGTCATGGTATCCGTTCCAGTAACCATTTCTGTATCCGTTGTGATAACCGTGTCCGTAGCTTCCATAGCCGTAACCATAGTATCTCGGGTATCCGCAGTAAACGCTGCCCCAGCCCCATGAGTAGCTGAAACCATAGCTGCAATATCCGTAGCTGTACACGGGACGATAGTATCTCGGCCAGTACCAGTCATAACCTAAGTAGATGCTCACGCCCCAGTTGCCAGGATAACGGTCATACCAATACAGGTTGGTGTAGTATGGATCGTAATAGCTCCAGCTGTAGCAAACCGGGCTGTGGAAACGTCTGATGCGGGCGGTGTAGGCATAGTCATAGTAATCATCACTGTCATAGTAGTAATTGTTGGTGATGTATGTGGTACCTCCGCCATCAGTATAGGTCTCTGAAGAAGAATAAGCAGGAGCGGCTGCGGCTTCCGTATAAGCACCTTCATCTACATAATTGTTGTCATACGAAGATGAATTGTTGTAATTCTCAGCCGGTCTGTTGACGTGTACTGCTTCGTATTGTCTATCGCTCGAAGTAGTATAGACGTCATCATAATAGACGTTTGAGTCTAACCTGCATGCTGACATGATTAATGCCAGTGAAACGACCGATAGCAAAATTTTCTTTTTCATGACGAACCTCCTTTTAATTTAAGTCCATAATTTTTTTATCTTTGCAAACTCAAATTTATTGACGACAAAAATACTAAAAAGTTTAGCAAATATCAATAATAATGGCAAAAGATTTTTCAACAAGAGCAGAAAATTATTCTCAATGGTACAACGATGTTGTGAAAAAGGCTGATTTAGCGGAGAATTCCGCGGTCAGAGGTTGTATGGTTATCAAACCGTATGGCTATGCGATTTGGGAAAAAATGCACGACGCTTTGGACAAAATGTTCAAGGAAACAGGTCACACAAATGCATATTTTCCACTATTTATTCCGAAATCCTTCTTCAGCCGCGAGGCTCATCATGTGGAAGGCTTCGCAAAAGAATGTGCGGTAATTACCCATTATCGTCTGAAAAATGATCCCAATGGCGGTGGTGTGGTCGTTGACCCAGAAGCCAAATTGGAAGAGGAACTGATAGTCCGTCCAACTTCCGAAACCATCATTTGGGACACCTATAAAAATTGGATTCAGTCCTATCGCGATCTGCCTATCCTGTGTAATCAGTGGGCCAATGTAGTGAGATGGGAAATGCGTACCCGTCTTTTCCTCAGAACCGCCGAGTTCTTGTGGCAGGAAGGCCACACCGCTCACGCCACCCGTGAGGAGGCTATCGAGGAAACCCGCAAAATGCTGAATGTATATGCCGATTTCGCGGAGAAACACATGGCAATGTCAGTGGTGAGAGGTGTGAAATCTCCCAACGAGCGTTTCGCCGGTGCTGATGATACTTATTGTATTGAAGCTTTGATGCAAGATGGTAAGGCTTTGCAGGCTGGTACTTCGCATTTCTTGGGACAGAATTTTGCCAAGGCTTTCGATGTGAAATTCCTGAACAAGGAAAACCAATTGGAATATGTATGGGCTACCTCCTGGGGCGTTTCTACCCGCTTGATTGGTGCCTTGATCATGACACATTCCGATGACAATGGTCTGGTGCTGCCTCCGGCATTGGCTCCTATTCAAGTAGTGATTATTCCTATTTATAAGAGTGAGGAACAATTGAATCAGATTACTGAAAAAGTTCAGCCGTTGATTCAGAAACTGAAAGCCAAGGGTATCAGCGTGAAGTATGATGACGATGATTCCAAACGTTCGGGCTGGAAGTTCAATGAATACGAGGTTAAAGGTGTGCCAGTGCGTATCGCCATTGGTCCCCGTGACCTGGAGAACAACCATGCGGAAGTTTGCCGCCGCGATACTTTGGAGAAGACCAATATTTCATTGGACACTATCGATGTGGAAGTCGAAAAATTGTTGGCGGAAATCCAGCAGAGTCTGTTCGACAGAACCGTGAAGTTCAGAGAAGAAAATACCCGCAAGGCCGACACTTGGGAAGAGTTTGTGGACATCCTCGACAACCAGGCAGGTTTTGTGTACGCCCACTGGGACGGCACACCCGAAACCGAAGAGCTGATCAAAGAGAAGGCCAAAGCCACTATTCGTTGCATCCCCTTCAACAATCCACTGGAAGAAGGCAAGTGCATTTTGACTGGCAAGCCCTCGAAACAGCGTGTGTTGTTTGCCAGAGCATACTAAAAGAAAGAGATTGTATTAGTGCAATAATGTAAAGGGGCAGGATTTCCTGCCCCTTTACTGTTAATTGTAAATTATCAATTATCAGTGAAACTGCATCAGGTATGCCTTGATGAAACCATCCAACTCGCCATCCATGACGGCGGCGACGTTTGAGGTCTCGTATTGTGTGCGCAGGTCCTTCACCATCTTGTAGGGGTGCATCACATAGCTGCGAATTTGCGAGCCCCATTCGATTTTCTTCTTGCTGCTCTCAATCTCAGAAATT
>CACXXY010000205.1 GCA_902771655.1 uncultured Bacteroidota bacterium | reverse complement strand
CCAAGACATAATCAGCGACAACATTGATGAACCCGTCGAAGAGGTAACCATTTTCGATTACACCGATTATCTCACTGCACAACACTTGTCGCTCACTCCCAACAGCATCATCTTAAAACATATTGCCTTATTGGGGTGCGGTGCTGTTGGCAGCAAAATAGCCTACCATCTTCACCGCAGTGGAATATGCTATCTCGACTTGGTTGACAACGACAGGCTCCTCCCCCACAACATTTGTCGCCACGCACTTTCCGCTTATCGTCCCGGCATTTCCTATAAAAACAAAGCCGAAGCCATGAAAGAATCTCTCGAGCAGATGTTTTTCGGCATGCCGCATGAAGGAATTGTGGCATATAACGAAGAGGCTTTAAATTACCTTGATGACAAGGATTTAAACGAAGTAGATCTTCTTATTGACGCAACAGCATCCATTTATGTCATGCATGGCATTGACTCCATAAAACTTCCTGAGAAGACTCGAATTGTTAAGGTTGCGTTGTCGGAAGGTGGCGATATTGGTATCACCTATATCAACATAGACAACAGCCAACCCCTGGCCGACTATTATATGGAAATCTTGCGGAACTCCCTTACCAATAATCAAATATATCAATGGATAGCCGAAGAAAAGAAGAATTCCATGGAAAACATTCGCGTTGGCGAAGGATGTCATTCCAACACCATGCGTATCAGCGATGACATAATCTCTGCCCACGCGGCTATCATGTCATCAGCCATACGGCATCTATATGAAGGCCAACAGCAAAACCGAATTATACTCTCGTTTGCCAATCACGATTTTCCTGGCAGCATGCAGACCTACGAATTACCCGTCAACAGATATATTCAATTTAAGTGCGCCAACGATAATGAATGGCAAGTGCGTATTCCTGAAGATTTGCTCAAAGAAATCCGTATTAAAGCCAAAGCAAAGGGCAAGAACGAAACAGGAGGTTATCTCTTTGGCCACATCGATTACAAACATAAGACCATTTATGCTCTATCACATTTCACGCCCACTGATTCACTTGGTTCGAAAAACGGTTTCAAATTAGGCACCAGTGGTCTAAAAGACCATAAAAAATTCATTGCCCAACGCTGCATCGGGCAGATGGAATACATCGGTGACTGGCATTCACATCCAGAAACCACTCTTGATATGTCGTCCATTGATTTTGCCACATGTCAAGAAAAAGTTGTTCACGAATTGCCTCATGGCATAGGAGTTTGTGTTATCACCAAAACAACTCAAACGAAGTTTTTCCTCATTAGTTCACAAGAAAAAAACCTATAATTAATTGTATTATGGTTAGTTAAGCTATCATTTTCTCTATTTTCCATTCATCAAACTCCCAATAAACCGAACAAACACCTCGATATTCCCTTCCACACTGGCCTGCTCCAATGCGGCCATGTATTCTTGTCGACGCTCCACTGGGACTACTACCCAGGGGTAGCCGGCGGTCACTAGTTGACTGTTCATTACGAAGCGGGCTGTGCGGCCGTTGCCATCCATATAGGGGTGGATATAGACAAAGAAGAAATGCCCTAAAATGGCGCGTACCAATGCATTTTCTTCTTCCTTCATCAAGTCCGACAAAGCACTCATCGCATCCAACAAAGCATCCGGATTCAACGGAGTATGCTTGGAATTCTTGATGTACACCTGATGTCTGCGGTACCCTACCAAATCCGAAGCCTTCACGATGCCCGCTTGAATGCACGGCTCAAACAGCTGGAAGTGCCAGTCTTGATGTCCTTTTACGTACAATTGTGCGGATGCCTGCCCTGAAAAGCAGTCGGCAACACCCTGCTTCAGCAGCTCGTATGCCTGATAATATCCACGGGCGGCTAACGCATTTCTACGCTCCTTGTCTGCCTCGTCTTTATCGGGATCCCAGTTGCCGCTCCGAACTCGTTCCAACAGCCCCTCCGTAATCTTATATCCCTCTATCGACAAAGAGTTGTAACTGTCTTTCACGTATGTTGCGTCCATCATTGCCAACACCGCTGTCGCATCCTGCTGCACAGACTTCACTTTCAATGTCGCTAGTACCACCTTCCGCATTTGCTTCCACATCAGTCGGATGCGCGATGCGTGTGGCGATACCGCAAAAGTCTCCAACCGCACATTTTCCTCAAACGGATTCTCTTCCGTCACCGTATGTCCCACCTGGCGCATCATACGCAACAGCTCATCTGCCATCTCCTCCCGACCGATGGAACGCAACGCGCCTGCCACACGCCCCGCCCGAGTGGTGTGTCCCCCGTCAACGGCCACCGATACAAGTGGCGAAATTTCCCGCACACTTGCCAGACAGGTTCTCGCCTCCAGCGCATCGCGCCGGTAATAATCGGGGCCCACCATCAGCAAGGCATATTCCATCGGATACAATCGCACTCCATAGCGAGGTTCCCGCACCACTTCTGGCGGCAAAGATGCCTTGATGTCCACAAGTGAAGTTCCAAAGGGCATTTGTAGGATGTTGTTTGTCCCCGACTCGCTACGCACAATCAACTGCTTGGGTATCAACGCATTTCCACTGTAAAAATAGAGTGACAGTTCCGGAGAAAGACACCATTTACCATTGAACCTATTGTCTAAATAAGCCGTAATGAAACTCCAGTACGACACATACCACACTGTGGAATCGCCCTCACTCCCCGGCGACGACAGAATATACCATCCTTTGATGACCATTTGCAGATACCCATTGTTCACCAACCGCTCCGTGTGTGTCCGTCCTAATGTATCCGCTCCATGAATCACCAAATTGTCCCCATGGGCATCCTGATACTCCTTCAGTGCCTCCAGCGACTCTGCTAATTTCTCCTGTATTGTTGCCATGATATATCCTGCTCTTTCTATTAGTTTATATTGTCCTTTTTTTTAGTTTGTGCTGTCTTATAACGAGTGGCTTATATTATTTTGTAACTATTAGTTTGTATTTTCCAAAGGTTACTGGCTGATATTATCTTGTAATTACTGGACAATATTTTTCTTTTATTAATTTTTATTGTTTTACTACTGTTAGTTTTTATCGTTTTACCACTATTAGTTTTTAACGTCTTACTATCATTAGTTTTTGATGTTGCAAAGATACAAAACAATTCAATATAACACTTAAAGACATTTCTTTTTGAGAAATATTTTTTTAGCTTTGTTGACATTATACAGCTACCGCCTGATTTTTCCGCATCGGCTACGATGAGTCCGTTCCGCGGTGGGTTGGTTTAGCGCTTCGGAGCATGTATTTGGCGCACCGCGGTGAGGATAGCGCAGGTATTCATAACCCCAGATTACGCTACGCTCATCTGGGGTTAATAAGATGTTGCCTCTTCGAGGCAATGAGCGAAGCGCAGTGTGACGACCA
>CACXXY010000204.1 GCA_902771655.1 uncultured Bacteroidota bacterium | reverse complement strand
TCACAAAAATAAACCTGATGCCGTATTCGTCTAGTAGGCCCAGGACGCCAGGTTTTCATCCTGGAAATCGGGGGTTCGAATCCCCCATACGGTACAAAACTTCAAAAAACAGCAGCTAAAAAGTTGCTGTTTTTTTTTGAACAAAAAATTTCGCTTGTATCAATCCAGCACCGTTCTGCAGGTGCGATAATATAAAAAAGTTAGGAATTATCCCTTTCCGTCTTGTTGAGATTTAGATTAATGGAGAGAGATTTATAGCATCAGCTATAGTCACACCATTTCGCGGCGGCAAATGAAGTGCTTCGGTGCATGGGAAATGCTCGCCGCGACCGAATACACAACCCGTAACTCATCCCTATGAGACGGTTGCGGTTCCACCGCAATTTTGGCCGCATCGCGGCCACCCCCGCATAGCACGTTGAACGGGAAATGTCTCACAGCGTGCCAGAGGTACGCACCTGCAGCAGTCAAATTATCGGGTAAGTTATCCAACGGCTGAAAGCCGTGTAAGAATTCAGCACGGGGTAAAACCCCGATATAATGAAATCTGCCCGATATTATCGCGGGATGAATACCCGCAAGGAGCATAACATAGCGTTACAAGACTAAAAGGGATAATTCCATTTCTTTTTAGCAACTAATCCACCCGTTTGACAGTCTCCTTTTCATTTTTCCCAGGTATAGGGGGCCGCATGGAGCTTGGATACATTCTGCGAGCAAACTCCATATTGCAGATGAAGGCTTTCCTTAAAATATCATCAGAAAAATTTGAACCAAACAGGTCTGGATTCTCTTTCATATATTCCTCTATCATCTCATTGCTGGTCAAACGATACAACTCCCCGCAATTTTGGTATGCAGCTGTCTCATCAGCTTCTATTTTCACACCATTAAGAAAAACATTTTCAGACAAATCAGAAATTACGGTTTCCTCTCCAGGCATGCACAACACCAAATGCATCGTTGGAACAATACTAGAAATGTAATACAAAGGCGTAATTTCTTGAAAAACACTCGTGCGTAAGAGTAAACGCAATTCAAGAGCATGGCATTCGTTGGGAGCTAACGAATTCCTCACAAGAACACCATCATATCTGCCGGAATTGCGGTTATCACAGACCGTCCTTTTACTCCATCCAAACCCATCCTCGTAATAATACAAAGACAAGTTTCTATCGAAAAATTCAGCCGAAAGCCCTCCTTCTATATATATGACAGAGTCACTTGTATTAATTAGTTCGGCTGTAATTGTAATGGTCACATCTGGCTCATTGCAAATGACAACGTCGCCCAAACGGAATTTCTTGGGAGGTCTCTTGTGATTGGTCTCCGCATTAAGATTGTTGATATTCAAAGTTTTGAATACCAACGACAGCTGCGCCTCGCATTTCATGGAAGGAAGCGTCAAGGCGACAAAAGTCAAGGCAATATACAAAAGTCTTTTCATTCTCAATAAATTTGATGTTTCAATAATACCATATCTTACAACGGCTACTAAGTTTTCCCTTCTCATACATGCGAATCCAATTGTTGTACCGATCGTAACGATAGCTGAATAAAGTTTTGTTGTAATCGAAAGTATCCAACAAACTCGCACAGCATTCACCGAGCACATCGCCTTTATCATTGAAAACGGTTGCCTCAACTCTGCTTTCACACCAATTTCGGCCGTATTCATAACACACCTTGCGCTCATCATCGTAAATATTGATAGACCAATGTGACACGGTGCAACCATCTATGCATTCCAACCATGTCACCTCTCGGCCAAGGCTGTCGTATTGAAATAGAACAAAAGAATCCTGAAATCCTGAAGGTCGGAAAAAAGCCAATGACTGTCCTTCGGGAGAAAGAACTATTCGACTATTACGGGCCAAGGCAACGGTATCACTTCCAGGTTCAAGCTTGCGCCACACCGAATCACTAAAGAACAACTCCTGACAATGGTATGGATCTGAAAAACGATAAAGAGTGACACTGTGGAGGGTATCATTCCAATAGACCGTCCTTTGTGAAATATGACCTTGATTGTATTCGTAATGTTCATCAACAGTTCTCTTTTTGCTATTATTGATAAGAGAAAACTGATAACGAGCTAATGTACCATCGGGATTAAAGTCAAAAACTCTTGTCCTGTCATCTTCTTTGATTTTCATTTTTTTGACACGTCCGTATGGATTTCTTCCATAATAAATATCAATATTATCTCGTATAAGTTCATCTATTCGAGGTAATCGTCGCGAATTGTGCATCAGAGCTTGTTCCATCAAAAGAAGGTCATTCGTAATTGAATCCCCTTGATTACGCAAATATACTTGTACACCAGTCAGATTGTCTGCCATGTAGGGCAAATTAAGGAATGACGTAGCTTCTGCCGCCGACACACTATCATTGCAATCACAGCGATAACGCTCCTCATACTCCCAGTCTTTCTGTCGTTCGCCTTGTTCTTTCTCAAGTTGCTTAATCCATCGTTTTTCCGCCAGCCGTTCCTTTTTCAACATATATCGAAAGTTTACTTTTTCTCCTTTGGAATAGTGATAATAGCTTCGTAAAATCACTCCGGACATATCATCAGGATGTCGAATACCTTGTTCACTGAAATATTTTGCCAGATGTGAGTAACCCCATAATCCCCAATTATTTCGAATCCACATTCCTAACGTGAGGTGTGTTCTGCCTAAGAATTCATTTTCATCAATTGATCGTATCCATTCTTTGCTTTCTGGCGACAAAACGGAGTCTAATTGCCGCATACAATCCTCTATATTTACCGGAATATATACTGATAAAGAATCCTTCTGTTTATCTGTCTGTTGCGCAAATCCGACATAGTTTACCAAAACAAGACTAAAACATAAGATAAAATATGCCACATTGGCTATACGGGGCTTAAATGCAGAGGTAATTTCCATTATTATTTTTTTAGATATAATCCATTCTCACATTATTTTCTCCCCTTTAACATTCACTTCACGAAATCTCTTGTATTCGGATCGTCAGATTTGTGCAGACTTTATAACACCCACTACGCTAAAATTGATTTTACAAAATTACAAAAAAATTGAAATAGGAATAAGTCATTTTGCGAAGTAATATCTTGAAAATTCATGTAGTAATATAATTCGAAATTTTTCGTATCTTTGCCGATTATTTTCCCTTGCTTTTCCTAAGGAAATATTAATATGAAGATACAACCCCTGAAATGGTTAAGCTTGATTGGCATAGCAATCAGTATGATATCTTGCGGAATTGACATGCCTGAAGAAAAAAAGACATCATACGAAACAATGACAATTGAAAAACAGGACATCACAGTACCCATAAGGTTCAGTGCCAAACTGAAGGGACAGTCGGACGTAGTCATTTCGCCCCAGGTGAGTGGTCAGCTGATGCAGATATGCGTAAGCGAAGGTCAGCAGGTGAAGAAGGGCACGACACTGTTTATCATCGATTCGCGCAACGCACAGTTGGAGCTGGAGGCGGCACAGGCAAACCTGCAGGCTGCCGAAGCATCGGCAAACAGTGCGAAATTAGAGTACGAATCTAACAAGAACCTGTTTGAAAAGAACATCGTGAGCCGTTACATGCTGGACAATTCCGAGAATGCGTACAAGCAGGCACAGGCAGCAGTAAGCCAGGCAAATGCCGCTGTAAGCCGTGCAAAGGTCAACTTGGGCTTTTGTACCATCACCTCACCCGTAGAAGGTATCATTGGCGAAATCCCCGTCTCCGAAGGCATCCAAGTATCGCCCGGCACCCAACTGACTATTGTCAGCGGCAATACAAAGATGGAGGCTGTGTTCTCTGTGCCCGAGTCGGTGCTGGAGGAAGCTGTTGCCGAAGGTTATGAGGGAAAGGTTGGGGATGCACTGAAGGTGTTCCCTGATGTGACATTTATGATGAAAAACGGTACAGAATATTCGCACAAAGGACGCATTACCAGCGCCACCGGTGTGGTAAACGCCGCTACTGGTACTATTGCCTGCAAGGCCACTTTCCCCAATCCTGACGGCCAACTGTACAGCGGCATTCAGGGCTCCATTATTTTGCCATACAATAACGAGAATGTGATAGTGATTCCGCAATACGCCGTGGTGCGACTGCAAGACAAAGCATTAGTATATAAGGTTAAGGACGACAATACCGCCACTGCTGTTACCGTAACCATAGAAGACACAGGTAATGGTAAGGATTTTATCGTGACAAGCGGTTTGAATGTCGGTGACAAGATTGTGACCGTAGGAGCAAATAATGTACAGGATGGAGAACAAGTGTTGTTCCCAGAAGCATCGAAAAACGAATAGTAAGCCATGAAGGGAAACATTTTTATCAACAAATATGTGATGGCATGCGCGATAGCGATTGTCATCGCATTGGTGGGCTTCATCTGCATCATCACCCTGCCCATCGAGCAATACCCAAACATCGCGCCGCCAACAGTGCGTGTTTCAACCTCATATACCGGTGCCGATGCAAACACCATCATGAAGTCGGTGATACAACCGATAGAGGAAAACATTAACGGTGTGCCTGGCATGACCTACATTACCAGCTCGGCATCATCCTCTGGCGAAGTATCCATTCAGGTGTATTTCGAGCAGGGAACCGACCCCGACCTTGCCGCAGTGAACGTGCAGAACCGCGTCAGCAGAGCTACGGCACTGTTGCCCGCAGAAGTAACCAAAGTGGGCGTACAGGTAATGAAGCAGCAGAACAACATTCTTCACATCGGTGCACTGAAGAGCGTTGATGGCAAGTACGATGCCGACTTTATTGCCAACTACATTGACATCAACGTGCGTCCCCGTTTAATGCGTATTACCGGTGTGGGTGATGTAATGTCACTCGGTAACACCTACGCCCTGCGTATCTGGCTGAAACCGGATGTGATGGCGCAATACGGACTGGAACCGAATGATGTGTTTGCAGCCATTGGCGGACAGAGTTTCGTCACCGCCACAGGTTCTTTAGGCGAGCAGAGTGAGAATGCTTACCAGTACTCAATGGAATACAAAGGTACGCTGAAAACCGTCGAGGAATTCAACGACATTGTGCTGCGCACGAGCGACGGCGGACACATGATGCACCTGAGCGATGTGGCAGATGTGGAAATCGGTGCTGTGAGCTATAACTACTCCTCTAACATTGATGGTAAACCCGGTACCATATACATGGTGTTCCAAGCTCCGGGCGCCAATGCGACGGAGGTGAACGCCCGTATCAACAAGTTGTATGAGGAGCTGAAGCCGACGATGCCCGCCGGACTGGAATTCGAGATTTTGGAAACCAGCGATGACTTCCTCTTCGCTGCCATCCATAATGTGGTGGAAACACTGGTCATCGCTATCATTCTCGTTATTTTAGTTGTTTATTTCTTCCTGCAGAGCTTCAAGGCAACAGTGATCCCCTCGATATCCATCATCGTGTCACTGCTGGGTACTTTCGCTATTGTGAAGGTTGCAGGTTTCTCACTGAACATATTGACCCTATTCGCTTTGGTGCTCGCCATCGGAACGGTGGTGGATGACGCTATTGTAGTGGTCGAAGCGGTGATGGCGAAGATGGAGGGCGGTATATCTGACGCCCGCGAAGCCACACGCCAAGCCATGAGCGATGTATCCATAGCCGTTATCTCATGTACGCTGGTCTTTATGGCCGTGTTCATTCCTGTGGCTTTCATGCCTGGCACATCAGGTAGTTTCTTTCTGCAGTTCGGTGTGACGCTGGCATCTGCCGTCGGTTTGTCATGTGTATCGGCATTGACACTCTGTCCCGCTTTGTGCGGTATCATGATGCGTTTTGACCCGAATGAAAGCGAAAAGAAAGACTTGAACTACTATGTCAAGAAAGCCTATACTGTCAGCTACAATGCCATTCTAAACAAATACAAAACTGGTGTAAACAAGTTTATCAAACGCCCGTGGGTTGCGGGAGCATTGCTTGCAGGCGCTGCCGTATTGCTCATCTTTGCTATGCGTGGTCTGCCGTCAGGTCTTGTTCCGCAGGAAGACCAAGGCGTATTCTTCGCTGAGGTCCGTGCCCCGGAAGGATGCACTCTGCATGAGACTGAGGAAATTGTCAAGAAAGTTGAAGAGAAAGTAAAGAAAATTCCAGAGTTGGAGAGCTACGCTGTAGTTAGCGGTTATGGCATGATGGCTGGTAACGCAGGCAGCTGCTATGCCACCCTCATCATACGTCTCAAAAACTGGGACGATCGTCCTGGCATGAACCATAACATCATTCTCGTATATACGCGTTTCGCGTTGGATTGTCAGGAGATCAAAAACGCCCAGGTCATCCCGTTCCAGATGCCGCAGGTACCGGGTTACGGCTCAAGCAGCAGCGTGAATCTGGTGCTGCAGGATTTGCAGGACCGCCCCATGTCGGAGTTCAACGCCGATGCCATGAAGTTCCTTGCCAAGCTGAACGAGCGTCCAGAGATCATGATGGCCATGTCCTCCTATTCAGAGCGGTTCCCGAAATATGAGGTGAATATCGATGCACCGCAGTGTGACCGTGCCGGTGTTTCACCCGCAGCGGTTTTGAATACTCTTGG
>CACXXY010000203.1 GCA_902771655.1 uncultured Bacteroidota bacterium | reverse complement strand
CTGTCGGCCGTTCAAGCCTTGCTTTTTGGGATTTTTACCATATTTCACGCGTTTTCGCAAGGTCACTCGCGCTTTTGGAATGTGTCAACAGAACCGTCCCTTTGGCACCCTTGGCACTATGCACTATAGCGTCCCGTCATTCCAACGGCGGCAGATCATCCATTGAATCAATGCCGATAATGGGTATTCCATTCCACTCCGTTTCGCCATTTGGAGCCCAAAGATTAGAATTCCTATTTAGGTAATAAATCATTAAGGATTGCGTGTTGGCAGGTTGCCCAAAAAGGGAAACTGGTATGTTTGTTATTCTTTCCGGTCTGTTGCCAAGAAACACAAGTTGCTCAAGTCTTTCAGCTTCCATTACACCTGTAATTAAATAAGTAGAACCTGGAATAACAACCCTTTTCAATTCGTTACAATACAAAAAAGCATTTGCTTGAATCTCTAGAACACCCTCTGGAAACGATATTTCTTCCAATGCACAATATGTAAAAGCTTCTTCCTCAATTATCTTTAAGTTTTTCGACCAGTGTACCTTTCTAAGCGAATTGCAACAGTCAAACGCCCACTCCTCAATAGTATGGACGCTATTTGCCATATACACCTCCGTTAGATTGTGGCATTGTTCAAATGCCGCTCCTTGAATGACAGTAACACCGTTTTTAAGAGTAATAGTGTAAATAGAATCAAGAATGCTTCCCCACTCTTCCTCTGGCGTTGAATTTAAAAAGCAGATCCATTCGGTCATACCTGTATCATTTTTGATCACCAAATGATTCTTCTCCAAGCTCCAGTTGTCACTGGACTTGCAGGCAACCAAAATAACAGCGGAGAAAACAAGAAGCAGAAAAAAGTGTTGAATTCGTTTCATCATTAATTTCCTCATTGCATCTTTAGTTTTTTGGTAAAGCATAACCATACACATATAACTCTTGTCCAGCACTTGTTGTCATGCTTACATATTGCTCTCTTGGGAAATAAACGCCATCAGGCGTGCCATCCTGTTTATCAGTAGAAGAGTCAATCATTTTTCCATCATACGCAAGTGCAACATGATGGATACGATTTCCATCCCCATAGAAAATAATGGCCCCATCAGGAATAATAGGCTGTTCCCCCTTCTCTATTGAGAAATAATCCCACTTATCTGGTCCTGTTTTATCTTTTGTTTTTCCTCTCACATAATTATAAATTTGCCAAGATGCTGTGTAGTATTTTACGTCATCAAAGACATCGTCATATTCGACATACGCATACCTTACAAACCTTGAACAATCCAGGGCTCCATTTTTGGTGCCATATGGTGTGCCTAATTTGCTCAATCCTCTTTCAATTGCATTTTCAATTGCGATTTCTGCCTTTGATGGCGGTACTGGCGTAGGCAAAGTGTATCCTGGTGGAAACGTCGCTGCAGCAGGAGTTGGAATCGTTGGCGGCTCGGGAACAGTAACAGCCAGAGGTGTCGGCGTCGGATTAGGTGTCGGTGATGGCGTTGGCTCCGGCGTGTTCTTTGGTGCGCAACTGGACGGGAACAAAACATTGAACAGCCTTGTCCAAAAACTATCATGTTCTTCTTGTGACATGCACGCTATGTTATTGGACCTGTTCACCGCTGGTGTGTTTTCCAGGGCCTTAGTTCTATTCGCCCGCGCCTGCTGTAATACGGAAGCAGGATTGTTTCTTTCCTTAAGTATGCTACTTACTTGAGCCTGTGTAAGCGCATGAGTATTAGCCTCTTTTGCCACTGCGGCCGCGGTGACCTGCTTTACCGCGGTGGCGACGGTAGCCGCCACATTTGACACCCGCATCGCTGCCGACCTGCCGCCTCCATCGGTCATGTTCACGGCCACCATGGCCGCGCCGCTGGCGTCGAAGAAGTTAATGGCGTCGTTCTGGCAGTAGAGATAGGCGTTCAGAGACCGGGGCGACGTGGCCCAGCCCTTCAGGCTGTCCCGCTGGCTGAAGCGGGCCTGGGCCGGCTCGTACTGCCGGGCGCGGAGGTTCAGCATACCGGTGGCGGCGTCGTAGTATTCGCCGTTGTAGCCGTAGCCGGAGACCTTCTCGGTCAGGAGCGCATTTTAAGAAAAGCAGCTCTTGGCGACTATATGAAGTTTTCAAGGTATTGGAAAGCCCTTATGATGCATGTCGTTACGTTGAGATACACAGTCTCCGTTTGATTACACATACCCCTCCGAAGCATTTTCGTCAATTATTCTAGTGTATGGTTCCATAGACAGCCTTCCACTTTGAGTATCGTTTGCTATGCATTCAAATCCATAAATCATTAATCGCCCTCCCGAAAGCTCAACACGATTCAGAATAAAACTTATACACCCGCGAGGATTCAAAACAGATCGAGGGTATTTTTTAACGTTTTGCATTGTTTGTGTATTAATTACACAGGCTTCTTTACCGATCGAATTCACGAAAACCGTATGCTCTGAAAGGCAGAACTGATCTTCGAGCGCACCGTTATCAATTCGGGCAACAGTTTTGCCGTCTTGAATGTTGATTTTGTATAATGCACCCTGTGCTTCAAGCGCCACCAAATAATCGTCGAAACAAAAAATCTGCCGTATTTTCGGCCTTTTCATCTGCCAAATGACACTATCCTGCTCAATAGAATAGCATGTAAGCCCCAAGGTCTTTTCCCACGCACCGACAAACAGTTTGCTACCATCATCCGACACAGGCGTTCCGTATTGACTGTTATACCCAGTACACTTTGCATGTAATGACCGAATACTACCGTTGGTATAATACACAGTAGTAATGCCTGCAGAATAATCTGCCCAGATTTTTGACACGACCGGATGGTCCCAAAACTGCCAAAATCCACCTTTTACATTTTTAACGGATATCAATTTGTTTCTGCCCATACTCTTTTCTCGAAAAACAATTTGGTCCAGTCCAGGTTTTTCAGTTTCCGAAGTTAATTTGGAAATTATATTTTCCTGCTAATTCGCGAGCAAATGCCAAGCATTGATCTAACGATGGCATCTGGCCGTCTCCATAAATAAAAGATTCCCATTCCATATTATACTCATAGCTAAACCATTGATGGTTTGATGTATCAACCATAGAACCGTAGTGTGGATTATCGACATCAAGTCCAATGCTATTGAAAAAAGCTCGATATTTTTGAGGAAAAACATGATGCGCTTGTTTTCCAACTCCAGATTCTCCCGTTAGTTGTAGCACGTTTTCTCGAAATGTTTTAGATGAGTATGTATTTTCATCAGCAGAGATGCTGCACCCTGCAGCCTGTCCGCCAATCTGGGTGCTTTCTGATGGCGTGTTTTGAGGCGCATATGTCTGCTTGTTGGTATTAGTAGTCTGTCTTACACGACTGCTTGCCTGCTTCAGCTCACTGACCGATGGCTTCAGATTTTGCTGA
>CACXXY010000202.1 GCA_902771655.1 uncultured Bacteroidota bacterium | reverse complement strand
TTCTTCAGTTCAACCTTAATTATTAATCTGATCACGGATTACGCGGATGACGCGGTTTTCAACTCACAGGAGCGCAGGTTTATTTGAAGCCAACTATGGCCCAGGCAAACATTGAACCGCGACAATCTGTGTAATCCGCGTCCTTAACAAAACCAAAAATCACTATTCACTATGAATCAGAATTCAAAACAGACCTGGAAGAGGATTATCGACATCATCATCACCATCCTCACCGCACTCGTCACCTCCATCACAACGACAAGTTGCATAGGGTGATCGCCAAGACTCGATGTGTTATAGAACAAAACAGAAAAAACACTTGTTGATGCCTAATCTCTCATCTGATGAGAGCTTTAGCGGCGAATTGTCAGTGTTCATTTGAAAGCGAACTTTCACTCCCCTGCCCTTTCGCCGCTAACTCTGTTCTACGACCAGGGGCTTTGGCATCATCAAGCAAAAACAACGCTCTTCGAGCTAAAAAACCAGGCTGCGCAGAAAGTCACGTGTCTTTAACACGAATGTCCATGAATGAATCCATGAATTTGAAACATAAATCTATCGCTGCGTGCAACCTTGTTTTTCAATGAGCGTAGCGAATGGTGTTTTTGCTCTGAGAATGGGCTACCATGAAATGGTGGAGGATGTTGGAGATGGAATCAGAAAGCTCGCTTTCAGTGATGGAAACTCCGACAATTCTCCAAGGCTTAAAAGCCCGCCCATTCGAAGAGTGTTTTTTATGTTTTTTTCTTTCTTATCTAAACTATAAACTAATTCTGAAAGAATATCATGCGGACAATAACACTGATAGTGCTGCACTGCAGCGGCACGAAGACAACGACGCGGTACGGCGTGGAGCGGTGCCGGGCAGACCACCTCCGGCGAGGCTGGAAGGACATCGGATACCACTACTACATCACCCGCGACGGCGTGGTCCACGACGGGCGCCCACTGGAACAGGTGGGAGCCCACTGCAAGGACCACAACCAGCACAGCATCGGCATCTGCTACGAAGGAGGCCTCGATGCCTGCGGCAATCCCTGCGACACCCGCACCCGCGCACAGCGCACATCCATGCGGGCCCTGCTGACACGACTCCACCAGCAGTTCCCCTCGGCCATCATCATGGGGCACCGCGACCTCTCGCCCGACCTGGATGGCAACGGACACGTGGAGCCAGACGAATGGCTGAAACAATGCCCATGCTTTCACGCCATCCTCGACTACGAGGACTTGGAGCCGACGGACCTCTTGAACGGGGGCAACTGAGTGTTGCCAACGTTCAAGAGGGGTGCAGCGCTCGGCTTGTGCAAGGTGCCGAGGCAGAGTGAGGCACCGAAGCAGAAGACGCAAAGCGCAAAGGGAGGCAGTTGAACGGGGACAACTGAGTGTTGCCAACGTTCAAGAGGGGTGGCATCGAAGGAGATGATTGAGTATCATCTTCAAAAATGACTTCCCAGCGCTCGACAAGTGCAAGATAAGCTTGCTTAATCGAAGAAGTTGTTGAGAAGCGCGTGAGGGCGCTCGGCTTGTGCAAGGGGACACAGAGGCACGGAGACACAGAGTTTATATATTTGACTCTGCGTCCCTGTGTCTAAAGTGTCAACTAATTGGTCGCAGAGGGAATAATCCGTGGACAGTCCACCTGGGGAGTTATGGAATGACAAAGAACGGGTAGGTGGCCACGGCAGGGTGGATGAAGCGATGGAGCAAGTCATGGTGATTAAGTCAACTCGCCCCACACAGACGGCTGTGCGGGGCGAGATATGTTTGGAGAATGTGTGTTCGTTGTCGGCTCATCACAGCACTTTTTACATACTTTCCCGCCAAATCCAATAAAAAAAACCAACTTTTGGAGCGAAAGTTTGCAGTTTTTCATTGCCAATCCAATAAATCTTATTACCTTTGCGCCAACTAAAAGGCATATACAATGAGCAAAACGGGGAAGTCTTTGATTTCTGAGTTACAGAATTCTAAAAATGATTTTGTGATTCAAAATGGTGATGAAAATATCTTCATGGATTTTCGCCCAATTACGGCATTTGCAAACAATCCTGAAAATAAGCTGAATATAAGTGAGTATATTGACTCGTCGGGAAGTGGGGGAACTATCAAATGGAATCCTTCTATCACTCGTGGAGGCATGCAAGAAAATCACGCCTCAATTCGTCCTCCATTTATTGGCTTGGGCCATGAACTCTTTCACGCTCAGGATGCAAATAGAGGGCTTCTTTATCCAAATAATGATTATAATGATAAAGAGTTGGGAATAAAGTACAAAGCAAAATATAAAGGGCTATTCAAATCGGAATGGCGTGCTATATATGGAGAGAACTTGATTAGAAGAGAACTCAGTTTGCCATTACGCTACTATTATGAATCAGAGGCTCCCTATGGACCAAGGTTAGTTTCGAAAAAAAACGGTTCTTTAATAAATTATCCTTGATAACAATATGACTATTAAAAGAATTATAATATTGCTCGCAGTCTTAGGGTGCGTTATGCCTGCTTTCTCATATAAATTTGAGAATGATTCTCTTGAAACAGACCATGAGTTATTCACAACAGCAACTTATAAAATAAAGGTTCTTTGTGAGAATCCCCCAGGCTACGATACAGATTCCATCGTTTTATTCCGCCTTGTTCGAAATTCATTCTTTACTGGCGTGATTTTCCCAAAAGAAAAAGGTGTGGGACTTGGAGTAAGTTCCACGCGTTACACCTTAAGTGCTTATGAGGTTTCCAAGGTTGAACAAATTATCAAGCACAATATAGAGAAACTGAATCTGTTATTGAAGAAGAGGAAGCATTTCAGATTAAAAGAAGAAGATATCCCATATCTCAGTTATAATGATCTGAAAGATTTCTTCAGGAAATATGTTGGTTATAAACTAAAGAATGGAAATATTATCGTTGTTGTTACTTTTGAACGAAATAAAACTGGAGATTGTTTGTTTGAAGAGGCTTCTGAATGGACAGATACAGATGAATCTTACAACTATTTTGGCTTGGATGTGAATTTGACACGAAAAAAAATAATGCTTCCAAAGGGATATGTCTATTGAATTTTTTACTAATTCCGAGACCATGACCTACAACCGCAACTGCTCTATCACCGCCCTAACCCGCACGGCAGTGGAGGGCATCACGGTTCCGATGGCATTGAATCGCAGGAAAAGGGAACCGCAAAATCCAGAAAAAAGGCAAAAGATTTGGCCGATTGAATCATTTCGCCTAACTTTGCGCCCAGAAACAATGGAAAACAGACTACTATGGCAATGACAGAAGAACGTTATATCAATCCCTACACGGACTTCGGTTTCAAGAAACTCTTCGGCACGGAACTGAACAAGGAGCTCCTAAAGAGCTTCCTCAATGCGCTGTTCGACGGCAAGCAGGTCGTCACCGACATCCACTACCTCAACGGCGAGCACCTCGGTGCCCACGTCGGTGAGCGCCGTGCAATCTTCGACGTGTA
>CACXXY010000201.1 GCA_902771655.1 uncultured Bacteroidota bacterium | reverse complement strand
CAGTTTGTCAATGCCATTGATGGTGAGGATGGGCGTGTATATATACCCGTCACCCTGCCCGAACACACTGTCAAGCTAAGGATTGCCATGGGCGACCCGGAGCTACCGCCCCGACCAGTAGCATATAAGGATTTGCTTATTTATCCGCAAGAAAATGCTGGCCAATAATCTCAGAATTCAAAGTTCAAAATTCAAAAAAATGAATTATGAATTTTGAATTCTGAATTCTAATCCCTTTATCCTCATCACTAACCCTAACCCCTAAAACCTAAAACCTAATCCCTATAAATAATTAGCACATTAACTAATTTACCAATTTGCTCATTAATTTTCGTATCTTTGCATTTTATTTGCAACGAATCTTATGGAAGATTTTCAATCAGCACTATCGGTTCAGGAGGGCATTGAGCAACCCGCACAAGTCAACCCCTATTTCAAGCGCAAGAAGGCGACACGCAGAGCTATGGAAGTGGAGGACTATGTCAAGGGCATCTTGGCTCACGACCGTGTCATTCTCAGTCAAGCCATCACGCTGGTAGAGAGCACCAATCCCGAGCATTTCGACAAGGCACAAGCCGTGATTGAGCAATGTCTCCCCTACTCCGGCAACTCTATCAGGGTTGGCATCACGGGTGTGCCAGGCGTGGGCAAAAGTACTTTTATCGAATCTTTTGGAACATATCTGACCGGTTTGGGGCATAAAGTTGCGGTATTAGCCATCGACCCCAGCAGCGAACGTTCCAAAGGCAGCATCTTAGGTGACAAAACACGAATGGAGAGTCTTTCCATCGACCCCAACGCTTTCATCCGCCCCACCCCATCAGGCTTGACCTTGGGCGGTGTAGCCCGCAAAACCCGCGAAACCACCATTCTCTGCGAAGCAGGTGGCTTTGATGTAATCCTCATCGAGACCGTCGGCGTGGGACAGTCGGAAACCATCGTCAAGTCCATGGTCGATTTCTTCCTGTTGCTGATGCTGGCCGGGGCCGGGGATGAACTGCAAGGTATCAAGCGCGGAATTATGGAAATGGCCGATGCCTTAGTCATCAACAAGGCTGATGGCGACAATATCGGCAAGGCCACAGCCGCCAAAGCCCAGTACAGTTCTGCCCTCAAACTATTCCCTCCCAACGAGAACAACTGGGAGCCACGGGTGGATACTTGTTCAGCTCTCAATAAAAATGGCATCGAGAATGTGTGGCAGATGATTGGCGAATTCGCCGACCTGACCAAGGGCAACGGGTGGTTCTACAAACAACGCGACGAGCAGCTTATCAAAACATTTTACGACTGGGTGGATTTTAGCATCAAAAACAATTTTTATTCCGACAATACGATAAAAAACAAGATTTCAGAACTCACAGATTTGATAAAAGAAAAGAAAATTTCGCCATATCAAGCTGGATATCAATTAATTAAAACCAAATACTAATTTTTAGGCGCTTTTCATTTTTTTCCGTTTTTTTTCTTATCTTTGTCGTTCAAAAACTGTAAACTATGAAAAAAGTTTTATTAGCTATTAGTTTTGTGCTCTTGCTGGGCGGTTGTTTTATTTCCTGCAAAAAGAACTGCTATTGCGACGCCTATAGAATTGAGACTGGAAATACCATCAACAACATCAATGTTGGACCCACAACAGCAAAAACATGCAAGTCATTGGAAGGCACAAGAGAAGTACAAATTTACACCGGCACTTTCCACGATTCTATCATCTGCCATAGATACGTAGCGAATCAGTAAGATAATAGCAATGAAGAATATCCTGAAAATAATAGGCTTAGTCGGTATCATAGCCGTATGTTCATGCTCTTGCAACAAAAAATGCACCTGCACCACTACGGGTGTTCCCGAATATGAGGGAACCATCACCTACGAACAGCCCAACAGCAAAAAAGCTTGTAAAGCATACGAGGATAGTCAGAATGAATCATTAAACGCCATCGGCGGCAAAGTCGCCTGCGTTTACGAAAAATAAAATTCCACAAGATGAAGAAATTTGTCGCATTGTTTTTTGCTATATGCATAATTGTAGGCATGTCTTCATGCACCAAAATGTGCAAATGTACTTTTCTCAAGAATGGCACAGTGGTAGAAAAAGCCACCGAATTCGAGAGGGAATTGGACAAACCCTACAAAGATTGCTCGGCCATGAGCAATTTCGACGAAGAATCACAAACTGGTATTCAATGTAAGTAGTTAATGAGCTTCATACCAGCTCTTGCCTTCATTGATATCCACATCTAACGGTACGGACAGTTGCAGCGCAGTGCTCATCAACTCACGTACCGTTCTTTTTATCTTCTCCACCTCCGTTTTCCGCACCTCGAATACCAGTTCGTCATGAACCTGCAACACCATGCGGCAGTCCAATTTCTGCTTTTTGATTTCCCGGGCAATGCGCACCATCGCAATCTTGATCAAATCAGCAGCAGTGCCCTGAATGGGTGCATTGATGGCGTTGCGCTCCGCCGCCTTGCGCAAGATGGCATTGGCCGAGTTGATGTCCTTGATGTATCTTCTTCTGCCCAATAAAGTCTCCACATAACCATTTTTACGGGCAAAATCCATTGTTTCAGACAGATACTGACTGATTTTCGGGAAGCCGGCAAAATAGTCTGTGATCAGCTCCCGGGCTTCCTTCTGCGGAATATGCAAACGCTCAGCCAAACCAAAGGCAGATATTCCATACAAAATACCGAAATTCACCGTCTTGGCATTACGACGCATGGTGCTCGTCACCTCATCCTCGGCCACATGATAGACATGCGCCGCCATAGAGGCATGAATGTCCTTGTGCTGCCGGAATGTGTCAATCATGCGTTCATCGCCACAGACATGAGCTACAATCCTCAGCTCAATCTGCGAGTAGTCCGCCGCCATGATGACATAATCGTCACTCGGTGCCACAAACGCCTTGCGAATGTCACGACCACGCTCCGTACGGATGGGAATATTCTGCAAATTGGGATTCACCGAACTCAAACGGCCTGTGGAGGTAACCGTTTGATTGAAAGTAGTATGAATACGTCCCGTTTTGGGATTAATAAGTTGCGGTAAAGCGTCAATATAGGTGGATTTCAGTTTGGTGAGCGAACGCCATTCCAAAATCAGCGACACGATGGGATGCTTGTTCACCAGCTTGTTAAGCACCTCCTCACCCGTCTGATACTGTTTGGTTTTGGTAAGTTTAGCATTCTCAATAATCCTGAGCTTTTCGAACAAAATCTCCCCCATCTGCTTAGGCGAACCGATATTGAATTTCTCGCCTGCCAAAGCATAAATATGTTCTTCCAAATCGGCAATATCCTGAGCCAAAGTCTGTGAGTTCTCTCGCAACACCTCTGTGTCCAACTTAACCCCAGTATATTCCATGTCTGCCAGCACCTCTGCCAAAGGCATCTCCACTTCATCAAACAAGGAGGTCAGCTTATTCTGTTCCAACTCTTTCTTGAAGATGGGATACAGTTGAGCATACACTTC
>CACXXY010000200.1 GCA_902771655.1 uncultured Bacteroidota bacterium | reverse complement strand
GGTTTGCGTTTGGGCGAAACCAAAAGGAAGCAGTGCCAATCCTAAAACAATAACAAGCGTAAATTTTTTCATTTTTGTCAATTAGGGTGCAAAGGTACATATAATTCTCGAATTATACACACACAGACATATTTTTGTCCACGGCAACCACATGAATTTTTTCTTTTTTATTTCCCTTTCTTTTGCTGCTCCAAAAGAAAGGGACAAAGAAAACGAGCTCTTTCGCCGACATGAATGCCGCCCACTCTGTCCGCCCTCCAACAGCTGCGGCAAAAGTGAATTGGACGCTCACGCGCTTTTGCACGCAGCTATAGGAGGCCGTACATTCACACCGCATCCGCATCGCATGTCGGCATCCCCTCCGCACAGCCGTTAATAGGCTGGTGTCGCCATGAGTTTACCATCGCCATTGTTTGCAGGCTGAAAGCCTGCTGGCTGCCAGCCCAGGGCAAGGTGCGAAGCACCGACACCCTGGGGAAGAAAGGGTGCGCACCATTACCGAATCCTGTTAGGGATTCCATGTCAGTAGAAGTGGGAATAGTAATGCATCACGGTCGCGGCGCGGGTGTTGTTTACACCGAAGAGGTGAATGTGTCGCCGCGAAAGGGTGTCGCTGTAAGATGAGGCTTGTTTTTTATAAATAATAGATTACCGCAATCCAGCTGCTTCTGGAAATACCGAGCATGGACGGATTGGGGATCGCAAATACATGAGGTACTGTGGGCCAGCCGTGATATTTTTGTAGGGATGCGCTTTTTCGCATCCGCATATAATACAGAGAAAAGGTACGGAAAAATTCTTTTTTATTCGAAAATAATATATATCTTTGCAAAATAAAACGGTTCTTTATGGCAAATTCTGGAAAAACATCAAAATACCGCGTCTTGTGTGTCGCAGTGGTGCTGGGTTGCATTTTGTTTGGAATTTTGTTTTTTCAGCCGTTAGTGTCGGTGGCGCAGGGGCTGGCAGGGCAGCCGCTTCCTCCTGCTGAGAGCAAAGCCAGGCTGCAACAGTTGGGCGACTCTTTGCGGAAATATGACCTTTTTTACTCCTTTGAACGCAATAGCTTGGCCATGGTGATGCGTTATATGAACACTCCATTAGGCGAGAAGGTGAAAAAATTGGGAATTATCAACGATAAAGGTGAATTGGTATTGCATTGCGACTATGATCATATCAGGCAACAAGATCATTCAAATCTAATTATGGTAAGCAAAGGAGAGTTGGCAGGTTTTGTGGATTCACAGATGAACTGGGTGATACCAATGTGTTATCAGGATATATACAGTGATTTAGAAACAGATGACTTTTTTTTCTTTGGATTGATAAATGTTGCAGATAGTGCAACAGGTAAAAAAGGTGTAATAGATAGTACGGGTCAACAAATTTTGCCATGCAAGTATGATTGGATTGAAATATGCACACCTAACTGTTTTCTCGTGGGTATTGGCGATATGGAAGGTGCTGTAAACCGAAAAGGGGAAACCATCATTCCGTTTATTTATTCCCATTTAATGCTATGCGGGAATTACATAAGAGCAAAACAAAACAATAAACTTGGTTTATTAGATACACTGGGGAACGTAATCATACCTCTTCAGTTTGACAATGTTGGAATAGATTTTAATGGGAGTCTTTTATCTGTGTGTAAAAACGACCGATGGGGATTGGTGGACATAACAGGTAATATGGTGATTCCCTATATTTATGAAAAACCTTTGTATGAAAGTGCGCCTGGATTATGGAGTTATGGGCAATATGTGCAGGGACATTATAAGGAAGGCGTAGTCACCAGTCATGGCGAAGTTGTGCTACCTTGTGAATATGATTTTTTGAGATTCAGCAGATCTGGGGACAGAATCCTTGCTTACCAAACGGATTTGTATGGCAATCCAATATGCTATTTGTACAACCGAGACGGTCGTTTATTGGACACATTGGATGAGTTTCGTTTTGATGTAATTGATGAAATCAATCATGTGACCATGATACCCGTGTCGCGCAACGGCAAATGGGGTTTCTTCAATCTTGACTTTCAGTTGGTTGTACCCTATATTTACGACGATGTTTTTGGTTGGAACGGGTATGGTTTGGCAAAATTGCCCAACAATCAAACAGCTTTGTTGAACGAGAGCGGAGAAGTGTTGCTTAGCCTGCCCCTCTTGTTCGACTACACAATTGCTCTGCCATCTGTAAATGGTTGGTATTATGTAAACTATGGATCACGCGACCCAATGTATGGTGGTTTGGAACTCTCAGGTTTTATCGATACTTACGGCAATAGCACCTTCACAAAAGAGGAGTTAGAGGAAATGAAGGCACATTTCAAGCAGTGAAAGAATACAATATTGTATTTGAGTTTTTCCTTTCCTTTATTACAAGAACATTTTTCAAACAAGTGATTATTGTATCACTACCTTTTTGACAATGATCGCTTGGTTTTCGCTGTGGATTTTTAAGATATAAAGTCCGGCGGGGAGCTGCGAAACATTAATGGTGCAGTGGTTGTCCCATGCCTCGGTATGCAACACATCCCTTCCTGTGAGATCAAAAATAGCTATTTCATTGATCTCCACCGAATTGCTCTGAACAGTAAATTGTTCGTGGGCAGGGTTAGGAAATACCGCTACCAGTGCAGGATCGATGAGGGCAACCGTACTGCCATAGTGGAAAACGTTGACCGAGTCGGCACCGAAAATTTCACCCACCAATTCAGGATAATCGATAAAGGGATTACGATTGTGCTGGATATTAAAGATAGCGTTGTTGCGGTCAATTTCTTTCTGACTGACAGGGTCCTCCTCATGCCAGCGAATCAACATGGCCAAAGCCCAGGGTTTCAAATTGCCGTCGGTGAACATGGAAGGGGTGCCCTGGTCGAAATCGCGGTTATAGTAGCGGGTGCACATGTATAATAGCGTGCGGGCCAAATCACCTTTGAAGGCATCAATGGGTTCGAAAACAGTGCCGGAATAGCCTGGTGTAGAGCAACTTCCTATTTTTGAGCCGTTGCGGCTGGTCCAAGTGACATTGCCCACTTCGCCAAAAGGCAGATTACCCCGTTTGTTGTTCACTTGTCCATCTGTAGGGTACATGTGAAACAAGTCGGTGTACATGGGGGTTTGGCTGTTGAACCAACTTTTAGGCACGCTGTGTTCACGGTTATAACAGTCTCCTTCGTTGGTATAATTGCCACATTGGTCGGCGCCAGGGGTGTATTCGTAGGGCGGTGTGCCACCAGGAATGTCGGAGTATATGTCCCAGATTTTGCCGTTGCTTTTGACATCTGTTTGTGTGAAGGCACTCCATAAACCATCGTAAGACAAAGAAGAAGCATTGTTGTTGATGATTTGGGAGCGGCATTGTAATAGCCAGCGGGTTCCTGGGCGGTGAGGAAAAGGGCCCAGAGGATAGCGGTTATCAATAGTAGATGCTTTTTCATATTAATTGTTTTTTTCAGTTATGCATTCAGACGTTGAGACATCAAGTCATGCACTTCGTGCATTCGTTTAGACGAAAAATTTTCGCCACATCTTATTCATTTCGTATTCATGCCTTCACGTCCCCACGTCTCCCCGAACGAGCGAAGCGAGTGTCTTCACGTATTTTGGCACATCTCCACCATTTTCACGCATTCCTTGGCTTCCTTCACATCATGCACACGGAGAATGTGGGCACCTTTCATCAAGGCGATGGTGTTCAACACGGTGGTGCCATTCAAGGCTTGTTGGGCGTTAGTATTTAAAAGTTTGTATATCATTGATTTACGTGAAATACCCACTAAAATTGGCAAGCCAAAACTACCAAAAGCATTGAGGTTGTTCATCAGGAAATAATTCTGTTCCAATGTTTTACCGAAGCCAAAGCCTGGGTCAAGAATGATGTCATTGGCTCCCAGCTCTTTCAGTTTGGCCACTTGGGTACCGAAGAAACGCAGCATATCACCGATGAGGTTCTCGTATTGCGTATGCTGTTGCATTACATCGGGTTTGGCGGGAGTGTGCATCAGGCAATATGGTACTCTGGCCTTGGCTACTGTGGGAATCATTTCTTCATCGAAAGTACCTCCGGAAACATCGTTAATCATTGTCGCTCCATGGTCAAGTGCCACTTGGGCAACCGATGTCCGCCAAGTGTCTATCGAGAGGATAGCATCTGGAAAGTGTTGTAAAACAAGCGTTACCGCCTGTCGAATACGTTCAATTTCAGTGGCTTCATCAATGTCGGCGGCTCCGGGACGGGTGGACATGGCGCCAATGTCGATAATGTCTGCTCCTTCTTCCAATAATTGGGCAGCACGGTCAACAATGGCTTTTTCGTTGGTATATCGGCCTCCGTCGAAGAAGGAATCCTCCGTATAGTTCAAAATGCCCATCACCAGCGGGTGGGACAAATCACAGAGTTTTCCTTTGAAATTGAGCCACATGGTTTATTTTTTTACCGTTTTGTTTTTCTGCCAATTAATTTCTTTATAGACAGGAATATTGTCGCGTTTGACAATGGAATAAATCAACAATACCAAGCCAGCGAGGAGAATGGGAATACTCAGAATCTGGCCAATATCGAGGGTCATGCCTACTTCCTTGCTGACTTGCACCTCCTTGAAAAACTCAATGATAAAGCGGGCGGTGAAAATCACAAAGAAGATTAAACCGACGGTTCTTCCGGCAGGCACTTTTCCTTTGGCAATTTTAAAATAATAAATGACAAAACACAGATACAAAAGCAGATAGACACTCGCTTCATACAATTGGGCGGGGTGGCGGAAGGTGCCAGCAATGCCTGGTCCGCCAAGGGTGAAGTCGAAGGCCCAAGGCACTGTGGTAATGCTGCCCACAATTTCGTGGTTCATCAGGTTACCGATTCTGACCATGCCTGCGGCGATGGGAATCACAATAGCAAGACGGTCGCATAGCCACAGAGCGTTCATCTTGTATTTCCATGCGAAATAACAGAGAAACAAGGTGATGGCAATAACCGCTCCGTGACTGGCTAAGCCTTGGTAGCCGACAAATTGCCCGTCTTGAATGGGCAGAATGATCTCGCTGATACCTTTCAGACTGGTGAAATATTCAGGCTCATAAAAGAGGAAATGCCCTAATCGTAAACCTATAATAGTCCAGATAATGGTCCAAATGGAAAGCTTGTCGCACAACTGTTGTGAAATGCCCTCTGTCTTAAATATCTTGCTTAAAGTAAGATAGGAAAAGAAAAAGCCGAATGCCAGAAGCAAGCCGTACCATCTTACCTCGATAGGTCCTAATGAAATAGCCACAGGGTTGACGGTCCAGGTGATGTAATTTAGGGTGAACATATTTGTTAATGGGTGTTTATTTTGATTACTTTTATTTTCGTTTATACGTTAAGACGTGGAGTCTCTCACTTCGTTCGTTCGTGGAGACGGAAAGTAAAA
>CACXXY010000199.1 GCA_902771655.1 uncultured Bacteroidota bacterium | reverse complement strand
TTGCTCCTGTCCACTTCTTTGCCAAAGGTCTTGTTGGCGAGTTTGCGGTTGCGGGGACGGTAGGTGCCGTCTTCCATTTCGCGCAGCATCACCTGGGTAAAGAGCTTGAACATCTTTTCCTCTTGTGTCTCATCCTGATAGAAGGCCTTCCATGCATATTCATAGAGCTCTTGTAGCCTTTCGGGACTCATGTGCTTGGGCTGATATACTACCTGACCGGCATTGTAATGATCCCAGTCCTTGTCGAAGATTCGTCCCTGGCGCATCAAGTCGTCGTAGGCTTTGGTGTGCGGGAATGGTGCCAAAATGGTGAATTCTGCCAAATCCAAGTCAATCTTCAGCAGGAAGTCTATCAGTCGGAGAATGTCATCTTCTGTCTGATTATCAAGGCCGAAAAGGATGGTTCCTTCCACGCCAATGCCGTAGTCGTGATAGCGTTTCACACGCTCTTTGATATAGTCGGAGGTGTCATATACCGCCTGATACACGTACCAAGCACCAGCTTGGGCAGCCAAATCCAATACTTCGGGGTCGTCTTCAATGGTGTGGCTGATCCATTTTTTCTTCAGCGGTATCATTTCGCGGAACAAATCCATTTCCCATTGTTTGTTCTGTGCCAATGAGTTATCGACGATGAACAGGCGGTTGTTGTCGATGCTTTCCAAATCGGCAATGGCCTTGTCGATGGGGCGGGGACGGAAGCAGCGGCCACCGAGGTAGGAAACGGCACAGGGATAGCAGCTAAAGCGGCAGCCACGGGAAGCGTGATACAGGTCCACCATTTGCACACCCTTGTGGTTGTATAGCTCACGCTTGTATAGGTCGCGGCGGGCAGGGCCCACCAACTCAATGGGCGGTTGTTTGCCCATGTAGTTATAAACCTTCTTGAGTTTGCCATCCTGTAAGTCTTGGAAAACCTGCTCCTGCCGCCCTTCCGCTTCGCCTAAGAATATGCTGTCGGCATGTTGCAGCGTTTCTTCCGCATGCAGCATGGTGGAAATACCACCGAACATCACTGGGATGCCTTTGGCACGGTACTTGTCGGCAATGGCCCAGCCTCGTTTCACTTGCGTGGTCAGCATCATGGAGATAGCCACCACATCACACTCCTCGTCCCAGTCTATTTCCTCAACATTCTCATCAGTGAAGGAAACGTCAACATATTCCGGCAATGTGGCCGCAAAAACCACTGGTCCATGAGGCGGCAGATTGAACGTGGTCTGCCCCGGCAACTTCTTCCATTTAGGGTAAATTAACTTTAGCTTCATATAGTTGTTGATTTATTTTTCTTGCTTGTTTAATATGCCAATTATTTTTTAATTCAAAGATTTAAGGGTTAGTACGGTTAATAAGGTTAATTATTAATTGTTAATTGTTAATTGTTAATTGTCAATTGTTTACTCGCCAGCATCGCGCTCACCGTTACCCCTAACATTCCGTGCCAGTGAATATTTTGTCCCGTCAATATCAAATTCGGTATCTTGGTGCGTTGCGAAATCTGAGTTTGTTCCATTGCGTTTTTGTCATGCAAAATGCCGTAAGTGGAGCCATTGGTGGTAGCGGTATAGTCGCGATAGGTGAGGGGAGTGGAAGTCTCAAACTTTTCGATGCAGCTGCTGATACCTGGGAATGATTGCTCTAAAAGATGCAGGACTTGTTCTGCCTTTTTCTGCTTGAATTCCTGATATTCTGAACCTCTATGCCCAGTGTATGTCCCTGACCATTTCGCTACTTCCTGATAATCCATGGGAACCATGATTTCCGCGCTTTGGGCATATTGTTGTCCTTCTTCAGTACATTGATGCATATACAGAAAACTTTGTGGCTCAGTTTGTTGGCTGTGATAGGAGGCCCATACATCCTCTCCCGCATAGTAATAGTAGTTGTAATTGAGGTAGGGTACGCTGTTTTCTTTGAATTTCAGATAGAGCGTGAAGTTACCCACGGTGTTTTCCATCTGTTGCACCCGCTC
The DNA here is from genome assembly GCA_902771655.1 of uncultured Bacteroidota bacterium. Lineage (GTDB taxonomy): Bacteria > Bacteroidota > Bacteroidia > Bacteroidales > WCHB1-69 > RUG11690. The sequence continues at coordinate 1,520 of CACXXY010000199.1, read as the reverse complement.
CCGATAGACAGGTCTGATTAACTTGCTGTCAGTAAGTTTGATAAGTTTCTGTGGGTGTATGTCACTGATAAAATGCTGGGCCTCGATGACCTCGCCGTCTGTCAGTTGTATTGAAGTTGCTTTGGTGCTGTCACACAGTATTTTGCTCACTTCACTGCGGGTTCGGATTTCACCACCGAAAGAGCGGATGGAGTTGGCCAGCGACTGGGCAATGCTGTCGCTGCCCCCGACAATACGCCATGCACTTTGGATATAGCTGTTGCTAATCAAGGCATATACGTATGCCGGCGTTTTGTCTTTTACGCCTGCATATAGCGGTAGGTTTCCTGCTAAAACATTCTGTAACTGTTGGTTACTGGTAGTGGATGATAGCAATTCATTCACGCTGCTGTGCAGATAAGGTGACTCAAGATAGCTGCTGTCTCCGGCTTTGTTGAGGTCATATAGAGGTGATGATTCAGAAATAGCTCGGATACGTTGAACGTAGGTTTGCAGGTCTTGCTTGTAGCTTGGAAATTGTTGGCTCAGGGTTTCGACAAAGCATTCATAGCCGGCTGCGAAACGGTATTCTTTTCCCGCAATGGAGAAATGGTCAAAGCCCTCCTTGTCCAGGCGACTGAGACGCACGTCTTTCAGCAGATTCAGTTGGTCGAAGAACTGGTACATGATCTGACCTTCGTCCAAGCCTCCCACATAGTGCATGCCTGTGTCGAATTTAAGCCCGAAACGGCTGAAGGTTTGCAGGCAGCCTCCTATCTGGGCGTTTTTCTCTAACAACAGCACTTTACGACCGCCTTTGGCCAGCATATAGCCGCAAACCAGGCCTCCCAGGCCTGTGCCAATGATGATGATGTCGTATTTGCTGTCGTTCATTGTTGACTTCGTGTTGGTTAGCTTCGCTGTTGGTTACTTCGTGTTGATGAGTAAATGTTTTGAATTTTGAACTTTGAATTTTGAATTCTGTACCAACTTATATCTATTAATTGTTAATTGTTAATTGTTAATTCTCTCATGTCCCAAACACATTCATATTCCCTCTCGTCCACCTTCTCCGTCATATATCTCAGATTATCTGGTATTCCTGCGCAATGGCGGGCAGTGTCAAGTTTGTCTATGTCTTCGTCGTAGGCGTCAATCTGCCATTTTTTCTTGATCAAAGCCAGCATTAATGCCCATTCGCCTTGGCCACAATGCTTGATGAGTAACTTTCCGCTTTCGGGCATGGTTTGCATGAATTGCTGCAGTTTGTCGCTGTTTTTTAACTGTCGGCGGCATTTTTTTTCTACTTCTCTGCTCTTGTATATGTAGTTGTGCAAAACTATATCTTTGAAGTAATTGATATCCTCTTCTTTCTCGCAAATTTCAGCATATCTTTGCTTGTAATATTTGCGCATGAGTCGGGCGGTCTCCAGACTTTCCTTGCCTTTGCGATAGCATTCATTGTCGGGAGTAATGCGTTCTTCAATGCTAATGCTCACTTTGCCGCTGCGTGCCATAAATTCTCCTTTGGGAAAGTATTG
>CACXXY010000198.1 GCA_902771655.1 uncultured Bacteroidota bacterium | reverse complement strand
TCTTCCAAGCAGTCTTTCGGTTCGGCTGATTATGTATCCATGTGAACTGACCTTTTTGGCAACTGAACAAGATATCTAGAGGCTGATGAATAAGAAAGGTTAAAATACTCTTCTGGAATTACAATATGAGAGCCAAATTCTTGGTTTGACTCTATGTTGCAGTTGACTATCGCCCTATTATGTGATATTTATATAATATATTAATATTTTGGGGGGGTTGGTAATATGTCCGGCTATACTACAAAGATGTCCATTGATTTGATTGATGAGATTTGCAATTCTCCTTCTGGTTATACAAAGAGTATGATTCAGCAAGCGCTTAATGATGCAAACACTCATTACGAACATGGAAATGTTTCTAAATCATGGTATGACAGTGTCTGTAGAATTCTGAGCAGCTATCTTTAACTGCCCTCTATGGCACTATGCAGAAAAACTAAAAAGCTTATATCAGGATGGGAGATGTTGATGGAATTCTTACATTTCTCATCCAATTTTTTACTATTGACTTTTCCGAAATGATAACAGTGTTTCTGATAAAAAACTCCTCAGTGTCCAGTTCAAAGTATCTACGTGATCGACTTGAGATAGATGCTATATCAATCCGTTTCAGCGTGAAACGCATTTACTACTTTTCCTGGCCTATCTTTCGTTGCCCTGTTCTATACATAGACATCCCGTGGACGTTTTTTGTCCACGGGATGATGACGAAAGGGATTCAATTACGCTGAGAGCAGTTGAGACAAAAGCTGCGTCCCCTTGTCCTAGAAACATGCTCGGCCAGAAGAAAGCCATCGTTGCCGTTTTCAGGAAGTTGCTCATGCTGATCTACCCGCTGCTGTAAACCGGGCAGACCTATCGCCCACCGGAGAAAGCGGCCTGAGGTTTGCTCCTTCACCATAGCTTTTTCTGCTCTGCGAGACAGGGCTTGGTTTTTGCGGCCTTTTTCATGGGCTGACCAGTTCCTTTTTCGCACTAACCGTCCCCTGTCCCACATTAGCTAGGATGTGAATTATTGAATGTTTTCTCCCGGTGCGAAAGTTTTTTCGCGCCGGGATTTGGTCACAGAAGAGGGCAAGCAAATGACAAATTGCGCGGTTTTGTAGCCCTGTAGCGCCAAGTAGTGCTCGGCGCTACGGGAGGTAGGGATAGAGTATTATCCCATGTCCTTTTCACATCTTACTGTCTTGGATTCATTCTTCGTGCCATACTGCAAGAACAGTACCATTTGTTTGAATAATGATAAAGGCTGAGCCGCCCTTTTGATTCATATTAGTAGGCGCTAAGCTCATAACAAGCCACACATCGTTTTGATTATCGTAAAAAACTGAATATGGCCTTTCCCGCTTAACTGATTCACCAAACATACTTACCCAAACGCTTTCGGCTTTTTTAAGAACATCTTTCTCATCAAGAATTTTCCCAACATTCTGACTAGATGGAAATGCCTCAATATAACTACGATAATCTGATACACAAAAGTCCATAATAACTAAGGGTCTGTTTCGGCTGAATAGATAAAAGAGAAAAACAATAGATAATAGTAAAAATAGAAGTATTGCTATAAAAGGAATTTTTTTCATTTCACTATACCTACCTCTCTGGGTGATTGGGATCAAATGGAACATCATCGAAAATTATAATATCTTCCCCAGTGGAAGGCGTATATCTTCGCACAGTTCCCAATGGAGTCACCAAATAATTTATCCAATTGTTCAAGTCTTTTTTTGAAAAAGAATCATTGCTATACCCAACACTGTAGGCCCCATGAGTATGGATTTCAGCAACTTTGTTTTTCGCGCCAAACAGATTAATTGGGATGTTTACGCTATGTGCGGATCCTTTCTTAGGCGAAACATATGAGTACTTAGTCACTTTGACTCTTCTTGTTATGGTTCGGCTTATTCCCTTGGCAAATAGGTAATCCCAAAGAGGCGAGAGAAGACTATTGCCAAAAAGATTGGGGTTATAGATCGTTATCGTTTTAGTTTCCCATACAGAGACAGAATAAATAAATGAGCCATATTCACAGTCTTCATTTATCGAAGTTTCGTTGATATAAAAGGCAAAATCTCTTGCGGCTTCGTCCATTGTATCAAACAAATCGCCCGGATCATTTCCCGTAAAGTCAGTTTTGTTCACCGGCTCATTGTTGCAATACGCGAACATATTTCTGCCCAGAATTCCCTGCCCGGTGCTGGCGTATGCGTCTGCGTTGAGGAACCTACCCACCACAGGATCATAATATCTGCTGTGGAGGTAGTACAGCTTCGTCTCGGCATCGTAGTAGTATCCTCTGTAGCGAATCGGGTTCATGTCCACCATGGTGCCGGTCGCGCTGAGAATCTGACCCCAGGCATCATAGTGGTATTCCGCCACGGAGGCTCCGTTTGCATCCACGATGCCAATGACATCACCCTGGAGATTCTTGCGGTAGAAGTATTCCGCCTGGGTGTTGCCGAAAACGTAGGTGAAGCCAACGATGCTGCCTCCTGCGTCGTGGTGGAAGTACAGCTCATAGCTGCCCGTGATCTCCACCGCCAACCTGCTGCCCCGGTAAATATAGCAGTGGCTCGCGGTCCCAACGGTCTTCATCGTCCGCAGACCAGACTCGTTGTATTGGAAGCTCAGGTTGGTGGTGCCGTTGTTGGCACTCTTGAGCCGCCGTCCGCCCTGCCATGTGAAGCTCCAGCCCCGGTAGCTCGTCGGATTGCCCATCCCGTCATAGGTGATCGGGCTGCCGTCGTAGACCGTCAGCAGATCCGGCCAGTTCGCATCTCCGTATGTGTATGTAATTGTTGACAGCGGCGTGCTCCCTACTACCCCGTTCTGGTAGCTGTACTCCTCCTTGCTGAGAATGTTCCCGCCCAGATCGTAGCTGTAGTGCCAGGCTTTCTCTGCTTCCGCGTTCTTCTCCCAGACCAGTTCGTTCAGCGTGTCATACTCGTAGAGGGTTGTGTGTGTCCCATCGCTGACCGAGGAGATGTTTCCCCGGGCATCGTAGGTGTATGTCAGGCTTTCGCTCTGGTTACCGAAGCTGTTCTGCAGCGCGGAGACTTGCGTGGTGGTCCTTGTGGCGTCCAGATCCCGGTAGGTATAGCCTGTGGTCAGAACAGGGCTATTGATGCAGCTTACCGCACTCTGGCTCAGACGGCCCAATCCGTCGTAGGTAAAGCCCTTCTGGACAGCGCCATAGCTGCTCTGCGTGAGCTGCTTGTCCCCGTTGTAGCTGTTGGCATAGGTGAAGGTGTGGCCATTGACCGTCTCTACCAGCTCCGTGACCTGGTCGTTGCTGTCATAGGTCCAGTGAAATTCGTGCTGGTTGTTGGACGCGTCTGTCTCCCATACCCGAGTCAGCCGGTTTCCGCTGTCGTAGTAATAGCGTTCCGTGTTCACCAGCGTCCGGGCCGTGATCGTGCCATTCGTGAGCGTGGTATCGTACTGCTCCACCCTGGCCAGCTTGCCCTCGCTGTTGTAGAAGTACCGGAACTCCGCGCCTTCTTCGCCGTATGTGGTCCACCGGGCCGTCAGATCGTTAAACTCGCTGTAGCTGTA
>CACXXY010000197.1 GCA_902771655.1 uncultured Bacteroidota bacterium | reverse complement strand
CTGTAGTATAACTATTCTTCATCTGAAAATACTCCACATTGGTGCCGAAAACCACCTCATAAAACTGCTTCTGCACCTCAGCATAAACCGCAGGCTGTAGGGCCACATCATCCACCACACGAATAGTGGAAAGAAAATAAGCATTGATATTAAGTGGCAGGCGTGTCGCACGATCATTAAAAGCCTGATTAGGCTGCGTTAAATGCTTGACATTCAAGCCAATTGTATAGCGGTCGGTCTTGTTGGGAGAGAAATTCCACAAGGCTCCTGCCCCACAATCAAAAAAAAAGACTTTCTCTTTGCCGAAACTCTCTGACACAGGATTTTCAGAGCTGAAAATATTGTTCACAAACTGCTCATTGAAGGTCATAGCACTGTAGTTGATGCTGCGCTGGATAAAGCCGAAATACATGCCTATGCCCAACTTATGCCTACTTTTACGGCCTATTGCTTTCAGGTAGGACAGGCTCACGTAGGGCTGCACGCTATTATAGCGCGAGTCGCCCGTATAATCGCAGTTGACATTCACACCAACGCTGAACTGCTGCCGATGTGCCTGGTCACGAAAAAAAGGGACATCCCCATATACACTGAAATGCACGTATGGCTTTGTGACAGAGAGCCATTGTGTTTTCTGGTTGGCGCCAAAGCGAAATAAACCGTCATAGCAACCCGTCTGTGCCGGATTCAGCTCCAACGGTGCAGTATAGAATTGCGAATAGTGCATATCCTGGGCGAAACAGAAACGGAAGCTGAACAAGGAGATAAGTAACAGAATTATATACTTGTACTTGTCTTTCCAGCAATTTTTCAGATAGCGGCGCAACTCATTCTCGCGGGTATTGTTACCTGGCTCATAAAATTTCTTTCCGCTAATAGCTTCCGGCAGGAATTCTAAGTCGGCAAAGTTACCTGCATATTCATGGGCATACTTGTAGCCATCGTGATAGCCTAACTCCTTCATCAGCTTGGTGGGCGCGTTGCGCAAATGCAGGGGAACAGGCAAATCGCCGGTCCTTTTTACCCATGCAATCGCCTCATCGATAGCCATATAGGAGGCATTGCTCTTCGGCGAACAGGCCAGATATACAGCAGTTTGCGACAACACAATACGAGCTTCGGGCATGCCGATATGATGCACCGCCTGAAAACAATTGTTCGCCAGTAGCAAGGCATTGGGGTTGGCATTGCCAATATCCTCGGAGGCCAGGATAATCATACGGCGGGCGATGAACAGGGGATCTTCGCCAGCCACCAACATACGCGCCATCCAATATACCGCCGCATTCGGGTCACTGCCGCGCAACGACTTGATAAAGGCCGAAATGATGTCGTAATGTTGTTCGCCTTTTTTGTCGTAAATGGCTAAATTTTTCTGTATAACCCTTGTTACCAAGTCATTGGTAATCACCAGCAAGCCATCTGTTGGTGCTGTAGCCATCGTTACCAACTCGATGGCATTGATGAGTTTGCGGGCATCGCCACCGGAATAGCGCATCAGAGCCTCCACCTCCTGAAATTCGATACGGCAGGACAGATGTTCCTCCAAATAACTTTTTGCCGACTGTATAATCTTCTCCAAATGAGATTTTTCCAGTGATTTCAGCGTATAGACCTGACAACGGGACAACAAGGGAGAGATAACCTCGAACGATGGATTTTCGGTGGTGGCACCTATCAAAGTCACCACACCACGCTCCACAGCTCCCAGCAGGGAATCCTGCTGCGACTTGCTGAAACGGTGGATTTCATCAATAAACAGAATGGATTTCTTCTCGGATTTCTCCGCCTTGTCCAAGATCTCACGAATATCTTTCACCCCGGAACTGATGGCACTCAGCATATAGAAATCGGCTCCAGTCACCTCAGCAATCAGCAGGGCCAGCGTGGTTTTACCCACTCCGGGAGGTCCCCACAGAATCATCGAGTAGATGGTGTCATTCTCCAACGCCTGCCGCAACACACCTCCGGGCCCCATCAGGTGTTCCTGCCCGATGTAGGCATCCAAGGTCTTAGGTCTTAATATTTCAGCAAGGGGTTGGTTCATTGTGAGTCTGGTTCTTGATGTGCTTTATTTTAAGGGGAGTTGGCACTACCGTGCCAAGGGGAGTTTCGGGCATCTCCCTCAAGGGGAGTCCGCACTTTGTGCGGAGGGGAGTTTATTATTCCATCAATTTTCAGTAAAAGTGACTTTTTTCTTTTTCAGTTTTGAGAAAGAATTGATACCTATTCTTAAGGAAAAGATATGAGAATACAAGGCGATAGAGACATCACCGATATCCGTAAAAGCGTAATCAATAGCGACAATATCCTTGATATTGATGCCCACGCCCAGGTTAATCTGGCAGGTCACCTTGGTTTTATTGTCAAAATCTGTCTCCTTCTGGAAATTGCCAATGCCGGCACGCAGAGCCACGATTTTCTTGTAGGCAAACTCCATGCCGAAATGAGGGTTGAAAGTAAAATATTTGGTACTCAATATATTATCCCTTCTTCCATCGAAAGTAAAATCCGTATTCAAGGCGAAAGTAGCGTTAAAGCCCTTGCCCAACTCAACATATTTCGCACCACCCATAATCAACTGTGGAACAGTTACTTCCAATGAATTTTCAGGTATCTCGTTGCCCGTTTGCAGAAACACTTCTTTCACCCGATCGGTCAATGTGTAACTCCAGGCATTAAAGGTTCCCGTTCCATCTTGCAGCATAGCACCCACTTGCCATCCTTTACGCTCGTATTGTATGCCGAAGTCCAGTCCGAAGCCCCATGCACCAGCAAAGTCACCGATACGACGGCGGATAATCTTGGCGTTACCACCCACAGACAGGCCCTTCACCTGTTTGAAATTATAGGCGAAACTCAGCAGGAAAGCATTGTCGGCGGCAGAGAAATAGGAGATGCGGTCATAATCAATATTTCCGTAATTATCAATCAGCTCTGTGGTATTCATAATGTTATCCACTCCAAAGCGGATATAGCTTAAGGCCACCGTAAAAGAAGAGTCGATTTTGTATGCCGCACCAGCATAATCATATTTGGAGATACCGGCGAAATACTCGGCATGCATGGCGGAAAGTTGCAGTTTCTGCTGCATTCTGCCCAAGCCAGCGGGGTTCCAGTAGGCGGAGGTCACATCATCGGAGATGGCCACCATGGAATTGGAAAATGCCAAGCCTCGCGCCCCGACACCCAATGAGAGAAACGCATTGCTGTACTTTGCCGTTTGTGCGTAACCTGCTACAAACAGCCCGAAAATCAACAACAAAGCACTTATTTTTCTCATCTGAAAATATTATCTCATAATAACTGCAAAGATACGGAAAATTTCAATTAGCAAATTAGTTAATTAGCAAATGTGCAAATTGTATAGATTCGACAAGCAAAGTTGCATAAAACACAGCATAAAAAATGAAAAAAAAGGGCAGACACCAAGGTCCACCCTTCAATATCTTCGCAATTATTTCTGCGGCATATAGGGGAAGTCGGTGCCGGGGAAATAGGACTGTGAGCCCAATTGCTCTTCGATACGGAGCAGCTGGTTGTACTTGCAGATGCGGTCGGTACGGCTGGCAGAACCGGTCTTGATCTGACCTGTACCCAGTGCCACTGCCAAGTCGGCGATGGTAGTGTCTTCGGTCTCACCGGAGCGGTGTGACATCACAGCGGTATAGCCGTTTTTGTGAGCCATATTTACAGCGTTGATAGTTTCAGTCAAGCTACCAATCTGGTTCACTTTAATCAGAATTGAATTAGCCACACCCTTTTCAATGCCCATAGCCAGACGCTCCACGTTGGTCACGAACAAGTCGTCGCCTACCAACTGGATTTTATCGCCCAACTTATCGGTCATCATGCGCCAACCGTCCCAATCGTCTTCGGCCATACCATCTTCGATAGAAACGATAGGATATTTCTCGGTCCAGTCCACCCAGAAATTCACCATTTCTTCCGGAGTCAATTTGGCGCCGGTGGATTTCTTCAGATGATATACATTCTCTTCGGGAATATAGTATTCTGAAGAAGCGGGGTCGAGAGCGATACAAACATCCTCACCGGGTTTGTAACCAGCGTTTTTGATAGCCTGCAGAATCACCTCGATAGCTTCCTCGTTGGATTTCAGGTTAGGAGCGAAACCGCCTTCATCGCCCACGTTGGTAGAATAGCCCTGTGCTTTCAGCACTTTTTTCAGGTTATGGAACACCTCAGCACCCATACGCAGAGCGTTCTCGAAAGTGTCGGCGCCCACAGGCATAATCATAAATTCCTGGAAGTCGATGCAGTTGTCGGCATGAGAACCACCATTCAGGATATTCATCATCGGCACAGGAAGCGTATTGCAGGTGCAGCCGCCCACATAGCGGTACAGCGGCATACCGGCTTCCTGGGCTGCGGCCTTGGCGCAAGCCAAAGAAACGCCCAAAATAGCATTGGCACCCAATTTTGAC
>CACXXY010000196.1 GCA_902771655.1 uncultured Bacteroidota bacterium | reverse complement strand
ATAGAGGCGATGGTTGTTGAAAATATAGCTTTCGCCATAATTGCCGGTAGTACGGTCGCCGGTCCAGCCCATGCGCTCATCGCGCTGGGGGCAGTCAGTAGGCATACTGCGGTAATTGCCCCTGATACCCCAGGTTGCATTACGATAAACAGCGTTGATAATCTCGTCGGAAGTCTCGAAGCTGCCTGTCATCGGCATTTCATCGTAGAGAACTATGCCTGTGAAATCTTCTATTTTAGGTTCAACACGCAGTCCAGAAACCTCCACATAGCGAAAGCCGTGGTAGGTAAACTGAGGCCGCCAACCCAGTGCATACACATGACTCTTCTCCCCATTATCATGGATAATGAACCGGTCCGTAACCTCAGCATCACGAAGATTGTCCACATAGAGCGTACTGTCGGCATTGAGTGTCTCACTAAAACGAAGCACAATGGTATCGCCCGAATGTGGTTGACGGGCTATCGCCTCCAATACCCCCACCATATTCTGCCCCATGTCAAGTATCCATTTATCGTCCTTTGGGAAGAGTGCAACAGGCATCAAATACTCCTGCACCTTGATATTGGGATTGGGTTGCGGCGTGAGAAGCGACATCGGGTCGGGTCGATGGTATTCGTCGGGCAGGCGGCCCCCTCGCTCAAGACTGACAACAGGATATTCGCGAGCCACACGGTGACGCGGATTATAGATATCCTCCTTGTACATGTTCTGGCGGTCATAGTCCACCACTACATCCTGCCAATTGTCATCGTAGTGGTTGGGAGCCGTAAAATTGTCCATATCGACAAGGTCATCAAACTCATTACTATATTGGTCGTAATAGTTTGGATGCGACCACCAACCCAAGTCAAAACCATTGTCGATAGTCTCGCCATCAAACTCATTGGCTTTGCGGATAGGCCCACGGTTGGTAATACGCCAGCCTTCGCCACTCACGACAGTATCGGTAGTGCCATCGGCGTAGATTACTTCCAGTTGCAGCAGCAATTGAGGCAGTCCATAATGAGCGGCGTGCTTGATGCCGCACCACTCTAAATAGATGGTATCGTGGCGCACAGTGGTAAAACGACCACCCTCGAGCATAACTCCAACAGCATTGTCACCCCCATGGAGCAAATCTGTCACGTCGTAGGCATTGAAATAAATGCGTCGCGTATAGTCCGAAAGGGTGGGTTTCAACAATTCGTCAGAAGCCACCTCATTACCGTTAATAAAGGCTTTGTAAACGCCCAAACCACTAATATAGAGCCTAGCCTTGCTGATATTTTTCTTCAAAACAAATTCCTTGCGAAGGTAGCGGGCAGCGATAGCAGTATGACCATTCACATTATCATCATCAAAATCACGGCCAATCCAATGGGCATGCCAGTCATCGGGCGAAAGAAGGCTGATTTCGAAGTAGCGGGCATCGCTCTCAAGCCTCATCTTTTTCCCTTTGTTTCCGTAGGTAACAATAGTATAAACCTTCCACCAGCAACAATCGCGGCTTTTGAGCTTCCGGCCCTCGTATGGAATATAGAGCATCCTATCCGAGGCCACACTTTTACTGTCCCACAGGTCACCAATGCCATTGCGGGCATTTTCCTCGCTGCTGGCCACAATAACGCGGTATTCTATCTGCCTCACATTATTCTCATCCGACACGTACTGCCAGCTGAAACGAGGCTCAGCGGTGGCCAAAGGCTGGCTACCGTCCTGCATCTCAACGGTAAGCGAAGTCAACTTGATTCCACTGCCATAGGCCGAGAAAAAAAATACAAGAAAAAGGATTGAAATCAAATGTTTCATATTACCGTATGTCATTCATCAATATTGCATTTTTTTGCTTGTGCAAATGTATATAAAAATGTTGGATTACTGTACAAGATTCAAATAACAATCTTTTTGTATCTTTATGGAATGGAAATACAATTCAAACAGCTGAAAACTGTTGCATCCAACATGAGGATGGAAAAGATGTCCAATTGTAAAATAATTATCAGTCTTTATACGTTTTATAAAAAATCCAGACATGATGAGAAAATCAATTGTTTTATTTTTGGCATTCTGCGGATTGGTTGCATGCTTATCCGCGCAACAAGCGTCAATACCCGTGAAAATAGAAGACGTTAGGGGTAGCCAACAATATTATGGTTTTATCCTGAGTAACGGCACCGTTGTGGTGAAACCGATTTATATCAAAGCCCACGAATTTTCGGAAGGATTTGCCGCTGTCAGGGATGCTAACTATAGGTGGGGGTTCATCAACACGGCAGGCAAAAAAGTGTTCACCCTACCGAAAGGGGTGAGCGAGGTTGGCGACTTTAGCGAAGGCCTGTGTTGGTTCCGTGACAGCATAAGCGACAAAGTAGGATTTGTGGATCGTACAGGCAAAGTGGTCATACGGCCACAATGGAACTTTGCCCACAGTTTCAGAGACGGACTCGCCGCCGTAGGCGACGGTAGAACACTTGGTAAATCTTTTTTTCAAATTGGAATTCTCAAAGGCTATATCAACCACAAAGGCGAAATGGTCCTCCCAATGAACATAAGTCATGATAATTATAGTCATGAGAGTTTTTGTTGCGGCAGGGCAGTCATTGAGTATGATGACAAAGTGATGATCATCGATACTAAAGGCAACGAATTGTTCGGGGGAAAATACCGCGATGCGACGGGATTCTCAGAAGGATTGAGTTCAGTGGCAGTGGCAACCAATGAGCCCTGCAACGCAGGCGATGGGGACAAAGATCTGCCACCGTGCAATCTGCATTGGAGTGTCATCGATACAACAGGAAGAGTGATTATAGACAATATGGAAATATGGGGATTCAAGGAGGAGATTGGCTTAGTCACCATCGGCAAAAACGAATACATGTTCATTGACTCTACAGGGAAAAGGCTGTTTGAACGTAATTTTTATGATGCAGATTATTTCTCAGAAGGACTGGCACACGTAATAGAAATGGATAAAACGGCAGGTTTCATCAACCACCAGGGTGAAATGGTGATTCGTTTGCCTATAGGTTACAGAGCATACACCACTGGATTCAAACACGGGGTTGCAACGATATACAAAAACGAGAAAAAAGGAAAATACACCTACCACAATGAACAATGGATAAATCGTGAAGGCAATACTTTATGGGAGATAGATTACCGTACATGGTTCCCATAACAGTATTTTTTTGAATAATATGACTTCAACTCTCTGTTTTGCACTTCCTGAAAAGCAATTAAAAAACTAATGCATTAATGTCCAGTTTACTTTCACCACCGCTGCCAAAGAGCTAACATGGCTGGAAGCATTCATGTTGACAAAGATCTTTTTGCTTCCTTTTCCAAAGATAGAAAAGGAACAAGAAAAATTTCGTATCTTTGCAGACTAAAAATTTTGACCATTGAAGAAGAAAGTCTGCTTATTGGGTTCTACGGGTTCCATGGGCGTTCAGTCCCTGGAAGTGATTGAGGCACTGCCTAATCTGTTCGATGTGGAGGTGCTGGCATGCTACTCCAATGCCGAATTGCTGATACAGCAGGCCAAAAAGTTCAAACCCAACGCAGTGGTCATTATCAAGGAAGATTTGTACCAACAGGTGAAAG
>CACXXY010000195.1 GCA_902771655.1 uncultured Bacteroidota bacterium | reverse complement strand
TTTTCTTATTTTTGCCAAAATGAAAAATGAGCATCACTATGAACCGACTACTACAGCTTATAGTATTATTTTCATGTTGTTTCACAATGCTATATGCCCAACCCAATGACAGCATCGCACAATTGTCCCCCACTGCCGCCGACACCACCAAAGTTAAAAAGTTCAACAAAAGGGACCTTATTCCGCATTTCACCGCTACAGTATTGGGACGTTATGAGTTCAACACAGAACTATACACACACCATTTTGAATTACGCCACACCCGTATCGGCGTGTATGGCAATGTACACCCTATGTTTTCCTACATGGCATTAGTGGATTTAACCTACGGAGGAAAGTTTTCTCCCGTAGCCATTTTTGCCAAATTCATGCCTGTCAAAGGTTTATCTTTCCTCATCGGTTATGATAAAATGCCTTTCAGCAACGAGAACCTGCTGTCGCCATACATGTATTACTTTTCTGACAAATCATTCCTGACACAAAAAATCACCGCTTGGAGTGATGTAGGCGGTGTGGTATCTTACAAATGGGACAAAGTAGTGCCTTTTGAAATCAAAGCCGGTATATTCAACAGCGGTGGTTTCGACAAGCAAATGCATTTCCAGAAAGCGTTGAACTATGTTGCCCGAGGCACCTTCAATTTCTTCAAGGGTTTTGAGCTGTCGCTGAACTATGCCGCAGTAAAACCCGAGGCCCTGAGGATGCACAATCTCGATGCAGGCCTCACCTACAACATCAAAGGCTTGCATCTGGACGCCGAATACATATACAAATGGTACGATAACTGGGACTTTGCCCCGACACATGCCCTGCAATGCTTTGCCTACTATACCTTTAAAATCAACAAAATATGGCTGGACAATGTGGCCTTGGCACTGCGTTATGATGCCATATCGCCCAACTGCAACGGAAAGTTAAACGAGAACGGCGAATACACTATTGAGCCTACCCGCCAGCGTATCACCGCCGGTTTCACCATGATGTTTCTTGAGAGACCCTGTCGTGCCGGCATCCGCCTCAATTACGAGAAGAACTTCTTCCACGACGACTTTGAAGGCAATGAAGACAGACTGATATTGGAGCTGATTGTGCATTATTAGAGCACCTCCGCCGCCTCATTCAACCAGTGGTTATAGTCCTTCACCAACTTGAATTGCTTCACCACATGGGCCAATAATTTGTCCTGATCACCGAACAAAATATCATCGGGCAGAGCCTGCATGAGAGTATAGTCTTTCAGGCGCAGATAATCGGAATATGCGGAATCCTTAGGCAAACCATTCGGTACACGACGCAAAAAGCTGTCCTCCGAGAAACTCCAATGCTTGGCTTTCTTCACAGCCTTGTCCAGTTTGTCACCATCATAAATGATTTCATGACGGATGTGTTCCAACAGCTCCTTTGTAGGCGCATACATGCCCGCTGCCAACAGGTTCCCTCCAATATAATCCGCCTCGGAAGGCTCCACGTGAAAATAATAGCCGCCATTGCCAGATTTTTTGCCACCCTTGCAGATAAAACAGCCAAAATGATTTTTATAAGGTCTTTTATCTGACGAGAAACGAATATCGCGATAGATTCTGTATGTACAATCCTTTAACTCCAAACCATAAACATCGGAGTCGAAAGCTGCCACCGCATCCATCAGTTCAAGGGCAAATTCATTGAATTTTCCTTGCACATATTTGTATTCGTCTTTGTGCGCATTGAACCAATCACGGTTGTTGTTGCGCATCAGCTGGTCGAGGAAAAAGATTATTTCTTGCATGGGAGGATTATTAGGTTACAGGGGACAGAGATTAAGGATTAGAATTCAAAGTTCAAAATTCAATTCCCCTTCTAATAGAAGGGGTGGCCGAAGGCCGGGGTAGTGACAAAAAAATTCAAATTTATTATTTTTATGGCAAAAGTACAACATTTATTGAAATTATTCGACAACAATTTTCTTTACTTGATTTCCAGCACGAACGAGGTATAGGCCTGCGGTAGGCATGGGTATATAGCCTTGCTGCAGTTGACTGCGAAAAGCTACAGTTCTGCCCAACAGGTCATATACTATCACATCGGTCGCTTGCTCGGGGCGAATTACTATATTCTTTCCAACAGCATATATAACTATTTCATTATCAGAATTTTCATTATCTAGAATTGAAATTTGACTGGAGCCTAATTTCAGACCTACCACTATCGGATCATGATCGGAATAGCGGTACATAGTGGTATCGCCGTAGTAATAACCCTGACGGTATGAGGCATCGGCATTCAAATGATACGGAGCGGCACCTGTCACCTGAGCAGCCATGGAGGGAGAAGCGAACACATGGTCCAGATACGACACCTGATTGTCATATACATACGAGTAACCATCTGGACTATAAACTTTTAACTGATCCTGATAATTATGATTTTCCAGATAAAGAAGAGGCTCCTCATACGAATTGCAATTCAAATCTCCTACAATCAAAACATCTGCATCATTATAATAATTGCTGTTCAAATGAGTGGTCAGGAAATTCACCAGCTGTTGCACATTGGCCATTCGTGCGGCATTGGTAGAGGCACTGCCCGTGCCATCCTTGGCCTTGAAATGGTTTACACTCAAAATAAAACGCTCATTCGTAGCGAGTTCCGTAAATGCCTGTACATACTCACGCTTGCGATAAACCGAAGAAGTATAAGTGTATGGAAAACCTATCGACAAATATGGAGCCAGTTTATCCGTGCGGTATATCAGTGCCACCTTGGTATAAGTGCTGGTGGTCGTATTTCCGTCGGCGATATAGGCATAGCGTCCTGGGGCGGTACGGGCATTCAGTCCGTTCACCAATGAATCCAGTCCCGCCGTGCCCTCTTGCACCTCCTCAAGTGCATACAAGTCGGCATTGATATTGGACAAGCCTTTCAGAATTTTCAGATTCTGTACACGGAACTCCTCATCGCTGCCGGCACCGTAAGTATTCTGCCATATTGGGCAATAATACTGAAGATTGGAGGCACAGAGCAGCAGACGGGCATTGCCCACATCAGGATGGTCTGTCGGGGCCTGCGAGTTGCCGAAATTCAAATTCCCATAGATGGTAATATTCTGACTATCGGTCACATACGCTTGTAAGTTGGTTATCGTTGAACCTAATCGTACCGTATCGGCGAAAATATGGTAGCAGTAGGCGGTCAGGAAGCCAGACTCGCATTTCAGCTGCTGGGCGGTGAACTCCGTCGTTCCCACTGGTGCCACCTCTTCGGGTGAACGCATCCGCTCGTATGACAAAAACAAGGTTCTTCCGCTGTGACCGCAAACATACAAAGTCTGGGCAAAAACGACGGTTTCATCCATGTATTCCGCCAAGTCCTGTCCCGAAAAGACGACCTGCGGATACTGGGCGAACGCCAAGCCCGACAGGAGCATGAAGGCTATGAAAGCGAAATTAGTTAATTAGCAAATTAGCAAATTCAATTGGCACATTAAAATAATTTGTATCTTTGCAGGTTAATTAATAATCACTACCCCGGCCTTCGGCCACCCGTTGGAGGCTATGCCTCCATCTCCTCCTCGCTCGGCAAAGCCAAAGCAAGCTTTGTCTCTGCACTCGCTCCTTCGTCGATTCTATAAGAAGGGGAATTAAAAACAAACAAACAAACAAACAAATAAACAAATAAACAAATAAACAAATAAACAACTCAACAATTCAACAATTCAACAACTATGGCTCCTACCCTATTGATACTTGCTGCCGGAATGGGCAGTCGCTACGGCGGACTGAAACAGTTAGACCATCTCGGTCCGAATGGTGAAACCATCATGGATTATTCCGTACAGGATGCCATTGATGCCGGCTACGGCCGCGTGGTCTTTGTCATCCGCAGAAGCATGGAAGAAGATTTCAAAAAATTCATCCTCAGCAAATATGCCGACAAAATCGACACCAGCTATGTTTTCCAAGAGCTGGATGCCATCCCTGAAGGCTTCACAGTCAACCCTGAACGTGTAAAGCCCTACGGCACCGCACATGCCATTCTGGTAGCCAAAGACGCTATCCACGAGCCGTTTACTGTCATCAATGCCGATGACTTTTACGGCAAGAACAGTTTTAAGGTAATGGCCGACTTTCTGCAAAGACCTCAAGAAGGAGATAAGCCGCAGTTTGCCATGGTGGGCTATCTGCTACCCAACACTCTGTCGGAACACGGCTCCGTGTCGCGTGGCGTATGCCGCACCAACGAGCGGAACGAGCTGACCTCCGTCACCGAGATGACCAAGATCAGTCGCACCGCCGAAGGCATCCGCAATGTGGACGACAACGGCACTGTGACCGAGCTGGCGGAAGACACTGTGGTTTCCATGAATTTCTGGGGATTCACTCCGTATTTCTTTGATTGTCTGAATGATATGTTCAAAGATTTCTTGCAGAAAAACAACGACAATCCCAAGTCCGAATTCCAGATTCCCACGGTAGCCAACCATTTTCTCACCAGTGGAACCGCAACTATCAAAGTGTTAGTTACTGACTCACAATGGTTTGGAGTTACCTATAAAGAAGATAGACCCTTAGTGGTTGAGAAACTGAAAAACCTGCGATAGTCCATGCGTTACTTCATGCGTTTAGCTTTCAATGGAACACCTTTTTTCGGTTGGCAAATACAACCGAAAAATATCAGTGTACAGGAAGTTATCGAAAATGCATTGACGTTGTTACTCCAGCAACCCTCTGATGACGGACAGCGTGAGCGTATTGCCATCACAGGCTGCGGCCGCACCGACACAGGGGTTCATGCCCGCGACTTCATGGCCCATTTTGACTTTCCCGAGGAACTGAATGAGAAGAGGCGTATGCAATTAGTCAACAAGCTCAACAGTTTTTTGCCGAAGGAGATTGTCATTTACTCCATTGAGCCCGTGGCCGACGACGCCCATGCCCGTTTTGACGCCATCGACCGCACCTACCGCTACTATGTCAACATCCGCAAGGATGCTTTCAATTTTCCATACACGCACCGCATTTTTGAGAAATTGGATATGGACAAGATGAATGAGGCGGCACAGCTGTTACTGAAAAATGAGGATTTCACCAGCTTCTCAAAAGTGCACACACAAGTCAACAACATGCGTTGCCATGTGACACACGCCCAATGGGAGCAGTGCGACGGCCAGCTGGTCTTCACGATTACAGCCAACCGTTTTTTGAGAAATATGGTGCGTGCCATCGTCGGAACGCTGTTGTTGGTGGGCAAAGGCAAAATCTCGGTGCAGGATTTTCAGGATATCATCGAGCAGAAAGATCGCTGCAAAGCCGGTGATTCCGCCCCCGCCCATGCACTATTTTTGGAAAAAGTACGTTATGAATAAGATACAGGAGACAGTGATCAGGGGTCAGGGATTTAAATTCAAAATTCAAAATTCAAAATTCAGAATTCAAAATTCAGAATTCAAGATTCAGAATTCAAGATTCAAAGTAAAAAAAAATCAACAATTCAATATCATCATTGAAAAACGCTTTTTCATGAAGAAAGTTCTGATATATACAACAATCTTTCTCATCGCCCTCTGTGGCAGTGCCTGTCGAAAACCTGTATTTGACGACAATGTTAAGTTGCAGTTTTCTACCACTTCCATCACCTTCGATACGGTATTTACCACTTTGGGCTCCACTACACGAAGTTTTACGGTGTATAATCCTACAGAACAAGACCTGAAAGTGGACATCTATCTTGGTGGAGGGAACAACTCACCGTACAGCATCAATGTCAACGGAGTGGCAGGCAACATACAGCGTGATATGCTGATACCCGCCAAAGACAGCATCTTTGTCTTCGCCAAAGTCACCATCAACCCAGGTAATCAGAACCAGCCTTTTTTGGTTTGCGATTCCATTATGTTCGAGCACGGCAAGGTAGAACAGAGAGTACGCATGACCGCCTTTGGCCAGGATGCACATTTCATTGTGGCCCATGAGCACGAGAACATCACCTGGCACAACGACAAACCCTACGTGGTGATGGGCGGCTGGGCTGTTGTAGATTCTTTGGGGACACTCAACATCGACCCGGGCACTCGCATCTATTTCCACAAAGGCAGCGGACTGTTAGTATGGCGTTATGGCAACATCCATGTCAACGGCACCCGTGAACAGCCGGTCATTTTCAGAGGTGACCGACTGGAACCGCAATACGATGGGGATTACAACCAGTGGGATCGTATTTGGATTCTCGAAGGCAACGAGGAAAATACCATCGACTACGCCATCATCTCCAATTCATACGTAGGACTGCAAATTGAGCCTTGGGGTGGATTCAACGACATTATGGTTACCCTCAACCGCAATGTCATCACTAACACCATCATTAAAAACACATACAACAGCGGTATTTTGTCACGTTACTCCAATATCGAGGCCACCAATTGTGTCATTGGCAACAACGGCAGCTGCAGTCTGCAATTGGAAGCCGGCGAATACAACTTCAAGCATGTGACGGTGGGCAACTATTTCAGCACTACTCCAGCCCGCCAAAATCCGGCCCTATATCTCAGCAATACGACCGATTTGTAC
>CACXXY010000194.1 GCA_902771655.1 uncultured Bacteroidota bacterium | reverse complement strand
GGATACGCGGCGACACACCCCGTCCAGCCCCTGAAGGGGCTCCCGGGAACCCGCGCCACCGACGTTTCCTACCGAGCTTTGGCCCCTGGCGGGGCTGGCACAGGGCGTCGGGTCTGTACAGGCACTTCCGAATCCCGTCTAACTGCTCACTACTCACTGCTAACTGCTAACTCAACTTACACGTTCTCCGCCAAAGAAAAGGACCCCGAAACCGGCCTAAGCTACTTTGGTTCACGCTATTACAACTCCGATTTGAGTGTGTGGCTGAGCGTGGACCCGATGGCCTCGAAATATCCGTCGTTATCGCCTTATACGTATTGCGCGGACAACCCGGTGAAGCTGGTGGATCCGGATGGGGAAAGATTCAGGTTGATTGGACGTAAAACAAATATTGCTTTTAGGAATTATTTGCTTTCCTACAAGGGAATAGATTGCGAGAATATATATGAAGCGTTTTCGCTGGACCATAACAACTCTAATGTGATTATGTTTAAGGATCCTAATATTACATATAAGCAATTTGCGTCTCATTATTACGAAACCACGGGAGAGAAACTAAAGAACAAAGATGCCAAGAAACTTTTCAATGCAATAAAAAGTGATGTGTTTATTGAAGCGAATCTTGTGGCAAATGAGGCCATCTCCGCAGATTGTATGTTAAGCGAACTCGGTCACGAACAAATAACGGAGGCCCCCGCCTTCTCAACTAGGCCCCAATCGGGCAATCCTGCTTTGGATCATTTAATGGTTGAGATTTGTTCAGACGAATTCAATACCGTTTTTAATTCTTCCGTCGCCAACTTCGAAACAAGTGATTCGAAATTCTTTAACAATATCACTGGCGACAAAACTATGTTGAAACCCCCATTAGGGATGTTGGTGGTTAATGCTTGCGGTAAATCAGCGAAACAAGCACAGGAAACTTTAATCAGAGAGTTGTTAGACTTTTACGATAAACTAAAATGAACATGAGAATCATCGTTCCTTTCATCGTTCTTCTTGCTTTTGCTCCTGTGGCACGTGCTCAATCACATGCCGTTTTCTTGGATGACACTTTATATTATCGTGTTGACACAAGATCCATATGCTGTAAATATCAGTTTAAGGATGGCTTGCCGGACGGCAATTGGATTTTGTATGATATCTATAGAAGAGACAGTGTTTCTACAAAACGATTGAATGAACATATTCTCTTGTCGGAATCATTTAGCGGAGGGTTGAGGCACGGAAGGTCATTCAGGTACAGATACTCGTACGGGAAGAAACGCAAGCGATCTCTATTTCTCGAAACTATAACAGACTACAAACAGGGGAAGATCGATGGGGAGGCTATTCAATACTTATCTACAGGAGATCCCGTGTACAAATGGTCGGTCTCAAACAATCAGCTTAATGGATTGTGCGTGACTTATGACATAGAGCCAGGGTTCTATGGGAACATATTAACCATATCATACTTTGAGAACGACAGCCTTATTCGATGGGATGAATATAAAGATGGAAAAGAACTCGTCGGAAAGGGCGTGAGATTGGATGACGAACATTTTGAGTATTTCATTTATGAAAATAATGTGTTGAAATACAAATGTTGCTACAAGAATTATTATTTGGAAAAATATCACGAATACTTAAACGACCACGTAACTGAAAGAGTGTGTTACGGCCCTTTCTACCCCATCAACATGAAGGACTTTATAAACGGCATTGTATATCCTCAATACTCAAAATATGAATGGACATATAGGTTTTATGTCATCAAATCACGTCAGGAACAATAGTGTATTCCGCCCCGTCCCCTACGTCCCCGCGCTTCGTCTGCGGGACGCAGACGGCTCCATGCGCCAAGCTCCGCGCCGATCCGCGGGACACGCGGCGACACATCCCGTCCAGCCCCTGAAGAGGCTCCCGGGAACCCGCGCCACCGACGTTTCCTACCGGGCTTTAGCCCCTGGCGGGGCTGGCTTCTGCTACCGGATCTGTACAGGCACTTCCGAATCCCGACTAACTGCTCACTACTCACTGCTAACTGCTAACTCGACTTACACGTTCTCCGCCAAAGAAAAGGACTCCGAAACCGGCCTATCTTACTTCGGCTCAAGACATTACTCCTCCGACTTGAGTGTGTGGTTGAGCGTGGACCCGATGGCGGCGAAATATCCCCATCAGTCGAACTACGTTTATTGCAGTAATAACCCTATAAAGGTGATTGATCCGAACGGGGAGGATGAGTGGGAGGTGAATAAATCTGGACACATCAGGCATGTTGATGGGAGCGAAGGCACCCCTGATAAACTATTTGTAGTTAGAGGCTTTGGTAAAAAAAGATTTAAAGAAAGAATCGATGGTGAAGGTCTTAATGTGGATGCTGACCTTATGAAAGGGCTCTGTGATTCTGAAGGAGATGGAAAGATTGTTTTCTCCAAAACACATTCTGACGACAAACTGAAAAAGATGGAAGAAATGTTCAATTTTCTGGCGGACAATACAAACAAAGAACATACTATTTTAAGAAAAAGCAAATTGATTTTCATGTTGTTGTTTACGGTTGTACTCCTATCACCTAAAATCATGGTTTCACAATCAGAGACATGCAAACATCGTTATGTGGTTGTTGAACCGTCTCCAACGATGAAAACCGTGTTGGGAAAAGTTTGCTCCTCCATCAACGAATGCTTGTGTGTTCGTAAGGGCATCCCGTTTTATAGTCGTGTATGGATGCATGACACGATGATAGTAGTCCAATTGAGCCAGATGGAGACCATCTTGCCATTGGTTCCCTGCGTTTGCATTTTGAACGATATCCCTTTTTTTATTCATTATTCAAACGATATCTCTAAGTTTTTCAAGGAAACAAACGCAACGATATGCGCAGATACACTTTTTGACATTCGCTCTTGGAATGGAATGGTGATTCCCAGTCACTCCAATATTATAGACAACGATTATTATGAGGCGAAATTCACTTTTTCTGGCGACAGCTTTCACCTTTGCTGTGAACATCCTTGCATCACCGAGCAGCAGAACGTGCCCAACCTGAAACCTCAAAACATTCACTATTCCCCAAAATCTCTGGACAAACTTTGCATTTATAGTCCATACGTTGACACTGTGTCCATCGCAACTGTTCGCCTTTCTATCAAATTCGATAACATACGTCGAATGAATGTGGTTGACATTAAAGACCTGACATATCTTTGGGTGTTCAAATATCAAACTGACCGTTATCCAGACAAAGAGTATTTTTATTATGATGGTTGTGAAATAGCCGATTCAACACAATTTGCGTATTACAAGTCCCAAATAGAAGAGGTTGTTCACAGATTGCGTTTTCGAGTCCCGAGAAGACATAAACGTTTTCCGAGGTTCAAACAGAAGTACGGTTACGACGACTATCTCATAACCGATTTCCGGATAAGTGAGAGCGAGCCAGTCATATTGACGTTAAAAGTGTTACCAACCTTCATGAAGTAGTCTTCCTTTTTTCGTATCTTCGCCCCGCAAAAAAACAAACAATGACCCCGAGCTCGACATATCGCCCCGTCCCCCACGTCCCTGCACCCCGTCTGCGGGACGCGGACGGCTCCATGCGCCAAGCTCCGCGCCGATCCGCGGGATACGCGGCGACACACCCCGTCCAGCCCCTGAAGGGGCTCCCGGGAACCCGCGCCAC
>CACXXY010000193.1 GCA_902771655.1 uncultured Bacteroidota bacterium | reverse complement strand
TCATAAAACCAAGGGCTTCCGACATTTCGGAGTGTAGCAAAGATATCCTGCTGTGTCATCTTCAGTCTTTTCCGCTGTTCATCAGTCATGCTGGCGCTATACTCCCGCAACAGTTTACCACAGCGATCAACCGCCTCTTTAGAGGACTTGGCTTGTTCGATATTTTCATACAGGATTTCCGAAATGCGTATGGATTCCGACAATTCTGACGAGGAAATAGTGGTATCCATTTTATTGATAGCCTCCACCTGATACAGGAGGGTTTGCTTGGCGGAAACCATCATGCCCGCCATTGAGACAACGAAATCCACATTCTTATTCTGGGCTGCCACCATCACAGCTATCGTGCCACCCTCACTATGTCCGACAACACCAAGCTTCGCTTGCTTGAAATGTTCGTTGTAAAGCTTGAAATAGTTGACCGCGAAAGAGGTCGCGTCCGCGAAATCGAGTGTGGTGCATTTCGCATATTGGGCAACGGGAAAGTCATCGTAACGGAACACCGCATAGCCCTTCCGTGTCAGGTAATCAGCGATAACAGCAAAGGGCTTGTGACCCATGATGCTCTCGTCGCGGTCCTGCCAGCCAGAGCCGGAGACCAGTATCAACAACTTGCCGTTGAACTCGTGCTTACGGGTAGGATAAGTCAGCGTGCCGCGAATAGGGATATTGCCCATAGTGGCGTGAGGAAACTGCAATTGCACCTCTTCCTCCTCATACGGGAATGGCGCCTTCGGCGTTTGTGGACGATGGAGTTGCCAGCGCTCCGCCACCCGACGAAGAGTCAGCGGAAGCTTTCCCCCACCCTGCCTGAAAACACCTTGAATGGCATCTTTTTCTCTATCATAACGTCCCCAAAAAGACGCGCTAACCTCTTTCGACTTCAAACGAAGCGTATCCTGTTGAAAACTAATGCTATTGACTTCGATTCCCGCCGCATATTGGTCGGGGCTGTCCATTTCGGCATAGAGGCTATCGCCCCGCTGCTCCACTGCCAGCACCAGTCGCAGGGAATCCTTGCCCACCGGCAGTTTACCCTCCCATATACCCACAATCTGTGCAGAAACAAGGGAAGGGAGAAAAAGGCACAAAAAAATGTATAATATTTTGGCAAGCTTCATTTTATATCATTTTTATTAATTGATAGGATCCGCGTTTATCATGTAGTTTTATCGTGTTTTACAGCAATTCTTTTTCACCATACGTCAATTTTCATTTTGCAAAGGTAAGCATTTTTACAACATGTTATATTAGCACAACACATCCACACAAAATTATATGATAATAAAATAAATTATTTGAAAATATTTTTTCAACAAATTGTTTTTATATTAAATTTATTTGTATCTTTGCAGCGAAAAAAAGTACTAACACTTTAAAATATCTCGACAATGAATGAAACGACTCTCGACCCCAAAACGATGAGCTGGGACGACATCAAGCAGGTTCTGGCCGACACCTCACTTAAAATGCAGGAAAACGAACGACTTATCAAAGAATTACGGGAAAATGGAAAAGAAATAGATCGTAGGATGGAAGAATCTGACCGAAAGTTAAAAGATAGAATAGATAAACTGACCACCCGTTTCACCTCCCAATCCGGGCATATTCTTGAAGGACTGATGGAGCCTTCCGCTATGAAAATGTTTCAGGATAAGGGCTATAATATTGACCGTTGCTGGAAAAATTTCAAGCGACATGTGAAGGATATCGGCAAAAAACTGGAGGTGGATTTGCTGTTGCTTGACGATGAAATCGCCATTATAGTAGAGGTGAAGATCAATTGCACTAAGCAGGATATAGACCACTTCATCAACCAGATGCAATCTTTCAAGGAGATATGTCCCGAATATGCCGACAAAGAAATAATGTTAGCCATTGCGGCAATCAACTATGACCGTGATGCGGACAAATATGCCCACGAACAAGGGCTGTTTGTCATACGCGTTTACGACGATCGAATTTTCGCCCTCGACCCCAACGATGGCGACACAATGAAAATCTTATAGTGACAAGCAGAAATATTACTTCAACCGATTCAGGGCCCGGTGGTAAGCGGCGGCATTGCGATTGTGTTCCGCCAGGGTGGAGGCAAAGTTGTGATAACCCGACAAGTCATCTTTAGCACACATATACAGGTAGTTATGATGCGTATAATGCAAGACGGAGTCCATCGTGGAAGCTTCGGGAATGCGAATTGGAGCTGGGGGAAGTCCAGGGTACAAATAAGTGTTATAAGGGGAATCTATTCTTGTGTGTTCCAATAAAATACGCTTCAGTGTAGGGTCTCCCGCCGCATACTTTACCGTCGGGTCGGCTTGCAGCAGCATCCCTTTGTTCAAGCGGTTCATATACACGCCCGCTATCAGGGCCTTTTCGGAGGCCTTGTAGTTTTCCTCCTCCACGATAGAAGCCAAAACAGCCACTTCTGTAGGATTCAGGCCGATTTCAGCAGCTTGCTTCTGACGCTCATCATTCCAGAATTTATGATAATAACTCATTATTTTCTCGAAGAATTCATCTGCGGTAATATCATAAAAGAACTCGTAGCTATCAGGGATAAAAGCAGCGATACAGGTAGCCGTGTCAAAGCCATAATTCGTCAAAAATTCATTGTCATTCAGCAATGCGGCCAATTCCTCAGGAGCAAAATAGAAACGGTGATCGACCTTATCGACCAGTTGTTCTTTAGTTCTCAAATTATTGAAGGTAAATTTCACCCCATAATGCTGTCCCCTGCGAAGCATGGTCGTGAGATCCATATTGCTCATGCCCTCGTGAAACTCATAATGTCCCATACGAGGAGTCTGGAAACGCCTGAGTTTGCAGGTCCACTTGAACGTGTTTTCATTCAATAGCACCTGGTGTGCCCTCAACGAGTCCAAAAGTTGGTCGAAAGTGGCGTTTTTCGGCACCGTAACCATTGCTTTTTCAACAGCTACATTATTATTTTTGAGGACCTTGTTATAGGCCATTGTGCCACCCACCGCAATCAGGATGACCACAATCAGCAATATGGTTCTATTTCTCATGCTCATTGATCAACTGCAATATTAAAACATCCGTATATCCATTCTGTGTGCGTATCCAGTCTTTTTGCACACCCGAGGGCTGAAAGCCGATATGCCGAAACAATTTCAGACTTATCTCATTATCGACCATTACATTACAATACACCTGACGAAGTTGGAACACTGAAAACAAGTACTGGCAAACACAGCGAACCGCCTCTTCGGCATAGCCATTATGGCGATAATCTTTGGCAATAAGTATGCCTATGCCGGCACGACGGTGGAAAGGTTCGAAATCAAACACATCCACCGCACCGACTGTATTTCCTTTCCAATCCTCCACCATCAGGCGCAACTGTCGAGATGCATAAACATCTGTGGTTGAAGTTTTTATAAATTCTTGCAAGGTAAATTTAGAGAAGGGTGTCATGGTGTTGCTCACCTTCCAAACTTCGGGATCGTTTTCCCAGCGGTATAGGAGGTCCACATCACGAGGTTCGAGGGCACGAAGGCGTATTTTTTCCGTTTGCAAAGGATTCACCGTAGGAATCTGCGTCCTCGCAGATTCACCCTTTCCCGCTTGTAGGGAGACACCACGTGCGTCCGGCATGACATTTTCCATTTGCGAAGAATCTTCCATTACAATATACGTTTAATGATGCGCAAATGATGGGAATA
>CACXXY010000192.1 GCA_902771655.1 uncultured Bacteroidota bacterium | reverse complement strand
GATGGAAATGCCCGTGCACTTGCCCAGGGCGCAGGTCTGAAGGAACAGCAGCAGGTGAAGGGCCACCTGTGCCTGCCGCTCCACAAAACGGTTGTAGGAGACTGTATGGGGAAATTCCTTCTTCATGTGCCGCCAAGCAGGGAGGGCGTAGCTGCTCTGTGTAAGGCCATAGGCCTCTCCTGTCGCCTCTATTATTTGGCTATATGTGGAACACAAAAGGAACCGTCATTACTGTGCTTGCTTTTTGTGTCCTGAACGGTCTTAAAGTTCATGCTATCATCAACTTTTTGCCAAAATTGTTTGGAAGTTAGAGATTTTTTTCGTATCTTTGACCCAAGTATTTAACAAAATAATTAACCTAATGATGACTAGTATGACAAAATTATTTAATTGGATGTTCGCAGCTGTCCTGATTTGCTGCGGAGGAGGGCTTACTTCCTGTGTTGTAAATGATGACAATCCGGCTGATTCCGTGCCTTCAACACCAGATATCCCTGTGTTTGAGTTCGACTGGGATTATGATCTGCCAGGTGGATATTATATAGCACCGGGTGTCTACGCAGAACTCAAGGAGACTTTAACTGAACTGTTAGATGAGGAGCCGCAAATGGCGATTAACGAAGATACCTATCTGGTGATCCTCGACAAGGTCAGCGACCTGCCTGGTGACAAGTTGGTTGAACTCTATCACAGTGGTGTAACCATTGGTTTTGCTAATCCCAAGAAGGCGGAGATTGACGCCCTCTATCAGGAATATCCTGACCTGGGATACTATTGCAACGACGATGACATCGACAGGGCTCTGCTGTTTGCCATCAGCAGTTTCAACAACGGCTCCTACATCATACCCGACCCGGAGAAGTTCAAGGAGCAGTTCACCTACGAGTCTGATAATACTGACCCGACTGAGCCGACAGACCCGGCAGCTGGTAAGTATGACCTCGATGAGTCTCTCGTCTATACTATCGGTGATGATCACGATTTGCTCTATTTCTATTATGGAATGTTCCTGGCTGATCAGATGTCAGAACTGGCCAAATATAAAGAGGAAACAGTCCAGGCCCGCGCCCTGACAAGAGCAGGTGAAGCCGGTGATAAAGACAAACTCACTGCACAGATTAAGCGTGCAGAGGGCAAAGCACATGTTGGTAAGCCAGGTGTTATTAAGATCAGCGAGATCTATTTCCGAAAGAGTTACAGGTTCAATGGCGAGGCGGTTGTAAATTTGGGTTGCGATGTCTATCCTCTCCATGTGTATGAGGGTGAAAACGGTGCTGGCGACTACTATTTCATGGACATGACAGCCAGTATCTGCAATGAAACCATGTACAAGGGTAAAGATGGGAACTGGACAGGTGGTGCCCCAGTTTATCTGCGGTGGTGTGGTGCATACGCAACCAAATTCAGGGCTGCCAGCACGCTGATCAACGCCAAGGACTCAAATGAAGTAGCTAATGTGATGTTCACGGCAGAAGGTTTCCCAATACCCAGCACCGTCGTCAAGGATGTTGATCACTCAGAGTCGAAAACCTTTAGTATCGGATGCGGCATCTCTGGCGGCTATGATGGAAAAAGTGGATCAGAAACATCAGGACAACCAGGTCAAGATCCTACAGCTGAAAAATTAACCAGTGGAGGTCAATGGGGCATCAAAGCCAGTGTCAATCCCAGCTGGAGCTGGACTGATACTAAAAGGTGGAATGTCAAGGATGTCGACCTGGAGAACCAGACGAGCGGTAATACTGCAGCATGGTCACTTATCTATAACAACCTGCCGGAATTTAATTCAAGTTATAAATATTGGTATAAAGAAGGTGAATCAAGATCCTTCAGGTCGACAACTACAATCAGAGGTTCTTGGGTTTGGTATATTCCCAATGTACCCGATGATTCAGAGCCGACCCCAAGACGCATAAAATTGGATGCATCAGCTGACTATGGCTTCCAGAGATTCTTTGCTACATATGCCGACAACAAAGAGTTCAGATGGCACGCCAAATGGAATGTTATCTGCAACATGCCGAAAATTGCCAATTACAAGGCCGGCAACATCATCCTGAAGAATGACACCACGAAATTTATCTCCAACATTATGATCTATAACAAGGATGGCAAGGAAATGATCTCCAAGTACAGATTCCAGAACAGCTATCCCGCCGGTCAGGAGATTAAACTGGGTGCCTTCAGGTGTACTGACGACTTGATTGTCAAGTTCAAGATGGACGGCAAGACCTACGTCTATAAGCAGAACGACTATGTTAAGCCTATCTTCAAGGAGAGTGTAACGCTTTACGTCACCAATGACTTTAAAAAAGAGGAATAGTTCGGATTAGTCCGGATGTTTGGTTAAGGCCTCCCCCCGCTTGTCCCGAAGCGAGGGGAGGTTATTTTTGGGGCTCAGTCCGAAATGCTCAACGGGCTTTTTGGACAGAGTCATTTCTTTCTCACTTTCCACGGGTTTTCTCCCCTTATTTTGTCGCAATCTCATTCCCTTGTCGCAACAACCTCAGGACAAAAATCAGTAAATGTTTGCCCACCTCCCAAAAACGCCTTACCTTTGCCAACGCAAACAAGCAATAACGCCTGTCACTGCAAAAAAAGAAGTTTAACAATTAAAAATTATAAGATTATGAAACAGATGAATGAAATGAGCGCACGCGCTCTGTCAATGGAAGAGTTGGAGAATGTAAATGGTGGTATTCGTGTTAAGCATTCGACACACTACAGGTTTTAATACCTCTATACCATAACAATAGCAGCTACAATCACATTCGACTGTAGCTGCTATTGTTATTTGTTGTACCTATATGAGATACCTATATCATGTAGTTTTAGTCATGACAGATTCTGGATGTGTAAGCTTCCACTTATGTGGTAGCAGCTGTTTTTCATCGTACCTTTGCATCAAGTTCATACATTAGTTATTTAGTTAGGGTTTATAGTTAGTTATCTTTTTCATTTGAATTTTGCTTTTAAGTTTTGTGAATTAGCATACGGGGTTCGCTGAGAAGCGAGCCCTTTTGCTGTAATATACTCTGCTAAAAAAGGCAAAATTCTTTGTGGTTTCAGAATTTTGCAGTACCTTTGCGCCTCGATTATAGTTTTTTGTTAGATAATGCCAGCAGTGATGCTCGCAGGTTTTAGGTATAGGAATAATACTGTCGTGAAGACAGGGTTATTAATATTAAAATTTTTAGTTTTGAATTTAGTTAAGGTTTATTTGTGGGCTCTTCGGAGCCCATTTTTTTATGCCCTTTACGACACTCACAACCCTTCATCTCCTGATCTGTCGCAAAACACCAAGCCTGTCGCAACAACTCCGACAATAATCTGGCTAATTTCTTGGTATCAGCCCAAAATCTCCGTACCTTTGCATCAGTAAAAGTTCATACGTTTTTAGTTTTCTTATTGCATATTTGTTTTAGGTTATTGGTTATTTGGTTTTGTTTGTAATGAATTAGCATACAGGGTTCGCTGAGACAGCGAGCCCTTTTGCTATATAATTGATCATATGTGCAGATTTTGCGCAAATCATTTGGTGGTTTAATATAAATACACTACCTTTGCATCATCAAATAATTGTCGAACTTAAAAATAACATTATGAATAACATTGATTCAAACACTGGCGAGATCGTGATGTACCAACCCGATGAAACCATCAGGCTGGAAGTAAGAGTTGAGAATGAAACCGTATGGCTGACACTACTAGAAACAATATAACGCTTCACATAGGTAATATATTCAAAGAGGGCGAGCTAGTAGAAACTTCAGTGCGTAAGGATTCCTTACTAACTGCCACAGATGGTAAGAAATACCGAACTAAAATATATAATCTGGATGTTATTATCTCTGTAGGTTATAGGGTAAAATCCAAAAGAGGTACTCAATTTCGCCAATGGGCTAATCAAATACTTAAAGACTATCTGCTGAAAGGATACTCTATCAACAAGAATTTACAGGATGTAAGGATAGAATTAGGCGCTCAAGATAAACGAATCAGTTTATTAGAAGAGAAGGTTGATTTCTTCGTCCGCTCTTCCTTACCCCCAGTAGAAGGCATCTTCTTCGATGGCCAGATCTTCGATGCCTACGTGCAGATTGTCAGTCTCATCAAACAGGCTAAACATTCAATCGTCCTCATCGACAACTATATCGACGAAACCACCCTGACGATGCTTAGCAAGCGTGATACCAACGTATCAGCCACCATCTACACCCGTCAGTTATCAAACCAGCAACAACTTGACATCGAGCGACATAACCAGCAGTACCCACCCATCACCGTCAATCTCTGCCATCGAAACCATGACAGATTCCTGATTATCGACGATGTGGTATATCTCTTCGGGGCCAGCCTTAAAGATGCAGGCAAGAAACTATTTGCCTACATCAAAATGCAAGAGACTCCAGCAGCGG
>CACXXY010000191.1 GCA_902771655.1 uncultured Bacteroidota bacterium | reverse complement strand
TCAACGAACCAGAAGTTGGATTACTCGTTCAGTGGCCACCGCAGAGGTATCTGCCCCATAGGATGGCATGTGCCCGGAAAAACGGAATGGACACAACTGGCAGCGTATGTATATAGCAACGGCTACCGTTGCAGCGACTGTTCCTATCCGGAATATGATGAGTATAGCGCATCCTGTATTGTAAAAGCATTGTCCTCCACCACGGGCTGGGAAACCGACGACTATGAGTGTGCGGTGGGCAACGACCTGTCGGCCAACAACGCCACAGGGTTCAACGCTATGCCTGCTGGCCGTTATAGTAGAAATAACTATAGCGAATTCGGAGATTACCGCGATTTTGGAGATTACGCATACTTTTGGACCACCACCGAGGACTATGACCAGTATAGTACCTGGGCATATTACATCAATTGGTCTTATTATGAAACAGACTTTCATTTTCAAAATGAAACTCCAAAAGCCAATAAATTCTCAGTACGCTGCGTGAAAGACGACACTTCTGGTGGTGGTGGCGGCACGAGTTGTATCGGCTCTCACACTTCGGAAAGCGCAAACGCCTGCGAAAACTATACTTGGCACGGACAGACCTACACGGAAAGCGGCAATTACATTTACACATACTACAACGAGCAAGGCTGTCGTTGCACGGAAACGCTGCATCTGA
Organism: uncultured Bacteroidota bacterium; assembly: GCA_902771655.1. Classification (GTDB taxonomy): domain Bacteria; phylum Bacteroidota; class Bacteroidia; order Bacteroidales; family WCHB1-69; genus RUG11690. The sequence continues at coordinate 3,061 of CACXXY010000191.1, read as the reverse complement.
CCATCCATCACGGTACACACAATGCCGTTTATAAATCGACCGGAAGTTCATTCACCTGGCACGGGCAAGCATATAACGAAAGCGGAACCTATACATTCTCCTATGACAATGAGTATGGTTGCGCCAGCGTAGATACACTCCACCTAACCATTGACACTTCCGCATGCGGATGCTCACGCCCATGTCCCGGCATGCCCACAGTTACCGACCATGAGGGCCATGTGTATAACACGGTGCAAATTGGCAGCCAGTGTTGGACTAAGGAGAACATGCGATGCAGCACTTCTCCCAGCACAGGACATAATCTTTTTAATAATCCTTTTGATACATTAACATATCCGGGAAAAATGGCTTGGTTTGTGAATGATGACCCGTCCACTGCAGCCACTTACGGACTGCTTTACAACTGGAATGCGGCAGTGGACTTGTGGAACCGCGATTATGGAGAGACCGAAATAATCAATATGCCATTAGATACCATGATTTGTGGAAACTTCCCAGAGGCCAGCGGTCGTAGGGGTATTTGTCCTTTAGGTTGGCACGTGCCGAGCGAAGGGGAATGGACACAGATGCTAAACTATGTGGGTAGTCAAAACGAATATGTGTGCAGCAACAGAGGTGCTTATGTTGCCAAGGCGTTGTCCATTGACACGGGATGGTACACAGGTGCAATGTCTATATCACAAAGCGTGATAGATTTCTACACTGCCAGAGGAGTTTTAGGACTCGGAGGGGAATGTGCGGTGAACAACAACCAAAGCACGAACAATTCCACCTGCTTTTCGATTCTTCCCGCTGGCAACCACGTAGCTGGCAACAACATCGCCGCTCTGAATACCAATGCCTCCTTCTACAGTTCTACCCAAATGTATAATGATACTATTCGTGAACCACGCTATGATTCTTCTTTGCCATACGAATATACATACAACGCATACACTTACAGCATTATCTTCATGGGCAGCAACGTGGTCAGGAGCCTCAGTGACAAACGTTTCGGATGTTCTGTACGCTGCGTGCGCAATGAAGCTATTCTTCCAGATGATGAATAACTCTCTTCTTACATAAAAGAAACCGCTTGTAGCTCTTTGCCAATAGTGTGTAGTCTCTCAATAATGCGCTTGCATTGTTCTGGACGTGGTCTTTAATACGAATATGAAGTCTCCCAGAATTCCCAAACTTCGGTGATGTTCCGGTAGGTGAGTCTGAAATGCTCTTTATCTAAATACTCCGCTTTTATCGGGATGTTTTCATGATTGGATTTTTGCGCCTCAAACTCTACGGCACCTTCATGGAAATAAAATTCAGAAACCCATTTGCGACTAATAGTCTCTGTGATGTCGAACTTCAGTTTAATGAGACCGTTTTGGTTGTATATGTACATTCCGTTGCCAGAAAGGGTGTAGTAATTTTCAGAGAATAAGAGGACACCCTCATTGGACAAAGATTTGATATACAAGTTGCAATAGCATCCCTGGTTTTCGGTGCTATCCATTTGGATGAGCCATTGGTCATTGCTCTTGCTGATATGCAATTTTTCTCCTTCACTGTAGCTATTGAGGAAAATAGGCAGGTCACCACGGTTTTCAACATACGTATTGTACTTAGTGACAAGCCAGTTGGAACCATTTGTCTTGAGTGATTTTCCGTAAGTGTTGATGGTGAATATTTTGTTGGCTCCATTATAAATAGTGAATACGTTGTCCCCATCCTCGCGTATCCGATAATACGGAAAATACCGGTCTTCAATAAGCCGCCGCAAATCCTCGTTGTCGGTATTAATCCATACATCGAGATGAAACATGGGAATGACATCATTTTCTATCATCTGTCTGCTGGCGTTGTACCATGAATCATGGATTTCCTTGCCCTTTTGGGTCAGTTTTCCTCGTTCTTCACGTCCGCAGCTTATGCAAATCAGTGCGATAAGCGTTATAATCAATATATTCCTTTTCATGATAGTTTTTAAGCTGATATTTACTGATTACTTTTTGTCTTGCTGTTGAAATTATAGCCGAAACCAGCTTGTATAATGCCTTTGTTTCCAAAACCAAGTTCGGCGAAACCATACCATTTTTTGCCTACATGGATGCCCACCGCTGTTAGATGAAAGGCGAGACCGCAAAATGTCTCATCATAGTTGCGGGGTTTGGTGGTGTAAAATTTGTCGGAATAGTATGTGTCATCAGTATAGATAGCCAAGCCTAATCCAATGCTGGAATACATCGTTACAATTTTTTTGTTAAGCCATGAGAAACGGGCTTCTGGCAAAATGGTTATCAAATGACTGTTATAAGATGAACATTTGAGATTGCTGATGCGTTCGAATTTAGCTTCATAAAATCCTGTGTAAGAAAATGTTCCACCCAACCAGAACCATTTGGCCAAGCGATACTGATAGCCAATGCTGATGGTAGGTGTGGCAAAGAGACCCTTGCTATAGCTGTCCACCGCAAACCAATCGGGAATGTATTCTTCACTGCATTTGGTAAATAAACCACCACATTTGCTAAAAAAAACAACTCTATCGGTTAGTACTCCCGCAACCAAGGGGTCGCCGATGCCCAAATAAACGTCGTGACGTGGCAATTCCTGCTTCCATGATGGTGCATCCTGAGCTGCCAATCCCAAAGCCATGCAGACTATGACGAAGCTAATAAGAAATTTTTTCATTGAGTAATTTTTATATATTAAAGTATTGAAATACAATACTTTTTGATTTATCTAATCTTATAACTGCAAAAATACACATTTTCCGGTAAAAAAACTTGCAAAATTCCCGAATCCCAAAATTTATTTTGCAAAAAATGTATGGAATCCCCAAATTTTTTGGTGCAATTCCGTATAGAATCCCCAAATTTTAAAAACATTTTGATAAAAAAAGAGGATGCCGTATGACATCCTCTTTTTTTCGTACCCAGGGCCGGGATCGAACCGGCACGAGTGTTACCTCATCGGTTTTTGAGACCGACGCGTCTACCAATTCCGCCACCTAGGCCTGGGATTGATTGACCTTGTCAAAATCTCGCTGATTGAGCTTGTCGAAACCAGCGGAATGACC
>CACXXY010000190.1 GCA_902771655.1 uncultured Bacteroidota bacterium | reverse complement strand
GAACCATGACGGTTCTTTTCAATCATGATGTCAGCCAATCCTTCGGAAGGAGTATTGTCTTCGAAAGCTTCAAATTTATAGTATTCAGGACGGTAGATAAACATAACCATATCGGCGTCCTGCTCAATAGAGCCGGATTCACGAAGGTCGGACAGCTGGGGTCTTTTTGCGCCAGGACGGGTCTCAACAGCACGGCTCAACTGCGACAGGGCGATGACTGGCACGTTCAAATCCTTGGCTAAGGCCTTGAGAGAACGGGAAATATGGCTGATTTCCTGCTCGCGGTTGCCGGTACCTTTGGCTCCATCCACATTGCCTTGCATCAGCTGTAAATAGTCGATGATAATCAGGTCAATGTCATTGTGGGCTTTCAGTCGGCGGCATTTTGCCCTTAAGTCGAAAATGGACAGGGCAGGGGTGTCGTCAATAATCAGGTTTGAACTGAAAAGCACATTGATTTTTTCCATCAGCTGTATCCATTCCGACTCATTCAGCTTGCCTTTGGCGATTTTTTCGGCAGAGATACCCGATTCGATAGCGAAAAGTCTGTGTACCAGCTGGGTGGCCGACATTTCCAAGGAGAAGAAAGCCACTTTTTTGTTGAAGGTTAGGGCTGCGTTGCGGGCAATGGAGAGCACGAAAGATGTTTTACCCATACCGGGACGGGCGGCCATGATGATCAGGTCGGAACGTTGCCAGCCGCCGATTTTCTCGTCGATGGCTCGGATGCCGGTACGCACTTGCAACTCGTCGCTGCTCTTGTTGTTCATCTCCTGCAATTCATGGATGGCGTTCTGTACCACCGTGCGCAGTTCCTTACTGTCGCGCTTGAAATTGTTTTGGATAATGTTGAACAGGTCGGTTTCAGCCTTGTCCATCAGCTCCAACACATCTTTGGAGTCATCGTAGGCGTCGCGGCTGATGTTGCTGCAAACGCTGATCAGTTCGCGAAGCACGAACTTCTCCATGATGATACGGGCATGGTATTCAATATTGGCAGAAGAGGCTACACGGTTGGTCAGCGAGGCCAGGAAAGAGGCACCGCCAATAAACTCCAATTGTTTCTCTTTTCGTAACTTGTTTGTAACCGTGAGCAGGTCTATGGGCTCTGATTTGGTGAACAAGTCGAGAATGGCTTTGTAGATCATCTGATGCGCATCCCGATAGAACATGCTAGGCGTAAGCGAATCGATGACGATGCTCACGGCATTGGCATCGATCAGCAATGCGCCTAATACGGCCTCTTCGATGTCAAGTGCTTGTGGCACAATCTTTCCGGTATTTCCCAAGGTGGCCTCAATGGTGTTATATGAGAGTCTGTTTTCAGTCTTCTTCGTAGTAATAGTCTTATTCTCCATGTTGATTTGTTGATTTGTTGAATTGTTGATCTGTTTATGCGTTAAGACGCTCGTTGCATTCGCTCGTTAAGGCGTTCACTTTCGTTCTATCGGGTATTCGATTATTGTTCCATCGTCTCCCCGTCTTTTCGTCTCCCCGAATGCACGTAGTGCATGTCTTCCCGTCTCCTCGTCTTCCCGTCTTTCAAAAACGGCATGCAAAAGTATAACAAAGTGAAGTAAAAATTCTCTCACTTTTCAGAAAGATATTAACAATCATTCTAAGAATCGTTAAATGAGGATAATAAGTTATCAACAGTGATTTTTCTGCCATTTATTGCATTTTTTAGTGCTCTTATTCATCCTTAAATTGATTTTTATTATTTTTGCATTTAATAAACATAATAAATGGATACTATGAAAAAACAAGGATTTAGTGTTTTGATTCTCACTATGTTATTACTTTCATCATGTTCTACAAAAGCCCAGAAAAATGGTTCGGAACAGGCTGTTCTGAACAATATCGCGAGCCGTGTGTCGGTACGCAGTTATTTGGATAAACCTGTGGAGGAAGCCAAGATAGAGCAGCTTCTTCGGGCGGGTATGGCGGCCCCATCGGCCATGAACAAGCAACCCTGGCACTTTGTGGTGGTGACCGACAAACAACAGTTGGCGGCACTGGCGAAGGCCAACCCGTATGCGGGCATGGCAGCCAAAGCCCCCTTGGCCATTGTGGTTTGCGGCGACATGAGCAAAGCTTTGCCCGGCAGTGCCCGCGAGTTCTGGGTGCAAGACTGTTCCGCAGCCACTGAAAACATCCTCTTGGCCGCCAATGCCATGGGCTTGGGAGCGGTTTGGACGGGCACTTATCCTTCCGAGGAACGGGTGAAAGCGGTGTCCAAGGTGTTGCAGCTGCCTAAAAAACTCATACCGCTTAACACGATTGTCATCGGTTATCCCGATGGCACTAACACCCCAAAAGATAAGTGGAAACCGGCAAATGTGTCCTACAATTTCTATGGTAGCGTGGATGGCAAGGCGGTGGAACCCGAAAAGCAGGTGGAACAGGCGGTTTTCAGCGAGTTTGACTATACGGACGATTTCGAAGGCAATCCTTTCACGTGGTTCAAAGGCTCAGGTTTGCTCTTGGCAGTAGGCGACAAGGATAATCACAACGCCATGACCATCGGCTGGGGTGCTTTGGGTAATGTATGGAGCCATGATGTGAATACCATTACCGTTTATGTGGCTCCCGCACGTTATACTTATCAGTTCATGGAGAAATACAAATACTTCACGGTTATGACCTTTGATGAGGAGCACAAGGATGTTTTGGCCTATATGGGCTCGCACAGCGGACGGGATGGCAACAAGGAGGAGGCACTGGGCTTGCATGTGGCTTATACAGAGCATGGTGCCCCATATTATCTGGAAGCTTCCGAAGTGTATGAATGCGAGATTATCTACCGTGATCCCTTCGACCCGGCTGGCTTCGAGGAGATTCCCCGTAAACGCTATGAGAACTTTCCCGCCGGCATCCACCACATGTATATTGGCCGAATCTTAAGTGCTAAAAGAAAATAATATGTGATACGATGGACGATAGCAGCAAAGTGATGGATTTGGCCTACGAGGCCGGCTCAATTCTTCTGGAGAATGGGGCGGAGATATCGCGTGTGGAGGAGACGATGCAGCGCATAGCTGGACATTTCGGTGTGGAGGACGAAAGCTTCTTCGTGCTCAGCAATGGCATTATGGCCACAGGCAAGGGATACGCTCGATCCAAGTTCATACCTATCAAAGGTACGAGTCTTGACAAGGTGGTGGCAGTGAACCAGTTGTCACGGAAGGTGGCGCAAGGACAATGCGATCTGTCGGAGCTGGAGCGACGGCTGAAGGAAATCCGTGCCATGCGTCCGAAGCCGGCTGTGGAGCAGATTGTGGCGTCCGCTATGGGCAGCGCGGGTTTTTGCATCGTTTTTGGCGGTGGCTTTATGGACTGCCTGGTCGCCTTGGTGGCGGGTTTGCTGTTGTGGGTTTACATGCTTTTTGTCGCTTATCCTCACCTGTCCCGCATTACAGGTAATCTCACCGGCGCGTTTCTGGCCACAGTGCTTTGCGGGGTGATGTATAAAATGGGCTTGGGTACCCATCTGAGCAACATGATTATCGGAGCCATCATCCCCTTGATTCCCGGAGTGCCATTCACCAACGGCATCCGCGATTTGGCCAACGAGGACTACATCGCGGGCGTCACGCGACTGTTGGATGCCTTGCTGGTCTTCTTCTGCATTGCGCTGGGGGTGGCTTTTGCCTTCATTTTTGATGCGGCGATAACAGGACGGATGCAGCCGCTGGAACCCTTGACCGCTGCGCCTGAAACGGCAGGCCTGTTGGTGCAGTTGGTGGCGGCTTTTGTGGG
>CACXXY010000189.1 GCA_902771655.1 uncultured Bacteroidota bacterium | reverse complement strand
TCATCGGACCTATCGCTATTGCGGCCTACTCGTATATGGCCTTGGTGCCCGTGATCCAGCCGCCTATCATCCGTTTGCTGACCTCAAAGAAGGAGCGTATGATCAAGATGGCCGCCCCGCGTATGGTGAACAAGACTGAAAAGATCATGTTCCCCATCGTCGGCCTCATCCTGACCACCTTCATCAGCCCCACGGCCCTGCCGCTGCTGGGTATGCTGTTCTTCGGCAATATCATTAAGGAGTCGGGCGTGGTGAAGCGTTTGCAGAACACCGCCTCCAACCCGTTGATTGACATCGTGACCATCGTCTTGGGTCTCACCGTGGGTGCCTCCACCCAGGCCTCCGTGTTCCTCACTGCAAGCTCCATCAAGATCTTCGCCTTGGGTGCTGCCTCGTTCTGCGTGGCCACCGCTGGCGGTCTGCTGGGTGCCAAGTTGATGAACCTCTTCCTGAAGGAGAAGATCAACCCGATGATCGGTGCCGCTGGTGTGTCGGCTGTGCCCGACAGCGCCCGCGTCGTCGAAGTGGAAGGTCAGAAGTACGACCCGTCGAACCACCTGCTCATGCACGCCATGGCCCCGAACGTCTCCGGCGTTATCGGCTCGGCAGTGGCAGCTGGTGTGATGATGTCGTTCTTGATGATGTAATCCCTAGAGGGAGTCGCACGCGACTCCCTCTTTATTTAATAATCCATTTTAAACTTAAAACTAATGAAAAAAGCATTTTTACTAACGGTTTTGTTGGCGGTCTTTTTCGGCACTGCCAATGCGCAATTGTTTGATTTTTCACGAAATAGGAGCGACGTCACCATCGGCTTGAACCTCGGTGCGGTAGGCTATCATTTTGATGGCCAAATCGACAAGACCTATGTTGGTTTTGGCGGTGGTGTAAGTGCTTCTTTGATGGGCGTTTATGTCGACTTTATCTACCAGTCGCCCGAGCACCGTTGGGGCAATAAAATCACCCCGGACATGTATTATGACCATACGGCACTCACCATTAATGCAGGCTATAAAATTCCCGTCTTATCTTGGCTGAACGTCACCCCTTTGATTGGCTACAGCAATGAAACCGAAGGTTGGACGGATTGCGGCACTATCAATGTGGATTACGAAAACCATTCCGTTTATCATGATTATGACGTAGAAAACCGCTATAACCACTTCAACTACGGTCTTGGCCTTTCAGTGAAGCCTATCGAATGGCTCGAAATCGGTGGTGTTTGCACCGCCCATGCCGTCTATGGAAATATTTCCTTGAATTTAATGAAGCTCGATATGTAATCACAAATCCAACAAGGGCTAACCCTTATTGAACAGAAAGGCAGAGTTTTTTTTCTTTGCCTTTCTTTTTTTTCTATTTTTGTGCTGATAAAACTCAAACAGATGAAACGTCTCTTACTCATACTTCTATTAAGTTTGGCATTACTGCCATCATGGGCTCAAATCAACAACGATAACAATCCGTCTCGCCTGAAGGTGGGCGTTGTGCTTGGTGGTGGCGGCGCCAAAGGCGCTTCCCATATCGGTGCACTGAAATACATTGAGGAATTAGGGATTCCTGTCGATTATGTGGCAGGCACCAGCATGGGGTCCATCATCGGTGGCTTCTATGCCATGGGATATTCGCCTGAGGAGCTCACACAAATGATTAGCGGCATTGACTGGTCGGAATATATCGGCAACAAGATTGACCGTCCCTTTATGTCGGATGAGGCAAGGCAGCGCAACAGCACTTTGCTGCTTCAAGTGCCCTTTAGCCTTGATAGCCTCTTTGAAAACGACCCCAACTCTACCTTTATCAGTCAGTTGCCGAGTGCATACGTCAACAACAGCTCTTTGATCAACTTGTTCAATAACCTTTGTGTAGGCTATCAAGAAGAGATGGATTTCAACAAATTGCCCATTCCTTTTGCATGTGTGGCTACCGACATGATTACGGGCAACGAAGTGGTGCTACGGAGAGGCAGTGTGCCTACTGCAATGCGTGCCAGCATGGCTATTCCCGGTGTGTTTTCACCTGTCATAATAGGTGACAAAGTGTTGGTTGACGGCGGCTTGGTGAACAACTTCCCTGCCGATGTGCTGCGCGAGATGGGAGCCGACATCATCATTGGCGTAGAAGTCACGTCCACTAAGGATGTCACAGCCAGCGATTTGAAGTCATTGCCCCAAGTGTTTGCCCGTTTGGTCACCAACAGCACGAGTTCAAAACGAAAGGAAAACCGCGAGATGTGCGCTGTGCATATCGTCCCCGACGTCAGTGGCTTTGGCATGCTGAGTTTCACACCAGAGGCTATCGACACTTTGGTGGGTAGGGGCTATAAACGAGCAAGCGAGTTCCACGACCAGCTCCTTGCCATTAAACAAGCCGTTGACGCCTCGGCAGGGCATCCTGTTAGTAAGACACTCCATGCCCCTCATGCCAAGAACCTTGCTAAAGAGTCGGTGAAGATCAAGTCCATCACCATCAACAATGTGAATGACCGTGACTGCCGTTGGCTCATCCGTAAAGGCGGGCTGGAAGTGGGCAACAGTTATTCTGAACAAGATATCGAACGCGCCATGAACGTGTATCGTGGCACGGGATGTTTCGACGAAGTCACCTATCAAGTCAAAGAAAATGATTCCCTCCATTTAGGCTCCGGCCTTTCGGACGCGTATAACCTGACGATCAATATGAAGCCCGCTAAGCCGCATTTCTTTGGTTTGGGCATACGCTACGACACCGAGGAAGGCGCAGCTTTGTTGCTTAATGTGGGTTTGAACGAGAAGAAATTTAACGGTTCAAAGCTCAATTTATCTGCAAAGTTGAGCTATAACCCGAGAATCAACCTCAGATACACCTATTCGCGCTCTTCGTTTGCTAAATTCAATGTGTCCGCCGACTATCGGAACGAACATTTCCGTTCAAGAGGAGTGCATGACAAGTATGTCAACTTACATTACCAGCAAATGAAGGCTAATGCCTATATTTCAGAGTTTCACTTGCTCAATATCAGCACTAAAGTCGGCGCCTCATTCGTCCATACAACATACGACAAAACTTCATTCTTGAGTAGTGCTTTCGACTCTATCTATTACGTGAACAACGATATGGTTTCACCTTTCATTACATTCCAATATGACAACTTGGATGACCCATATTTTGCTAACCATGGCATACTGTCGACCATAGGAAGCCATTATTATTACATGACTTCAACCAAGCAAAAATATATGGATATTAGCTATGCCTTCCAAGCCTATATCACACCATATAACGGACGGTTCACCATTATTCCCCAGCTATATGGCCGCTATATAGCCAACATCGATAATAAAGAGTCCAGCGTTCAATATTACAATTTGAGGAATGTTTGCGGTGGAGAAATTGCCGGACGCCACTTTGAAAACCAAATGCCTTTTATCGGCCTGACGAGCGTTGACGATTTTTCTATTGACCTGTCACATAATGCAAGTATTCTTCGTTGTGATTTGCGTTACAATTTCTACGGCAAGCATTACCTGACGGCGATGTATAATGCCTCAATGCCGTGGGGAATGTTGGGTACTGGAGGAATGAATTTTACCGATATATTCCATTTCGTGGCACAAGGTGCAGGACTGAAGTACTCCTTTAATAGTCTTTTAGGGCCAGTTTCACTAACTGCTCATTGGTTCAACAGCGATGATACTAACCATTTTGGGGCCTATTTCTCATTCGGTTACACCTTCTGATACGCCGTTTGCCAACATAAACTGACGGATTTCATCGGCATGCCGCCCA